>CAZTNB010000001.1:0-71247 GCA_964614825.1 uncultured Gammaproteobacteria bacterium
CCGAGCGCGTGCGCAGCGCGGAGCAGCTGCGCCAGAGCGTGTTCGGCTGGATGGAGCGCGCCGATCGCGCGCGGTTGTACACGCCGGACGCGGCGGCGATGGCCGATGCGGTGATGGCCGCGCTGGAACGCTGGCTGGGTTCGGAATCCGTGGTGCTGGCGGACCCCGGCGAGCCTGCGTTGTAGGAGCGCATCTCATGCGCGACCGCGGAATCCACGGCGCGGTTGCACGAGGGTCCGCGGTCGCGCATGAGATGCGCTCCTACAACGGGTAACGCGGAACCGGTCCGGGCTGCCTGATCCGGAGCGCTCAGCCGCCCGGCAGCGGCATCGTCATCACGTCGGTTTCGTCGCGGGTGATGGCGACGGTGACCATGCGCGAGAGGTCGCTGGACATGCTCATCTGCGCGACCACGTTGCCGCCGTCGAGGCGGTTCACGCGCCGCGCCGTGGTCGGGCCGTCGTCGGCCTCCTGTGCCTGCATCAGCGGCGCATTCATCAGCCAGGACGCGTTGTCCTTGCCTTCCATCTCGAGATACCAGATGCCGTCGTCGCGCAGCACGAAGGCGTCCATGTTCCAGTAGCCGGCCAGCCACGACACGCGCCGTTCCTCGCGCGTGGCGAGGTCGAGCTTGAACAGGCCGCGGTCGGTTTCCTTGGTGTAGTAGATCGCGCCGTCGCCCAGCCAGTCACGCGGGTCGAAGCCGCCCGCGGTGGTCAGCTGCTCCGCGTTGGCGCCGTCGGCGTCCATGCGCCACACCTGCCAGGCGCCCGAGCGGTCCGACGACGAGTAGATCGTGCGTCCGTCGCGCGAATACGAAGCCCAGCGCGTGCGCTCGTCGTCGCGCGAGATCTTCTCCATGCGCGCGCTGGCGATGTCCACCCGCATCAGCTCGCTGCTGCCGGCGCTGCGCGCCACGAACAGCAGCGCGGAGCCGTCCGGCGCCCACTGCGGGAAGGCCGGCTCGCGCTTGGACAGGCGGGTGAGCGGGAAGGCGCGGCCGCTGTCGAACTCGCGCAGCCAGACCTGCGGCTCGCCGCTGCGGGTGGAGACGAAGGCCAGCAGCTTGCCGTCGGGCGAAATCGCCGGCAGGTACTCCGAGCGCGTCGAGGGTTCGACCAGCGTGCCGGCAATGCGCTCGCCCCCGGCCCCGCGCGTCGGCGCGAACTGCATCAGCTGCGCCAGTTCGGTCTCGTTCTGCCACACCATCACCGCCGCGTGCCGCGCCACCGAGGGGAAGGTGGCGGCGCTGGGCCCGAGTGCCACCGGCGTGCCGGTGGCGACGTCGATGCGATACAGCGCGTGCATGCCCTCGTGCGCGGAGGAGATCACCATCTGCGCGCTGTCGGGGTACCAGGCGTAACCGCGGATCGGCGCGCGCAGGTTGGTGATCTTGCGCGCGGTGCCGCCCGCGACCGGCATCACCCACAGGTCCGAATACGGATAGGCGCCGCGCCGGAACGCGATCCACTTGCCGTCGGGCGATGAGCGCGGCTGCAGGTCGTCGTCGCCGACCGCGGCCGGGCCGTAGGCGATCGGCGTGATCGCGCCGCTGGCGAGGTCCAGCCGATGCACCGAACCGGCGGCGGTGGGGCCGAGCTTGTCGGCCTGCGTCGCGCGGCGGCACAGCAGCAGGCCGCTGCCGTCGCTGGTCCAGTCGATGTAGTCGATGGTGCGCTCGAAGCAGTCGCCCACGCTGCGCGCCTGCCCGCCCAGGGCCGGCATGACCTGGATCGTGCAATCGTCGCGCGACATGCGCAGGAACGCGATCTGCTTGCCGTCGGGCGACCAGGTCGGATAGGTGTCGGAGACGGTGTCCGGCGGGCTGGTGAGCGCCACCGGATCGGCCGCGGCGTCGAGGCTGCGCAGCATCAGGCGCGAACTGCGGCCACCCTCCTCCACCGCCACGTACACCGCGGTGCTGCCGTCGGGCGACAGTGCCGGGAACTGCTCGCGGGTCGGATCGGAACTCAGCGCCACCGGCTGCGCCGGCGCCGGCGGTGGCGCCGTCAGCGCCACGGGCGGCGCGACCGAGGCCGCGGCATTCGCCACCGGCGACCGCGAACCGGCGTCGCGCTGCAACAGCGGCAGCGCCACGGCCAGCAGGGCCAGCCCGGCCAGCGTCGCCAGCAGCGGCCACGGCGCGCGCGCGGCCGGTTCCGGCGCGATCGGCGGCGCGGCGATCGTGGTGATCACCGGCACCGACGGCGGCGTCGGCGGGTCTTCGAGGATCTCCACCGCCGCCAGCAGGCGGTAACCCACCTTGGGAATGGTCTCGATGATGCGTGGCGCGCGCGGATCGTCGTCCAGCGCGCGGCGCAGCTCGGTGATGGCGTGGGTGAGCACGTCGTCGGTCGGGAAGCCGTCGCGCCACACGATGCCGAGCAGGTCGTCGCGGCGCACCACGGTGGCCGGGCGCGCCAGCAACTCGCGCAGCACCGCCATCGCCTTGGGCGTGAGCCGCACCTCGATGTCGCCGCGGGTCAGCCGGTTGGCCGGCGCATCCACGATCCAGCCGTGGACCCGCGCGTAGCGGATGTCCGGCGTGCGGCGGATGAACTGGACGTTGGCGTTCACGGTTCGCGCGCTCCGCGCTGTCTCCGCACCCGGATTAACTACAGCACTTTTCGTAGTTCATTGCAACGGGGCGTTTCGCCGGCCCTGCGGCAGTCTCCGGCGCGGCGCGCGACCCGGCCAGTGCCGGAAGATGGGACGCGCCGCCGATCGGCGGCCCTTCGAACAAGGATGATTCGGGCCGGCGCAGCGTTGCATCGCTTCGGCGCAAGCCTCAGCGCACGTGGCGGAAGCGGTCCGTGGCCTCCAGCAGCTCATGCGCGATGCCGGGCTCGAAGGCCGAGTGCCCGGCATCGGGCACCAGGCGGAAATCCGCCTCCGGCCACGCCCGGTGCAGGTCCCAGGCGCTGCGCGGCGGGCACACGATGTCCCAGCGCCCCTGCACGATCACCGCCGGGACGTGGCGGATGCGCTCGACCTGGTGCAGCAGCAGGTCCTCGCGCTCGAAGAAGCCGCCGTGGACGAAGTAATGGCACTCGATGCGGGCGAACTGCAGCGCATGCTCGTCGCTGTCGAAGGCGTTGACGTAGTCGGGGTTGTCGAGCAGGAAGCTGGTGCGCGCCTCCCACACCGCCCAGGCCCGCGCCGCCGCCACGCGCACGCCGCGGTCGGGATCGGTCAGGCGCCGGTGGTAGGCGCTCATGAGGTCGCCGCGCTCGGCCGCCGGGATCGGCGCCAGGTACTCCTCCCAGCGGTCCGGGAACATCTGGCTCGCGCCCCACTGGTAGAACCATTCGAGCTCCCAGCGCCGCAGCAGGAAGATGCCGCGCAGCACCAGCGCGCTCACCGCCGCCGGATGCGCCTGCGCATAGGCCAGTGCCAGCGTGGAGCCCCACGAACCGCCGAACACCATCCAGCGCGAAACGCCCAGGTGCGCGCGCAGGCGCTCGAGGTCGGCGACCAGGTCCCAGGTGGTGTTGGCCTCCAGCTCGGCGCTGGGCGTGGAGCGCCCGCAGCCGCGCTGGTCGTAGAGCACGATGCGCCAGTGCGCGGGGTCGAACAGCCGCCGCATCTTGGGGCTGGAGCCGCCGCCTGGCCCGCCGTGCAGGAACACCGCGGCCGGGCCCCTGGGGTTGCCGGACTGCTCGTAGTACAGGCGATGCAACGGCGATACCTGGAGGAACCCGGTGTCGTAGGGCTCGATCTCGGGGTACAGCGCGCGTCTTTCGATGGGCATGCGACGGAAACCGGGACTCGACCGGCCCATCGTATCGCGTGCCCGGCCGCTGCCGCAGTCGCAGTCGAGCCGCCGTCCCTCGCCCCGTGAGGGCCCACTGCGTGGGCGACCCATGGCGCAGGGCGGCGGTGAAGCAACGCGGCGCGACCGTCCTGGTCGCGCCGCGCCTCCGCCACGGGCGGGGGATGGGATGCCCGTGTCAGAACTTCTGCGAATAGCTCACGTACCAGAAGCGGCCCGGCAGCTCGTACTGCGGGTCGAAGCTGTTGGCGAAGGCCGAGTACATGACCGGCGGGGTCTTGTCGAACAGGTTGTTGATGCCCGCCGTGACGCGCGCGTTCCATGGCGCGTCCCACGAGCCCTGGATGTCGAAGTACCAGACGTCGTCGATCTCGTTCTCAGGCCCGCCGAAGGTGGGCGTGCCTGCCGGATCGGAGCAGACCTCCGGCTCGCCGGCCAGCACCGCCGAGGTGCAGGACTCGTCGAGCGCCGACAGGTAGCGCGCGCCGAAGGTCGCGCCCCAGTCGCCGTACTGCCAGTCGAGGTCGATGTTCGACTTGAGGCGCCACACCGGGAAGAACTGGAAGTAGTTGCCCACCACCGACAGCGGCCCCGAGCCCAGCGGGATCTCGGTGATGTACTCGCTGATGTAGGTGCTGGCCCAGTTGATGCGGAACTTGCCGTAGTCGGTGTCGAACCGGTAGTCGAAGGTGACGTCGTAGCCTTCCTGGGTCAGGGTGCCGTTGTTGGCCGCCAGCGCCAGCATGTCGAGGATGTCGCCGGAGGCCGGATTGCGCGTGATCAGCGCGCAGGAGCTCAGGGTGCTGTTGACGTAGCAGTCGGTGAGCAGGAACTGCGCGGTCGGCGCCGCGATCGTGTTCTCGATCTCGATGTCGTACCAGTCGAGGTAGACGTCCAGCCCCTCGAGGTAGGACGGGCTGTACACCAGGCCCAGCGTCTTGGTGGTGGCGGTCTCCGGGGTCAGGTTCGGATTCGAACCCACCGTCGCGCGCACCTGCGAGTTGGCGATCTCGTAGCCCACCGGCACCGGGGCCACGCCGCCGATGCCGTTGTAGCAGTTGGCCGCCGGGGCCGGATTGAGCGCCAGGTTCGCCGCGTCGCAGGGGTCGGCGATGTCGGGGAACGAGTCCGCCTGGCCGCCGAACAGTTCGGTGATGTTGGGCGCGCGGAAGCCGTCGGCGTAGCTGCCGCGGACCAGCAGGTCGGAGATCGGCTTCCAGCGGAAGCCGATCTTCGGGTTGGTGGTGTCGCCGAACGACGAATAGTCCGAGTAGCGCGCGGCGACGTTGAACTCGACGATCTCGGCGCCGGGCAGGTCCTTGAGCACCGGCACGTTGAACTCGACGTAGAACTCGTCGACCGAGTAGCCGCCCTCGGTGGGCAGGCGCGCGTTGCCGGTGGTGAGGCCGGCGGCGACGAAGGCGTCGGGCGAGTCGTAGCCGGATTCGCGCCGGTACTCGTAGCCCGCGGCGAAGCCCAGCGGGCCGGCCGGCATCTCGAACAGGTCGCCGGTGATGTTGGCGGTGTAGTTGGTGCTCTTGTAGCCGCCGCTGTCGTGGATCACCACCGACGCGTAGTCGAACATCTCCTGGGTGAAGCCGTCCGGCCCGCCGAGGAAGTTGAGCGGCACGCAGCCCGCGATCGGCGCGTCGGGCGTGCCGCAGGTGGGCACGCCGTCGGCGAGGAACGAGGGGCCCACGCCCTGGGCGAGGTTGCCGACGTTGTAGGCGCCGAAGTTGGTGTCGTTCTGCTCGCTCTCGTTGTAGATGTAGTTGACGTCCCACGAGAACGAGCGGTCCCACAGGTCGAAGGCGCCGTCGAAGCCGCCGGCGAAGTGGAAGGCGTCGACGTCCTGGTTGAAGCTGCGGCCGCGGCCCAGCGGGCGGAACTGCGAGCGCGTGATGTCCTGGCCGAAGGGGTTGTAGATGCTGTCGGCGGAGATGTTCACGCCGAAGGCGCCGCCGGCGCCCAGCGTGCCCAGCACGATCGGCGTCGGCGCCAGCAGCACCTCCGAATTGCGCTGGTTGTACAGCGCCTCGGCCCGGAAGCTGATCGAGTCGGTGAGGTCGTAGCGGCCCTGCGCATACAGGCCGACGCGCTCCTGCGGCGTCAGCAGGTAGTTGTCGGGGGCGAAGTTGTAGCCGTCGGTGGCGGTGCTGAACGGGCGGAAATCGCCGGCGGCGGTGCCGGGGCGTCCGTCGCTCAGCGTCAGCGTGCCGGCGCTGCCGTTGGGCAGGCGGTTGCCGGCGGGGCCGAAGCCGAAGCGGCCCTGCGGCGTGGTCGAGCTGGGGCCGCCCGGGTAGACCGTGCCCGACGGCAGGCCGTAGGTCGGCACCGCGCTGATGTCGCGGTCGCCGGCGCCCACCTCCTCCTGCTTGGTGTAGGAGAGGTTGAGCACCACGCTGGCGCGCTCGGAGGTGCTGCCCAGGGTGAAGTCGTAGGCTTCGGTGCGGCCATCGCCCTGCTCGTACTCGCCGAGGTAGGCGTTCGCTTCCGCGCCGTCGTAGGTGTCGCGCGTGGTGATGTTGATCACGCCGGCGATGGCGTCCGAGCCGTAGATCGAGGACGCGCCGTCCTTGAGCACTTCCACCCGCTCGACGATCGACAGCGGGATGGTCGACAGGTCGACGCCGGTGCCGATCACGCCGCCGCTGGCGCTCTGCACCCAGCGCCGGCCGTTGACCAGCACCAGCACGCGGTTGGAGCCCAGGTTGCGCAGGTCGGCGCGGGTCTCGCCGTTGCCGCCGTTGTTGAAGGTGGTGTTGAGGGTGGCGCCGGCGCTGGTCAGCTCCTGCAGGATGTCGCCGACCGAGGTCAGGCCGGTGCGCTGCAGGTCCGCGCGCTCGATCACCAGCACCGGTTGCGAGGTCTCGATGTCGGTGCGCTTGATGCGCGAGCCGAGCACGGTGACGGTCTCCAGGGTCTCCGGCGCGTCCTGGTCCTGCGCCTGCGCCATCGGCGCGGCGACGACCGCGAGCGCGGCGGCGCCGTGCAGGGATCGCCGGATCGCGGCGCGTAGCGGGGTGGTTCTCATTGGAATGGCTCTCCTCGTAATCGTGGGCACAGCGTCGAGAGGTTGCACTGCTGGTGACGGGCAACGCGCGACGCCGCGAGGCGCCGCGCGTGCCACGATCGTCGGCCAGGGTTCCCTCAGGCGGGTTGCGGAACTTGCGCGGCGGTGGTGCGCGGATTGCGAATCCCCGCGCCCGCGCCCGCGTCCGGTGCCGGCTGCACGCCGCCGCGCGCCGCGCCGCGCAACTGCGTCGGCGCCACGCCGTAGTGCTGCTTGAACGAGCGCGCGAAGGCGCAACGGTTCTCGAAGCCCAGCGCGCGGCACACCTGGGTGACGCCGAGGCTGGTCGAGAGCAGCAACGTGCGCGCCGCCTCCATGCGCGCCGCCACCACGTGCTTGTGCGGCGTGTGGCCGAACACGTCGCGGTACACGCGCAGGAAATGCGTGGGCGACAGCTTGGCGATGTCGGCCAGGCGCGCCAGCGAGCCCTCGGCGCCGATGCTGGCGCCGGAGTCGATGTGGTTGCGCACCCGCATCAGGCGCAGGAACAGCTGGCGCCGGTAGTGCGGCGAACGGCCCGGGCAGCGCTCGATGGCGGCGTCGTGGCCGGCCTGCGCGCGCAGCAGCATGGCGATGAGCTCGTCGACCGCGCGCAGCGCCGCCGCGGGGTCCTCGCCGCGCAGGGCCGCCTGCGCCACGCCGAGGAGCTGCGTGGCGAGCGCGGAGTCCGCGCGCAGCACCGCGGGGAACAACAGTGGCGCCTCGAGGACCAGGTCGAACTCGCGGCGCGCGATGGCGCGCACGCGCTCGGGCGGCAGCAGCACGCCCACCAGGCTGGCGTCCTGGCCGGTGCCGGCCTGCACCGTCAGCCGGTTGCCGTGCTCGGCCACCAGCAGCTGGTCGGCCGCGAGCGTGAGGCGCAGGTCGCGCCCGAACAGGCGCGCCTGGCCGCGCACCGGCATCCACACCGAACCCGGCACCCAGCAGTTCCAGGTCAGCGCCGGCCGACCCTCGGACAGCAGCACGACCGCATCGCCCTGCGCGTACTCGCGGTAGTCGGCCTCGTCACGGAAGCTCGCCACCTCGCCTGCACCCACGATCCATCGCCGTAGTTTCACCGTCGCTGCTCCTTTCGTTGCGGAACTGGCGATGAGGGATAGGCGCGGGCGCGGCGAGCGTCCCGAGGGAGGGGCGAGTTGGGGGAGAGGAAGTGGCGAGGTCCGGGAGAGGTTTTTCCGAGGTGGTGGAAATCCCAATCGTGGCAGGGACTTGGCGCTGCAGCCCGGAAGTCATGCTGCGACGACGCGCGGGCGCGTCATGGGGCGCGAGGAGTGCTTCGCAGGCGTGGCAACGGGGACGGGGCGCGCGCTTGGCGCCAGAACGCAGGACTTCAGTGCGGCGCGGGGGCGATCGGGGGGAAGCGGTGGGTGCGGGGCGGAGGGTCTTGGGGGGTGCGGCGATCGGAGCGGCGGGGCTTCGAGGCTCGCTGCGCTCGCGGCGACCGGGGGAGGCCGAGGCTTCGGTGGCTGCCGTACCGGGGGTTGGCACCTTGGGCTTCGCGAATTGGTCGGGACGGTGAGATTCGAACTCACGACCCCCAGCACCCCATGCTGGTGCGCTACCAGACTGCGCTACGCCCCGACGCTCGCGAAAGCCGCGGAATTGTACCCGAATCGGAAACGCCGGGGGATCGGCGGCGCCGATCAGCGGCGCAGGATGTGCAGGACTTCCTCGAGTTCGAGGCGCACCTGCTTGACGATCTGGCCGGACATGCTGGTCTCGATCCGGCCCTGCTCGCCCTCGAGGCGCTGGCGCGCGCCGCCGATGGTGAACCCCTGTTCGTAAAGCAAGGCGCGGATCTGCCGGATCATCAGCACGTCGTGGCGCTGGTAGTAGCGGCGGTTGCCGCGGCGCTTGACCGGCTTGAGGTTGGGGAATTCCTGTTCCCAGTAGCGCAGCACGTGCGGCTTGACCGCGCAGAGTTCGCTCACCTCACCGATGGTGAAGTAGCGTTTGGCCGGAATGACCGGCAACTCGTTGTTGCTGCCCGGGTCGAGCATGTGCGGCCCCTGTGGACTTCAGTTCCCTGCCCGCTTCAGCCGACCCTGGGGCCGGAATACGCCTCGACACGGATCTTGAGCTTCTGCCCCGGCCGGAACGTCACCACCCGCCGCGCGGAGATCGGGATCTCCTCGCCGGTCTTGGGGTTGCGCCCCGGGCGCTGGTTCTTGCGCCGCAGGTCGAAGTTGCCGAAGCCCGACAGCTTCACCTGTTCCCCGCGCTCGAGCGCCTCGCGCACGACCTCGAAGAAGGCGTCGACGAACTCCTTCGCCTCGCGCTTGTTAAGGCCGACGTTCTCGAACAAACGCTCGGCCATTTCCGCCTTGGTCAGCGCCATCCTCAACCCCGTAGCTGGCCCCCGAAGCTTTCGGCGATCACCCTGACCACCGAGGCCACGATTCCATTGGCATCCTCGTCCGTTAGGGTGCGGGAATCGTCCTGCAAAATCAAGCCTATAGCGAGACTCCTTGCGGAATCGGGCAAACCTTTGCCGGCGTACTGGTCGAACAGCACCAGGCCGCGCAACCAGGGCCCCGCGGCCCCCCGGATGGCCCCTTCCAGGGCCGCCCAGGGCACCTGCCGGTCGACGACGATCGCGAGGTCCCGGCGGACGGACGGCTGCCGGGACAGCTCGGTGGCGACCGGGATGGACCGCTCGGCCAGGGGCCCGACCTCGAGTTCGAAGGCCCAGGCGTCCTGCGGCAGGTCCAGGGCGGCGGCCAGTGCCGGGTGCAGCGCGCCGGCCACGCCGAGGACCGCGCCGCCGCGGACCACCTCGGCCGCGCGGCCCGGATGCAGCCACGGGCGTTCGGTGGGCCGGAAGGCGAATTCCGCGGCCGCGCCGGTGGTCGCCAGCAGCGCCTCCAGGTCGCCCTTGAGGTCGTGGAAATCCATGGCGCGGCGTGGTTCGCCCCACTGCTCGGCGGCGGCGCTGCCGATCGCCACCCCGGCGATGCGCTGCGTCTCCACCGGGCCGCCCGCGCCGGCGCTGAACGCATGGCCGAGCTCGAACAGGCGCACGCGCGTGGCCTGGCGCGCCAGGTTGCGCCGCAGCGCGTCGACCAGGCCCGGCAGCAGCGAGGTGCGCATCACCGCCAGTTCCTGCGACAGCGGGTTGGCCAGCGCGATCGCGCCGGCCTCGAGTTGCCATTGGCGCAGCAACTCCGCGGCGACGAAGGCGAAGCACACCGCCTCGGAATAGCCGCGCGCGCGCAGCGCGTCGCGCAGCGCGGACTCGGGCACGCGGCCCTCGGCTTCGGGCACGAGCACCAGCGTGCCGCTGGGCGCGCGCACCGGCACGGCGTCGTAGCCGTGCACGCGGATCACTTCCTCGACCAGGTCTTCCTCGATCGCGATGTCGAAGCGGCGCGAGGGCGGCGCCACGGTCCAGCCCTCGGCATGCGCCTCGACGCCGAAGCCCAGGCCGCGCAGGATCGATTCGACCCGCGCATCGGGCACGGACAGGCCCAGCACGCGCGCCAGGCGCGCGCGGCGCAGGCGCACCGGCGGGCGTTGCGGCAGGTGCGGCGCCGACACGGCTTCCACCACCGGGCCCGGCTCGCCGCCTGCGACCGCGACGATCAGTTCGGTCAGGCGCTCGATCGCGGCGCGCGGCAGCTGCGGGTCCACGCCGCGCTCGAAGCGGTGCGAGGCATCGGTGTGCAGGCCGAGCCGGCGCGCGCGGCCGATGATCGCGTCGGGCGCGAAGTGCGCCGATTCCAGGAACAGGTCCGCGGTGGCGTCGGTGACGCGCGAATCCCAGCCGCCCATCACGCCCGCCAGCGCCAGCGCCTTGCGCTCGTCGGCGATCACCAGGAAGCCCTCGTCGAGCGCCACCTCGCGGCCGTCGAGCAGCTTGAGCGATTCGCCGGCGCGGCCGCGGCGCACGACCACGGCGCCCTCGAGCCGCGCGTGGTCGAAGGCATGCAGCGGCTGGCCGAGCTCGAGCATCACGTAGTTGGTGCAGTCGACGATGGCGCTGATCGGGCGCAGCCCGGCCCGGCGCAGGCGTTCGGCCATCCACGGCGGCGACACCGCCCGCGCGTCGACGCCGCGCAGCACGCGGCCCACGTAGCGCGGGCAGCCCGCAGGCGCCTCGAGGCGGATCTCGCGCGTCGCGTCCATGCGCGCCGCCACCGCGGCCACCTCGGTCGCGACCGGTGGCAGGGCGAACAGCGCGGCGACTTCCGAGGCCAGCCCGCGCAGGCCCAGGCAATCGGGCCGGTTGGGCGTGAGCTTGAGCTCGATGCTGGCATCGGGCAGGTCGAGGTAGTTCGCCAGCGCCACGCCGACCGGGGCGTCGTCCGGCAGCTCGAGCAGTCCGTCGGCGTCGGCACCGAGCCCGAGTTCGCGGCCCGAGCACAACATGCCGTTCGACTCGACGCCGCGCAGCGCGGCGCGGCGGATCTCGATCCCGCCCGGCAGCTTCGCCCCGACCATGGCCAGCGGCGCCTTGAGCCCGGCGCGCGCATTGGGCGCGCCGCACACGATCGTGAGCGGCTCGCCGCCGGCGCGCACGCGGCACACGCGCAGCTTGTCGGCGTTGGGATGCGGCTCGGCGCTCTCGACCTGCGCCACCAGCACGCCCTCGAGCCCGGCGCCCAGCGCCTCGACCGCCTCGACCTCGAGGCCGGCCATGGTCAGGCGCCGCACCAGCTCGTCGCGGTCGGCGGGCGGATCGATGAAGCTGCGCAGCCAGTTCTCGGAGAATTTCATCGGCTCTGGTTCTCGACTTCCGGTGCCATCCCACGCCCCCACCGGGAAGAGGGCACGGCGAATTCAGGCGAACTGGCGCAGGAAGCGCAGGTCGTTGTCGAAGAAGGCGCGCAGGTCGGACACGCCGTAGCGCAGCATGGCGAAGCGCTCGACGCCGAGGCCGAAGGCGAAGCCGGTGTAGCGCTCGGGATCGATGCCGCACTCGCGCAGCACGTTGGGATGGACCATGCCGCAGCCCAGCACCTCGAGCCAGCTGCTGCTGCCGTCGGCGCGCTCCCAGCGGATGTCGACCTCGGCCGACGGCTCGGTGAAGGGGAAGTACGAGGGCCGGAAGCGCATCTCGAAGTCGCGCTCGAAGAAGGCGCCGACGAACTGCGCCAGCGTGCCCTTGAGGTCGCCGAAGTTGGACGACTCGTCGACCAGCAGGCCCTCGACCTGGTGGAACATGGGCGAGTGCGTGTGGTCGGAATCGCTGCGGTACACCTTGCCCGGCGCGATCACGCGCAACGGCGGCTGGCGCCCCTTCATGGCGCGGATCTGCACCGGCGAGGTGTGCGTGCGCAGCAGGCGCCCGTCGCCGAAGTAGAAGGTGTCGTGCATCGCCCGCGCCGGATGGTGCGGCGGGAAATTGAGCGCCTCGAAGTTGTGGTAGTCGTCCTCGATCTCGGGCCCGCTGGCGAGCTGGTAGCCCAGGCGCTGGAAGATGGCGCCGATGCGCTCGAGCGTGCGCGTGACCGGATGCAGGGTGCCGGGCTCGGAGCCGCGGCCGGGCATGGTGACGTCGACCCGCTCGGCGGCGAGTCGCGCATCCAGTGCCTGGCGCTCGAGCTGCTCGCGCCGCGCCGCGATGGCCGCGGCGACCCGCTCCTTGGCCTGGTTGATGCGCTCGCCGCGCGCCTTGCGCTCCTCCGGCGGCAGCTTGCCGAGCTGCTTGAGCTGCTCGGTGATGCTGCCGCTCCTGCCGAGCAGGCCGACGCGCAACGCGTCGAGCGCCTCGAGCGTCGCCGCCGCGGCGATCTGGTCCAGCGGCTGCGAGAGTTCGGTGTCGAGCGGATCCATGGATTCCGGTTTCCCAAAACGAACGTGGGGAAAAGGCCGGGCCTTCTCCCCACGTCGGACCTCGGTTGCGGCGCGGTGCGAACCGCGCCGCCGGGGCTTACGCAGCCAGGCTGGCCTTGGCCTTCTCGGCGATCTGGCCGAAGGCCGGCAGATCATGCACCGCGAGATCGGCGAGGATCTTGCGGTCCATCGTGATGCCGGCCTTCTTCAGGCCCGCGATCAGGCGGCTGTACGACAGGCCGAACTGGCGCGCGCCGGCATTGATGCGCACGATCCACAAGGCGCGGAACTGGCGCTTCTTCTGCTTGCGGCCGATGTAGGCGTACTGCTGCGCCTTGGTGACGGCCTGCTTGGCGACGCGGAAGACCTTGCGCCGCGCGTTGTAGTAGCCACGCGCCTTGGCGATGATCTTCTTGTGCCGGCGACGGGCGGTGACTCCACGCTTGACTCGTGCCATGGGTCAGTCCTCCCTCACGCGTACGGCATCATGCGAGCGACGCGACCTGCGTCCTCGGCACGAACATGGTTGGTGGCCCGAAGCCCGCGCTTACGCTTGGTGGACTTCTTGGTCAGGATGTGGCTCTTGAAGGCGTGCCCGCACTTGAACTTGCCGGACGCCGTCTTCCGGAACCGCTTGGCGGCGGCCCGGTTGGTCTTGATCTTTGGCATGACTGCAAAACTCCGTTGATCGATCTTCGTGACTGAGCCGAGCGGCGGGGCGACCCGCACTTTCCTTCCTGCTCGGTTCGGCTTGTGTGGCAGGCCGCGAGGCCCGCCTGCTCCATCGCGATCCCGTTTCCGGGACCGCCTGCTTGCAACCTTCCCCACGAGGGGGAAGTGCGACGCGGGGTGGCGTGGCGCTACTTACGCTTCGGCGCCACCATCATGATCATCAAGCGCCCTTCCATGCGGGGGAACTGCTCGATGGTCACTTCGTCCTTCAGGTCCCCTTCCAGGCGCCGCGCCATGGCCATGCCGAGTTCGGTATGGGCCATCTCGCGGCCGCGGAAGCGGATGTTGATCTTGACCTTGTCGCCTTCGGCAATGAAACGGCGCAGGTTGCGCAGCTTGATCTGGTAATCGCCCTCGTCCGTCGTGGGACGGAACTTGAGTTCCTTGATCTCCTGCTGCTTCTGCTTCTTGCGCGCCGCGTTGGCCTTCTTCTGCGCCTCGAACTTGAACTTGCCGTAATCCATGATCCGGCACACGGGCGGATCGGAGTTCGGCACGATCTCGACCAGGTCCAGCCCGAGTTCCTGCGCCATGTTGAGCGCCTCGTCGCGGCTGAGCACGCCGACCTGCTCGCCATCCGCGCCGATCACGCGCACGCGCGGAACCCGGATCTCCAGATTGCGCCGATTGCCTTTATTTTCCGTAGCGATTCGTGTGTCCTCTGATGCCCGATGCACGAAGGGCCGTGGCGTTGCGCCTCAGCCCTTCACCGATTCCGATTGCAGGCGTTCCGCGAACTGGGCCGGCGTCATCGAGCCCAGGTCCTCCCCGGAACGCGCGCGCACCGCGACGGTGCCGTGCTCCTTCTCGCGGTCCCCGACCACGAGCAGATACGGCACCTTCTGCAGGGTGTGCTCGCGAATCTTATATCCGATCTTCTCGTTGCGCAAATCCGACTCGACCCGGAAGCCTTGATTTGCAAGGTTTTTCCGAACCGCATCCGCCCATTCGGCCTGGGCGTCGGTGATGTTCATGGCGACCGCCTGCACCGGGGCCAGCCAGGTCGGCAGGTTTCCGGCGTGGTGCTCGATCAGCATGCCGATGAAGCGCTCCAGCGAGCCGACGATGGCCCGGTGCAGCATCACCGGGGTTTTCCGGCTCGAATCCTCGGTCACGTACTCGGCCCCGAGGCGCCCGGGCATGAAGAAATCGACCTGCATGGTGCCCACCTGCCAGGCCCGGCCCAACGAATCCTTGAGGTGGTATTCGATCTTGGGCCCGTAGAAGGCACCCTCGCCCGGCAACTCGTCCCATGGCGTCTCACAGGCCCTGAGACCGCCCCGGAGCATGTCCTCGGCGCGCGACCACTGGGCGTCGTCGCCGATGCGCTTGTTCGGGCGCAGCGCGATCTTGAGCGAAATCTCGCTGAAGCCGAAGTCGGCGTAGACCGCCATGGCCTGGCGGTGGAAGGCCACCACCTCGGACTCGATCTGCGCCTCGGTGCAGAAGATGTGGCCGTCGTCCTGGGTGAAGCCGCGCACGCGCAGCAGGCCATGCAGGGCGCCCGAGGGCTCGTTGCGGTGGCAGGCGCCGAATTCGCCGTAGCGCAACGGCAGGTCGCGGTAGCTGTGCAGGCCGTGGTTGTAGATCTGCACGTGGCCGGGGCAGTTCATCGGCTTGACCGCGTAGTCGCGGTTCTCCGACGCGGTGGTGAACATGTTGTCGCGGTAGTTGTCCCAGTGGCCGGTCTTCTCCCACAGCGACTTGTCGAGGATCTGCGGGCAGCGCACCTCGTGGTAGCCGTTGGCGCGGTAGACCCGGCGCATGTACTGCTCCACCACCTGCCAGATGGCCCAGCCCTTCGGGTGCCAGAACACCAGGCCCGGGCCCTCCTCCTGCATGTGGAACAGGTCCAGCGCCTTGCCGATCTTGCGGTGGTCGCGCTTCTCGGCCTCTTCGAGCAGGGTGAGGTAGGCCTTGAGGTCCTTGTCGGACAACCAGGCCGTGCCGTAGATGCGCTGCAACTGCGCGTTCTTCTGGTCGCCGCGCCAGTAGGCGCCGGACACGCGCATGAGCTTGAACGCGCCGAGCTTGCCCGTGCTGGGCACGTGGGGGCCGCGGCACAGGTCGATCCATTCGCCCTGCCCGTACAGCGAGATCTCCTCGCCGGGCGGGATGATGTCGTCGATGATCGCGGCCTTGAAGGTCTCGCCCTTGTCCTTGAAGAAGGCGATGGCGGCGTCCTTGGCCATCACGCTGCGCGTCACCGGCAGCGACTCGGCCACGATGCGGCGCATCTCGTCCTCGATCCGGCCGAGGTCCTCCGGCGTGAACGGCGTCTCGCGCGCGAAGTCGTAGTAGAAGCCGTTCTCCACCACCGGGCCGATCGTGACCTGGGTGTCGGGGAACAGGCGCTGGGTGGCCTGGGCCAGCAGGTGCGCGGTGGAATGGCGCACGATGTCGAGCGCGTCGGCGTGCTTGACGGTGACGATCTCCAGCGCCGCGTCGCGCGCGATGAGGTGCGAGAGGTCGACCAGCTTGCCGTCGACCTTGCCGGCGAGGGCGGCCTTGGCCAGGCCCGGGCCGATGCTGGCGGCGATGTCGGCGACGGACACGGCCGCGTCGAATTCGCGCTGGCTGCCGTCGGGGAGCGTGATCTTGATCATGGAGTCCTGCCTGCGCCGGCCGCGAGGGGTGGCGGCGGGCGCTGGAAACGAAAAAGGGCGCCGAGCGCCCTTTCGCGGGTGGCCCAGCCGGTGGGTGCTTCAGGCGGTGGTGGTAGTGCTCATGTGCGCACACTGGGCCGGCGGTTGCCCGCGGGCCACCTCGTCGCAAGGTCCGGACGCGCCTAGATTAGCGCACCGGCGCCGCGGCAGGCGAGCGCGCACCCGCGGCGGCGCCGTGGCCGGCCGGCGTCCGCGGCGCCCGCGAGGCATAGCCGAACCACTCCGGCACCGCGGTCATCGCGGCGAACACCTCGAGGCTGGTGGTGCGCTCCACCGGCAACCGGCGCAGGCCGTAGCGGTCCAGGCGTCGCGGGTCGTTGCTGCCGGCCAGGTAACTGCAGCCGGCGACGTAGCCGGCGGCGCGCGCCACCGCCACCACGCGCTCGTCCCAGGCATCGCCACCTCCCACCGGATAGGAAATGACGCTGGCCGGCTTGCCGAGGGCGCGCCCGATCGCATTGCGCGAGCCCACGATCTCCGCCTGCAGTTCGGCGTCGTCGAGCTTGGCCAGCATGCGATGGCCCACCCCGTGCGAGCCGATCTCCATGCCGCCCTGGTCCATCTCGCGCAGCTGGTCCCAGGTCATGGGACGGCAGTCGGGCACCGGCCCGATCCGGGGCATGGCGCAGGCCAGCGCCAGGCGGTCGATCACCCGGATCTGGGCGTCGTCGTCGAGCGCCTTGAGCTTCGAGATCAGCGCCTGCGCCAGGCGCTGGCGGTCGCGCAATGCGGACGGCAGGGTCCCGGCGTGCCCGAGTTCGGGGATGTCGATCGCCGCCACGGTGGCGGCGCTGAGCACGTGCACGAACCAGTCGTAGTGGTACGGCAGGCCGCTGTCGATGTAACCGGTGGAGACGAAGAAGGTGGCCGGCACGCCCAGATCGCGCAGGATCGGGTACGCCACCCGGTAGTTGTCGTCGTAACCGTCGTCGAAGGTCACCACCAGCGCGCCGCGCGGCAGCACCTCGCCGGCGTCGAGCAGCGCCATCGCTGCGGCCAGGCCCATCGGCGCGTAGTGCCGCCGCACGTGCTGCATCTGCGCGCGGAAGCCGGCCGCGTCGGCGCTGAGCAGTTCGGGGTCGAAGCGGAATCGCCCGGCGTCGATGCGGTCGACCACCCGGTGGTAGGCCAGGATGCGCAGGTCCGGCCGCAGCAGGCGCCGGCCGTGACGCAGCGCGGGCAACAGGCCACTGCGCGCGACCGCCGTCGCGAGGCGCTCGCGCTTGCCCGGGACGTGGTCGGCGGGGTCGCTCATCGGGGCGGATTATTGCAGCGCGGGCACCGGTCGCCGCAAGGCGATTGACCGCCGGCGCCGGCGCGGTAGCCTCTGTCGCTCATCCGGGTCAGGGGGAACCGCATGGACATGCGGCGCGCGGGAGAGGAACGAGCCGATTCAGCGCCGCTCGCGCGGCGCGGCTTGCGCGGCTGGGCGCGCCACTGGCGGGTCAAGGGCGTGATCCAGAAAGTGCTGGCGGCGGTGCCCGGCGGCACCGGCGCCAACGACTGGCTGCAACGCCGGTTCGGCGGCCTGCGCGATCCGGCCGCGAACTTCGACGCCAAGGTCGGCGACTGGCTGGGCCTGATGGGCCTGCTGCGCGCGGCCGGGGTCGCTTCGGTCGCCGGCCGCGAACTGCTCGAGATCGGCACCGGCTGGTACCCCACCAGCCCGCTGCTGTTCGCGCTGGCCGGCGCGCGCACGTGCCACACCTACGACATCTCGCGCCACCTGGACGGCGCCATGACCCGGCGCCTGCTGGTGCACCTCGAGCGCCACCTCGACGCCGTCGCCACCGCGGCCGACCGCGACCCGGCGGACGTGCGCGCGCTGTACCGGCGCCTGCTCGACACGCGCACCGACGCGGACCTGCTCGGCACCGCGGGCATCGTCTACCACGCGCCGGCCGATGCCGCGCGCACCACCCTGCCCGACGGCTCGATCGACGTGGTGTTCTCCAACAGCGTGCTCGAGCACGTCGAGCCGGCGCTGCTGCCCGGCCTGCTGCGCGAGTCGCGTCGGTTGATCGGCGCGCGCGGCGTCAGCCTGCACGCGGTGGCCTGCAACGACCACTATGCGCACTTCGACCGCGCGATCTCCTTCGTGCACTACCTGCAGTTCGACGCCCGCCAATGGCGCAAGTGGAACAACGCGCTCAACTACCAGAACCGCCTGCGCGCGCCGGACTTCATCGCGATGGCCCGCGACGCGGGCCTCGAGATCATGCACGAGGAGCGCGCGGTGCGACCGGGATCACGCGAGGCGCTGGCATCGATGCGCGTCGCGCCCGAGTTCGCCGCCTATTCCTTCGACGACCTGGTGGCGACCACGGTCAACTTCGTGGCGCGGGGCGCGCCGCCAGGAACCTCCTAGCGCGCGGCGAGTCCGGTCGATTCCGCATCGACCTCGAAGACCCAGGTCGCATACGGGAGGAACAGGTCCGCAGGCAGTCCAAGCGCCGTGCACGCGGCCTTGAAGCCACGATTGCCCGCGCCCAGCACGCGCGCCAGCCGATCGCGCCCGCGCTGCCGCAGGCGTACCGCCAGCTTGTCGATCGAGTTGAAGCGGTTCTGCGCCGAAAGGTCCACCACGCGCCGATGGTCATCCAGTACCCAGCGCCGCAACTCCAGCCACGTCGGCCCGTACGGCTTGTTCTGCGCGATGCAGTGACGCCGACGCAGGCGCGGCAGTAACAGGCCCGTGTAGTAGTCGCGCGGGAACAGGCCGTTCTCGGCCGATATCACCAGCAGCCCCGCCGGGCGCAGCAGCCGCACCCAGTCCCTCACATGGTCCTGGCGCCGGTCGGGTATGAACTCGAGCACCGAATTGACGATCACGCGGTCGAACAGCCGGTCGGGAAACGGCAGGCCGGGCCGTGCGTCCACCCGTTGCAGATGCAGTTGGTCCGGTGGCACGCCGAAGTATTCGGCACGATGCCGGCACGCCTGGAGAGATTCGGGTGTCGGGTCCACCGCGGTCACCTGCGCCCCGACCAAGGCCAATGCCACCGCGAGCGCGCCCGTGCCGCACCCGACTTCGAGCACGGCGGTGCCGGACACGCCGTAGTGCCGCTGAAGGGGATCGACCAGGTTGACCGCGTGCTCACGAATGCGCTCGAACTCGCGCAGGGTATCCAACTCCCGCTGCCTCGACTGGATGGGATCGGTCGACTGCTCCCAGGCCCGCGCGGCATAACCGTGCCCGGAGGCGACGTAGATGTCCTGGCGCGACGCCCCGGCGTGAATCGCTGCCCGGAACGCGCGAAAGGCCGGATCGTCGGTATCGGTGGGGCGCAGGCGTGCGGCCAGCGGCTCGAGTTCCGCTGTCGTCGCGGCCGGTCCGGGCGACTTCCTGGAAGCCATTCGCCTGGCAAACGCAGAAACGCGCGCAATCCCGCCACGGATTCACCGGCAGGCGTGCGGATGCCCCCTTGGACGCCGACTGCGCCGGGATGCTGGGCCAGTTAGGCCCGGTAGGCCGACTCGTATCGCGCGGCCATGGCCGGGATCGAGGCCGACGCCAGCGCCCAATCGCGCCCGGCCCGGCCCATGTCGCGGGCGCGCGCGGGATCGGCCAGCAGTGCCGCGAGGGCATCCGCGAGGCGCTGCGGATCGCGTGCCGGCACCAGCAGGCCGTTGATGCCGTTGCGCACGATCTCGCCGTTGCCGCCCACGTCGGTGGCGACGATGGGCAGGTCGGCGGCGCAGGCTTCGAGCAGTGCGATCGAGTAGCCCTCGGTCAGCGAGGACATGGCGTAGAGATCGAGGCCCGCGAGCAGGCGCGGTACGTCGCTGCGGTCGCCGAGCAGGATCACCCGGTCGGCGACCCCCTCCGAGGTCGCGGCGGCCTCCACCTCGGCACGCAGGGCGCCATCGCCGATCCATGCCAGCGCGGTCGCCGGATGGCGCTCGCGCACCATGCGAAAGGCCCGCACCAGCGACACCGGATCCTTGGCCCAGTTGAGGCGCCCCACGGCGCCGATCAGCCGCGTGCCTTGCGGCAGGCCCAGTTCGCGCACCAGGGCCGCGCGCGCCGCGTCGTTGGCGGGTTCGAAGGCATCGAGGCGGATGCCGTTGGGGATGGCGACCACCTTGGCGGCGGGAATCAGGCCCTGCGCCAGCACCTCGCGGCGCGCCGCCTCGCACACCGTGACCACCACGTCGGTGCGCGACAGCGCGCGGCGGAACAGCCACTCGCGCCGGCCACCGGGCTGCTGCACCCCCATGCCATGGCGGGTGTTGATCGTCCGGCGGACGCCGAGGCCCAGCGCCGCCGCGACCGCGTGGTAGTGCGCAACCGCATTGTGGGTGTGCAGCACCTGCGTGCGGTGCCGGCGCAGGTGGCCGCGCAGCCGCGCGATGGCGACCAGGTCGAGCCCGCCGCGCTTGCCGCAGGCATGGACCGGGACGCCGGCCGCGGCGAGTTCGCCGGCCAGCGAGCCGGCCTCGAACAGGCACACGACCTCGCAATCGTGACCCAGCCCGCGCTGCGCGCGCACCAGGTCGATGACCACGCGTTCGAGCCCGCCGCGGTTGAGGTTCTCGACGACGTGGCTGATGCGCAGCGGCGCGTGGCTCATGCGATCTCGGACACGGTCACGCGGACCTTGCCCGAGGGCCCCAGCGGCAGCTCCTCGACCCGCTCGATCGCGAGCGTCATGCCCTCGCCCACCACCTTGCCGATCTGTTCGCGGCAGCGCCGCTCGGCGGCGGCGTCGAAGGCGGCGTCGGCGACCAGGCTGATGTCGAGCCGGTCGAGCTGGCGCTGGTGCACGCGGAAGCGCTTCACGCCCGGCGTGTCGTTGAACAGGAACGGGAAGAACTCGCCCGGCACCACGCGTCCATCGGGTGCGCGGATCGCGTCGAGCGTGCGGCCGACCACGCGCGCCAGCCGCGGCAGGCCGCGGCCGCAGGCGCAGGGCGTGGCCGGGCCGGGCACGGCGGTGTCGCCGTTGACGTAGCGCACGAACGGCATGCCGTAGTTGTGCAGGTCGGTCACCACCACCTCGCCGATCTCGCTGCCGTCGAGCGCCGGCTGGCGGTTCGCCACCTCCACCACCAGGTGGTCGGCGTTGACGTGCAGGCCTTCCTGCCGCTCGCACTGCGAGGCGACCAGCATGAACTCGCGGCAGCCGTAGGTGTTGTAGGCCTTGCAGCCGAAGGCGCGCTCGATCAGCTCGCGCTGGAAGTCGTGCAGCGCCTCGGCCGCCCCCAGTATCGACTGCGGGCTGTGCACCTTGCGCCCCTGCTCGAGCAGCCATTGCGCCAGGCGCACCAGCGGGTTGACGTAGCCCACGATGACGCGCGGCCGGTAGCGGTCGATCTCGTCGGCGTACTGCGCCATGTTGGCGCCCGACATGAGGTAGGTGTTGAGCACCTTGCGGCCGAACACGCGATGGTAGATGCCGTCCTTGATCCGATGCAGGTCGGTCGGCCCGTCCACCGGCGCGCCCCACAGGTACAGGGTGCGACGCCCCATGCGCGAACCGGCCCACCCGTAGCCGCGCCACATCACCGCGATGCGGCGTTCGAAGCTCTCGCGCGTGTAGCCCAGCCGCAGCGGCTCGCCGGTCGAGCCGCTGGTGCTCTTGTAGAGCATCCGGCCGCGCAGCGAGCGCGCGTGCATGTCGTCGTAGTTGTCGCGGATGTCGCGCTTGGTCAGCACCGGCAGGCGCGCGTAGTCCGCCAGCGTGCGGATGTCGCCCGGCTCGATGCCGGCCTCGGACCAGCGCCGGCGGTAGTACGGCACCTCGTTCCAGCAGTGGGCGAGCAGGCGCTGCAGCTTCTGCCACTGGATCGCGGCGATGCGCTCGGCCGGCAGCCACTGGTCGCGCTCGTACTCGCGCAGGTAGCGCAGCGTGTGGCGACGGCGCAGCCCGCCCTCATAGAGCGGGAACAGCAGCTTGCGGAACAGGGACTCGTACAGGTCGCTCACGTCGCCTCCCGGGCCGCCCTGCGGCCGGCCCATGCCAGCAGTCCGTCCAGCCCGGGCACGCGGCCCGACCCGATGCGCGCGAGCAGTTCGCGGATGTGCGCGATGTCGGCCACGCTCCAGCAGCCCAGCAACAGCGTCGCGAAGGCGTACGACAGCGAGACCACGACGAAGCCGGTGACGACCGCGGGCAACGGATGCCCGATGTAGTGCGAAGGGAACGCGCACGCGGCGGCGATCGCGCCGGCACCGCCGATGCGCAGCAGGCGCGCCCACGGCAGGCGGGTGCCGCCGGTGCGCGCGCCGAACACGATCATCGCCGCGGCGCTGGCGATGGTCGCGACCGCATAGGCGGCGATCGCCCCATGCAGCCCGAAGCCGCGGATCAGCACCACGTCCAGCCCGATCTTGAGCAGCCCGCACAGGAACACGATCGCCAGCACGATGTTCTGCCGCTCGGAGCTCATCAGCAGGCTCGACCCCCCCTGCGAGACCACCGAGACCGACTTCGCGAACAGGATCACGGCGAAGGCCGGGGCGGCGGCCAGGTAGGCGTTGCCGTACAGCACCGCCATCACCGGCTCCGCGAACAGGACGCCGAAGGCCAGCAGCGGCATGGCCAGCAGCGCGAGGTAGGTGGTCGCGCCGACGAAGCGGCGGCCGGCGGCCTCGCGGCTCTGGCTCAGCGCGTTGGCCATCATCGGCAGCAGCAGGACGCCGAACACCCCTGGCACCAGCAGCGTGGCGCCGTCGGCCAGCTGGTAGGCGACCTTGAACTTGCCGGCCGCCGACGCGGTGTCGAGCAGGTTGAGGAACATCACCTCCACCTCGCTCGCGGTCACGTAAGTGATGATCACCATGACCGCGGTGATGCGCATGTGGCGCACGACCCGCGCGTGCAGCGACTCGGGCAGCGCCAGCCCCGCGGGGGATTCCGGCACCAGTCCGCCCGTCTGCCGGCTGGACACGAAATAGAACACCGCGCTGGAGACCGCGTACACGCCGAGGAAGCCCTCGACCGGCGCGCTGACCCACCACGCCAGCGCCACCAGCAGCAGGTTTGCCGGCGCCGCCACCGTGGCGATCACCGCGGTGGCGCGGAAGTGCTCGAAGCCCTTGGCGATGCAGACGTTGAACATGTAGTTGGCGCGCAACGCGGTGGACAGCGCCATGAGCAGGAACAGCAGCAGGTGGTTGAAGCCCGGCACGAGGTGGTCGCCGGCGAACCAGAACACCGCCGCGCCGGCCGCCAGCACGGCGACGAGGAACCACTGCTGCACGCGGCGCAGGAAGGCCAGCAGCGGCGCGATCAGCTCCGGGGTGCCGGCGCCGCGCAACTCGGCCACGAAGCGGATCACCGCGCCGGCGGTGCCGGCATTGACGATGGTCATGCTCACCGCGACCAGCCAGATGACGAGGCTGTACGCGCCGAAGCCGCCCGGCCCGAGGTCGCGCGCGATCAGGATCGAGGTCAGCATGCCGAGGAAATACTCGGTGTAGATCGCCACCGAGGTGAAGGCCGTGTTGCGCAGCGTGGTCGATCGCGTGTTCATACGGTCATCAACAGGACCTTGACCACGAGGTACAGCCCGATCGCGCCGCCGATGCCGACCAGCGGCCACAGCCACAGGTCCTTGCCGAGCGGGAAGCGCGGCAGCGTGGGCACGCGCCGCCGCGCCTCGAGGTAGCAGCCCACGATCAAGCCGGTGAGCAGGTAGATCACCACGATGTAGGTGCGGCTGAGGAAGAACGCCGCGACCATGCAGCCGCTCAGCGACAGCAGCAGGGTGGAGGCGATGGCGCGGTCCTCGGCCGTGACCCCTTCGGGTGCGGCGGCGACCGGCGCGCGCAGGATGGCGAAGATCATGCGATAGCAGTAGGCAAGGAAGGCGAGCCAGACGGTGAAGCCGATGATGCCGGTCTCGGCCAGCACCAGCACGAAGGAATTGTGCGCGGTGAGGAAATGATAGTCGCTGAACTGGTTGGCGCCCACGCCGAACACCGGGTTGGCGGCGAACATCTGCAGGCCCTCGTACCAGGCGTCGACCCGCCCGTAGGCCGAGGCCTCCTCGACGTCGAGCTGGCTCAGGCGCGAGGGCAGCAGCATCAGGCCGGCGAGACCCACCGCGCCGACGATCCCCGCGACCATCAGCCCGCGCCGGCGCCACAGGTGGATCACCACCAGCGACGCGGTGGCGAGCAGCGCGCCGCGCGAGTTGGTGAGGTAGATCGCATACAGGATCACCCCGGCCGCGGCCAGCCAGAACAGGCGGCGCAGGCCCATCAGGCCGCCACGCCTGCTCAGCAGCAGCGCCATCGGCAAGGCGATCACGAACAGCATGCCGAGGTCGTTGGGGTCGTTGAAGATGCCCAGGTACTGGATGCGGCCGTCCTGGATCAGCGGCACGCCGGTCCAGCCGATGCCCTCTGCCTTCTGGTCGATGCCGTGGACCGCCGGCACCAGCGTGCACAGCACCAGGGTGGCCATCAGGGTGTAGGCGCGGCCGCGGTGGGTGATCGCGTTGGCGACCAGCACGAAGGCCGCGACGGTGGGGCCGAACTTGGTCAACTGGTCCACGGTGCCGCCGTACCAGCCGTTCATCGCCAGCGACAGCATGAGCACGAACAGGAAGGCGAACAGGAGCGGGAACTGCGGCGCGCCGAAGTCCTTGCGCCCGCCCAGGATCCACAGGCCGAAGGCCCCGGCCAGGGCGATCTGCAGCACCGGCACGCCCCAGTCCGCCAGCGCCGGGTACTCCTGCGGTCGCACGATGACGAGCGCGAGATAGAGCAGCACGAACAGGAACATGCGGGATGCGGTCGCCGTGGGCAGCGTTGACGGGACGGCGGCGGGGTCGCCGCGCCGGGTCGCGGGGCGCGGCGCGGTGGGCCGTCGCCCGGCGGCTCGAGCGGCTGCAAAGGTACCACCAGCCCGCCACGACGCGGCAGCGGGCGGATGGGTCCGCGGTGGATGCGATTGTCGGTGGCGCCGGTCATAATGCCGGCCGGGGAAATCGCAATGCCTCCCGTTCGCGCAGCGGCCACCCCGGGCACCGGCTGGCGTCGCGGACCGGGGTGCTGTGCATCGAGAGGGGCGGCACGCAAGTGAACATGGGTCCGAGGCCGAGGAAGTTGCAGCTGCTGCGCTGGCTCCCGGGCGCGATCGTGAAGTCGCGCGGCCCGGCGCGCGGCAATGCCATCTACCTCACCTTCGACGACGGGCCGCACCCCGAGTACACCCCGCGCGTGCTCGACGTGCTGGCGCGCCACGGCGCGCGCGGCAGCTTCTTCCTGATCGGCGAAAAGGTGCGGGCCCATCCGGACCTGGCGCGGCGCATCGCGGCCGAGGGTCATGCCATCGGCAACCATTCGAACTCGCACCCGGAGTTCCGCGCCATGACCCTGCCGCAGCAGGTGCGGGAGCTGGCGCTGGCCGACCTCGAGCTCGAGCGCATCGACGGCCAGCGCGACCACCTGGTGCGCACGCCGCGCGGCGCGCTGCCGGCGCGCCTGGTGCTGGACCTGGCGCGCCGCGGCCGGCCGATCGTGTTCTGGTCCTACGACACCCTCGACTACCGCCGCGGGCCGGCCGCCGAAGTGATCGAGATGATCCGGCGCGAACCGCCGCAGCCCGGCGACATCCTGCTGCTGCACGACGACGGGCCGGCGGTGATCGAGGTGCTGGAGGCGATGCTGCCGGAATGGGCCGCGCGCGGGCTGGCGCCGCGCGCCCTGCCCGCCTACCGGGACGCCGCATGATCTGGCTGCTGCTGGTCCTGTTGGCCCTTGCCCTGGCGGCCGGCGCGCTGGCGCTGCTGCTGCGCTCGCGCAACATGCACCTGTGGATCGCGGACTACCTGCGGCGCCCGGCGCGGCCGCCGGTCGACGGCCCCACCCACGTGATGTTCTGCTTCGTCGACCACTTCGAGCCCATGTGGGGCAAGGCCGACGCCGAGACCCAGCGCCGCCGGGTGGAGCGCTGGTGCCGCGACTACCGGGCGCTGGCTTCGCGCCACCGCGACGCCGACGGGCGCCCGCCGCAGCACACCTTCTTCTATCCGGAAGAGGAGTACGTGCCGGAGTACCTCGACCAGCTCGCGGCGCTGTGCGCCGACGGCTACGGCGAGATCGAGGTGCACCTGCACCACGACAACGACACCGAGGCCAACTTCCGCGCCTCGGTGGCCCGCTTCCGCGACCTGCTGCACGCGCGCCACGGCGCGTTGCCGCGCGACCCGGCCACGGGCGAGCTGCGCTTCGGCTTCATCCACGGCAACTGGTGCCTCGACAACTCGCGCGCCGACGGCCGCTGGTGCGGGATCAACAACGAGCTGGTGCTGCTGCGCGAGCTCGGCTGCTACGCCGACTTCACCCTGCCCTCGGCGCCCAGCGACACCCAGACCCGCACCGTCAACGCGATCTACTACGCGACCGACGACCCGCTGCGGCCGCGTTCGCACGATCGGGGCGAGCCCGTGCGCGCCGGCGGCCGGCCCAGCGGCGACCTGATGATCGTGCAGGGTCCGCTGGCGCTGAACTGGGCGCAGCGCCGCGCCGGCATCGTGCCGCGGATCGAGAACAGCGACGTGCGCGCCGCCAACCCGCCGACGCCGTCGCGGGTCGACGCCTGGGTGCGCACCGGCATCCACGTCGCCGGCCGCCCCGAGTGGGTGTTCGTGAAGGTGCACACCCACGGCACCCAGGAGCGCGACATGGACACGCTGCTGGGCGATGCCATGCACGCGATGCACGACCACCTCGAGCGCGCCTACAACGACGGCAGCCGCTACGTGCTGCACTACGTCAGCGCGCGCGAGGCCTACAACATCATCAAGGCCGCCGAGGCCGGCAGGGGCGGCGATCCCGGCGCCTGGCGCGACTTCGTCCTGCCGCGGCCCTCGCATCGCGCGGCGGGCGCCCCGGCCGACGCGGCCGCCGGCTGATGCGCGCCGGCCGCGCGCGGCGCCGCTCGCGCTGAGCGCCGGAGCCCGCGCGTGAACGAGCGCCGGCGCACGCTGTCGAACACGGCCTGGTCGACCGTCGGCCTGTACGCCGAATACCTGCTCGGCCTCATCGCCTCGATCCTGATCGCGCGCGACCTCGGTCCGCACGAGATGGGCGTCTACAGCCTGGTGGTATGGATCGTGGCGATGGCGGTGGTGGTGGCGAACGCCGGCATCACCACCGCGGCGATCAAGTTCGTGGCCGAGCTGCGCGGCGGTGGCCAGCAGGCGCTGGTGCCGGCGCTGGTGCAACGCCTGCGCGGACTGCAGCGGGCCATGCTCGCGGTGGTGCTGGTGGCGGTGGCGCTGGTGTACCTCGGCGCCGGCGCGCGCCTGATGCCGGACGTCGACGCCGGCCTGTTCGCCCTGCTGCTCGGCGCGGTCGCGCTGCGCGCGCCGTACATGTTCAACGTGTCGGTGGCCAAGGGCGCGCAGGACTTCCGCGGCACGGCGCTGGTCGCCGGCGTGGGCGCGGTGTCGAACCTGCTGCTGGTCGCGATCGCGTTCGCCAGCGGCGCGGCGCTGAACGTGTTCGTCGGCATCTACGCGGTGTCGAGCGCGGTGTTCTGGCTGGTCTCGCAGTGGTGCGCCGCGCGCGCCATCGGCGCGCCGCCGGCGACGCCGATGGCGCTGCCGCCGGCGCTGGAGGCGCGCGTGCGCCACCACCTGCGCGTGGTCGCCGTCACCATCGTGTTGAGCTCGGTCGGCGCCAGCGAGGTGGAGCTGCTGTTCCTGACCCTGCAGGGCCAGCCCGCGGCCGCCGGCCTGTTCAAGGTCGCCAATGCGCTGGCGCTGGGCGCCGCGCTGCTGGTGCCTGGCGTGGTCGGCCTGCAGATGCTGCCGCTGATGGCCAACGCCTACGGCCAGGGGCCGCAGGTCGCGGCGCGGCGCATTGGCACCGCCACGACCTGGCTGTTCCTGCTGGGTGCGCCCCTGGTGGCCTTCGGCGCCGTGTACTCCGCGCGCATCATCGAGCTGCTGTACGGGCCGGCGTACGCGCTGGCCGCGCCTGCGCTCGCCGGCCTGCTGGTCGCGCGCGTGGCCAGCACGCTGGGGCATGGCGCCTCGGCCTACCTGGTCAGCGCCGACCGGCAGACGGCGCTGATGGTGCTGACCCTGGTCTTCGGCGCACTGCGTTTCGCCGGCGCCTGGATCGGCATCCGCTACTTCGGGCTCGCCGGCGCGGTCGCCGCGGCGGCGGTGCTGGCGGTCCTCGGGTCCGGTTCGACGATCGCGCTGGCCCTTTACGAGACCGGGTCCGGCCTGCCGTGGGGCCGCCTGCTGCGCACCGCGCTGGCGGCGACCGCGGTCGCGCTCTGCACCTGGCCGCTGGCGCGCATCGACCCGGCGCTGGTCGCGCTGGCCGCCGGCGGACTCGCCTTCGCCGTGCTCTATCCGGCGGCGGTCCTGCTGCTGTGCTGCCTGAGCGCGGACGAGCGGGAGTTCGCCCGCGGGCTCTACGCGCGCCTCGGCGGCGACCGCCTGGCCGCGCTGTGGCGGCCGCGCCGCCGCTGAGCCGCGGCTCAGGCCGGCGCGTGCGACACGCCGTTGTCGCGCACGCCGCGACCCAGCGCACGGCGCAGCAGTGCCCGCGCCGCGGCGTAGCCGCCCAGCACCGCCGCCTTGGCGCGGTCGCGCGCCGGCGAACGACCCACCGGGGCCGGTTCCAGGCCCAGGCGGCGCAGGCGCGCGTTGCCGCGGTAGAGCAGCTCGCGGCGGCGGGTGGCGTCGGTGTAGTACGTGAAGCTGACCGTGATCGAGGGCCCGTCGCCGTTCTCGACCATGTGCGGCGAGGTGGACGGCATGTAGCCGCCCATCCCCGGTTCGAGGTCGAACACGCGGGCGCGCGACCGGAAGGACTCGTCCCACACCACGCCCGCGCGCGAATGCTGGTCGTGGAACAGCTCCTGCCCGCGCTCCGACACCACCTCGCGATCGAAGGGATCCCAGGTGTAGAGGCGCTTGCGGCCGCGGATCTGCAGGATGAAATTGTGCTCGTGGTCGATGTGGAACGGCGTCACCGCGCCGGGCGAACTGACGAAGATCCAGCCTCCCCGATAGCACATGCCGGGGTCGCGCGCCTCGACCATGGGGCGCACCGAATCCAGCACCTCGTCGACCAGGCGCCGGTACACCGGATCGGCCTGCACGTTGAGCAGCGACATCCACGCCTTCGCCTGCGCGATGCCGGCCAGGGTCTCCTCGGCGCTGCGGCGATTCGGATGCAGCAGCGGGGCGTCGGCGAAGCTGCTGCCGGCGGTGGCCGCGTCGCTGTGGGTGCGCACCAGCTTGCGCGCCTCCAGGCGCCGCCCCAGTTCGACCAGCGCGTCGATCTGCAGCAGCGGGTGGTCGCGCAGGGCGTGCGTGACGGCCTGGATCCGCCACGGATCGAACGGTCCTTCCGCCGGGGAAACCAGGGCCTGCGCCATGGCCGGCGATGATACGGCAGCTGTTATCCTGCGGCGATGGGACTGATCGAGACCGGCGAGCGCATCGCGCGCAACGCCTGGCGGGTGCCCGTGCTGGGCCGCATCCTCGCCTGGGACTACGCGCGCAGCTTCGCCCGCATGCCGCCCAACCGCTTCCGCGGCGTGTACGCCAGCTTCGCCGAAGCCGAGCGCGCCATTCCCGCCGGCGCGCGCGTGGGCTACGACCACGTCGAGCTCGGCGGCATGTACCGCCTGCGGATGGAGAAGGCCTGCCAGAGCGACTATGCCGTGCTCTTCTGGCTGCGCCAGCTGGTCGACGCCGACACGCGGCTGTTCGATTTCGGCGGCCACGTCGGGGTGAGCTACCACGGCTGGAAGCGCTACCTCGGCTATCCGCCGGGCCTGCGCTGGCGGGTCCATGACGTGCCGGCGATCGTGGCCGAGGGCCGCGCGCTGGCGCGCGAGCGCGACAGCGCCGGACTGGAGTTCACCGACCGGCTGGAGGACGGCCGCGACTGCAACGTGCTGCTCGCCGCCGGCGCCCTCCAGTACGTGGACTTCGGCGTCGCCGAGCTGCTCGAGCGCATGGGCACGCGGCCACGGCACCTGCTGGTCAACAAGATGCCGCTGTACGAGGGCGAGACCTTCGTCACCGTGCAATCGACCGGGCGCGCGTTCCATCCCTACCGCATTCTCAATCGCGACGAGTTCGTGCGCGGCGTCATCGCGCTGGGCTACCGCGTGGTCGACGACTGGAGCAACCGCGAGCAGTACTGCCGCATCCCCTTCACCCGCGGGCGCGACATCGACGCCTACAGCGGCTACTACTTCGTGCGCGAGGACGCGCCGCGCTGAGCGGTCCGCTCAGGCCTCGCCGCGGCCGAGCCACCTGCGCAGGCGCTGCAGCCATCCGGGCCGGGTCGACGCCGGCTCCGGCATCGACGGCGCGGCCGCCGCGCCCGGCATCGCCGCCGCGCATTCCGCCGCCACCTGCTCCAGGGTCTGGAACACGAAGGCGCGCGGGCTCAGTCGCGCTCCGGTGCGCGCCTCGAGCAGCGCGACCGCGCGCATGATCAGCAGCGAATGGCCGCCGAGGTCGAGGAAGTTGTCGCGCAGGCCGATCGCCGCCACGCCCAGCAGCTCGCGCCACACCTCCGCCACCGCCTGCTCGGCCGCGCTGCGCGGCGCGTCGTCGCGACGACGTTCGCTGGCCGCGGTCGGCGGGGCGACGGCCGGCAGTGCGCGCCGGTCGAGCTTGCCGTTGGGCGTCAGCGGCAAGCGCTCCAGCGGCACGTACAGCGCGGGGATCATGTAGTCGGGCAGTTCCAGCCGCAGGTGCGCGCGCAGGTCGGCGGCATCGGGCAGCGTGGCTTCGCGGCCGACCAGGTAGGCGACCAGGCGCGCGCCGCCGTCCGGCCCGGGCGCCGCGACCACCGCGGCCTGCGCGACCGCGGGATGACGCGCCAGCGCGTGCTCGATCTCGCCGGCCTCGATCCGGTAGCCGCGCACCTTGACCTGCTGGTCGAGGCGACCCAGGAGCTGCAACTGGCCGTCGCCGCGCCAGCGGCCGAGGTCGCCGGTGCGGTAGCGCAGGCGGCCGCCCTGCGCCGCATCGGCGACGAAGCGCTCCGCGCTGAGCTCGGGGCGCCGGTGGTAGCCCAGGGCCACGCCACTGCCGCCGATCCAGAGCTCGCCGGCCACGCCGATCGGCACCGGTGCGCCCTCGGCATCGAGCACCTCGACCTGCGTGTTGGCGATCGGCCGGCCGATCAGGATGTCGCCCTGCCCCGGCCGGATCCGCGCGCAGGCGGACCACACCGTGGTCTCGGTCGGCCCGTACAGGTTCCACAGCTCGCCGCTGCGCCGCAACAGGTCCTCGGCCAGGTCCACCGGCAGCGCCTCGCCGCCGCACAGCGCCTTCCAGTGCGGGCCGCCGCGCCATCCGGCCTCGACCAGCAGGCGCCAGGTGGCGGGCGTGGCCTGCAGCGTGTCGACCCGGTGCCGCTCCAGCAGGCCGCGCAGCGCGTGGCCATCGCTGGCTTCCTCGCGCGTGGCCAGCACCACCTGCGCGCCCACTGCCAGTGGCAGCAGCAGTTCCAGCACCGCGATGTCGAAGGACAGCGTGGTCACCGCCGCCAGCCGCGCATCGGGCGCCAGGCCAGGACGCTCGCGCATGGCCTGCAGGAAGTTGACCACCGCGCGCTGCGGCACGCGCACGCCCTTGGGCTGGCCGGTGGAGCCGGAGGTGTAGATGAGATAGGCCAGCGCCTCGCCCTCGATCGCCGCCGTGTCCGCGGCAGGCGCCGGGACGGCCGCGAGCGCCACGTCGATGTGCAGCACGCGCTCCGGCGCGATCGATGGCGCGCCGGCGGCGTCGTCGACCAGCACCAGCCGCGCGTCCGAATCCTCGAGCATGAACTGCAGGCGCTGCGGCGGGAACGCGGGATCCAGCGGCAGGTAGGCGGCGCCGGATTCGAGCACGCCCAGCAGCGCCGCCAGCATCGCCGGCGAACGCGACAGGTGCAGGCCGACCACGTCGCCGGCGCCGATCCCGCGCGCGTGCAACGCGGCCGCGACCGCGCGCGCCTGCGCGCCGAGGGTGGCGTAGCTCAGCGACACCTCGCCGCAGCGCAGCGCGATCCGGTCCGCGTGCGCGGCGAAGGACGGCGCCAGCAGCGCGCTCACGCTGCTGACCGCGGGCGGCGCCGTGGCGGTGTCGTTCCATTGCGCGATGCGCGCCAGCTCGTCGGTGCCGGCGCGGGCCAGGTCGCGCAGGCCGGCGCGCGGCTCGCGCGCGATCCGCTCCAGCAGCTCCAGGTAGCGCCTGGCCAGCAAGGTCGCCGTTTCCGGCAGCAGGATGTCGCTGTTGTAGTTGAGGCCGCCGACCAGGCCGTCGGCGCCATCGAGGAACCACAGCGCCACGTCCTGCGCCGCCGAGGGCTGGAACACCGGCAGGTTGTGGTGCTCGAGGTTGCCCCAGGCCGCGGGGCGCTGGCGCGCGTCCTGGTAGGAGAAGAAGGCCTGGTAGATCGGGAAGCGGGCCGGATCGCGGCGCGTGTCCAGCACCCGCACGAGGTGCTCGAAGGGCACGTCCTGGCATCCGAAGGCATCGACCACCTCGGCGCGCACGGCTTGCAGCAGGGCGGGGAAGTCGAGCGCGTCGTCGATGCGCAGGCGCAGCGGCAGCGCATTGACGAAGAAGCCCATGACCGTCTCGAGCTCCGGCAGGTTGCGGCCGCGCACGGGCGTGCCGACCACGATCTCGTCCTGCCCGCTGATCCGGTGCAGCAGCAGCGCCCAGGCGGCGAGCAGGGTCATGAACAGCGTGGCGCCCTCGTCGCGGCCGCGCTCGCGCAGCGCCTGCACCGTCGCGGCCGGCACGCGCAGCCATTCGGTGCCGCCGTCGCCGCTCTGCGTGGCCGGCCGCGCGTGGTCGGCTGGCAGGGCCAGCGCCTCGGGCGCGCCGGCCAGCTTGCGCCGCCAGTAGTCGAGCTGGCGCGCCAGCTCGGGGCCGGCCATCCATTCGCGGTGCCAGGCCGAGAAATCGACGTAGCTCACCGGCAGCGGCGGCAGCCGCGGCTCGCGCCGGGACTGGAAGGCGCCGTACAACGCCGCCATCTCCGCATAGAAGAGGTCGAACGACCAGCCGTCCCAGATCACGTGGTGGGCCATGAAGTAAAGCACGTGATGGCCGGGCTCGAGGCGGTACAGCGCGACCCGGAACAGCGGGCCGCGCGCGAGGTCGAAGGGCTGCGCGACCGCGTCCTCGAGCCGCCGCGCAAGTTCCGCCTCGCGTCGCGCCGGATCGAGCGCCGACAGGTCGATCAGCGCGATGTCCGTATCGACCGCTTCGAGCACGTGCTGCGAGGGCTCGCCTTGCCGGGTGGCGATCACCGTCCGCAACACCTCCTGGCGCTGCACCAGGGTCGTGAACGCGCGCTGCAGGGCGTCGAGGTCCAGTTCGCCGTGCAGGCGGTGCGCCGACGGCACGTTGAACACCGTGCGCCCGAGCTGCAGCTGCTCGAGGTACCAGACGCGTTGCTGCATCAGCGACAGCGGCGCGGGACCACCGTCGGTGCGGCGCGGCACGCTGGGCAGCGGCGCCAGTTCGCGCTGCCGCTCCCGCAGCCAGGCGGCCAGTCCGGCAACCGTCGGCCGCTCGAACACCGCGCGCAGCGGCACGCCCTGCCCGGCCTCGCGCCCAAGTCGCGCGGCGAGCTGCGCCGCCAGCAGCGAATGGCCGCCGAGTGCGAAGAAGTCGTCGTTGGCGCCGACGCGCGGCACCGCGAGCACGTCGCGGAAGACCCGTGCCACCAGCGCTTCGCGCGCATCCGGCGATTCGCCCGTCGCCTCCGCGGGAATCGGCTCCGCCACCGCCGGTGCCGGCAGCGCGCGCCGATCCACCTTGCCGTTGGGCGTCAGCGGGACGGCCTCCAGCAACACCGCATGCTGCGGCAGCATGTAGTCCGGCAGGACCCGCGCGAGCTGCCTGCGCACGGACTCGATGCCGAAGTCGGCGGCGTCGACGTCCCCGCGCAGTCGCAGGTAGGCGACCAGGCGCCGGTCACCGGGCCGGTCCTCGCGCGCGATCGCCACCGCCTGCGCCACCCCCGGCAACGCCGCCAGCGCGGCCTCGATCTCGCCCAGCTCGATGCGATAGCCGCGCAGCTTGACCTGGAAGTCGGTGCGGCCCAGGCATTCGAGCAGGCCATCGTTGCGCCAGCGCCCGAGGTCGCCGGTGCGGTACAAGCGCCCGGCGCCGTCCAGCCCCTCGATGAAGCGTTCGGCGGTCAGTTCGGGCCGGCCCAGGTAGCCGCGCGCCACGCCTTCGCCACCGATGCACAGTTCCCCGACCACGCCGACCGGCACCGGCTGCCCATCCGGGTCGAGCACCTGCACGACGGTATTGGCGACCGGGCGCCCGATCGGTATCGGCGCCGTCGGGTCGGCGACGCGGTGGATGCACGACCACACCGTCGTCTCGGTCGGACCGTAGAGGTTCCACAGTTCCCCGGTGCGCGCCAGCAGCGCCTGGGCCAGTTCCGGCGCCATCGCCTCGCCGCCGCACAGGGCCTTGAAGTCGCCGCCGCCCTGCCACCCGGCGTCGACCAGCAGGCGCCAGGTCGCGGGCGTCGCTTGCAGCGTGTCGACCTGGTGCCGATCGAGCAGCTCGCGCAGCGCGCAGCCATCGATTGCCGCGTCGCGACCGACGAGGACGAGCTCGGCGCCGACGACCAGCGGCAGCAGGAGTTCCAGCACGGCGATGTCGAAGGAAAGCGTGGTGACCGCGGCAATCCGCGCGCCGGAGCCAAGGCCGGGCACGCTGGCCATCGCATGCAGGAAGTTCACCACCGCCCGGTGCGGCACGCACACGCCCTTCGGGCGCCCGGTGGAGCCCGAGGTGTAGATGACGTAGGCATCGTCCTCGCTGCTGCAGCCCGGCGCGTCCGGCGCGACAGCCGCCTGCGCCGCGATGCCTTCGACATGCAGGCGCGGCAGGTTCCCGATCGCGGAGGCCTGGCGGTCGCCCGCCGCGCCGTTGCACAGCACCAGGCGCAGGCCCGCGTCACTGGCCATGAAGGCCAGGCGGTCGGACGGGAAAGACGGGTCCAGCGGGACGTAGGCCGCGCCACGGCGCAGCGTCGCCAGCAACGCGGGCAGCAGGTCGAGGTCGCGTTCGAGCATCAGGCCGACGCGGTCGCCGGGCCCGACGCCGGCGTCGCGCAACGCCGCCGCGATGGCGTCGGCCCGACGCCCCAGGCCGGCGTAGTCGAGGGTGGCGGCGCCAGCGCGCACCGCGACCTTGTCCGGATGCCGGGAAATGCTCTCCGCCACCAGGGACTCGATCCTGCGCTGGCGCGGGAAGTCGGTGCGTCGGGGGTTCCAGTGCGACAGCGCCTCGAGGTCCGGTAGCGGCACGACGGGCAGCCGGCCCACCGCGCAGGCCGGATCGGCGACGGCGCCCTGCAACAGGAGTTCGAATGCCTGCATCCAGCGCGCGACCGTGGCCGCGTCGTAGAGGTCGCTGTTGTACTGGCACTCCAGGCGCATGCCCGCGGCGCCGGCGTCGGCCGCGTTCACGAACAGCTCGAAGGTCTCGAAGCGACGCGCGTTGGTCGCCAGGTCCAGCTTCAGTCCCGGCGCCGCATGGGCCTCGCCCGCCAGCGCCTGGTCGATGTTGAACACGACGCTGATCAAGGGCAGGCGCGCCGGGTCGCGCGCCAGCGGCAGGGCCTGCAACAGGCGCCCGAAGGTGACTTCGGCGTGGTCGTAGGCGTCGAGCATCACGCCGCGGCTGTCGCGCGCCAGCTCCAGGAAGGAGGCGTTGCGCCGCACCGCCATCCGCAGTGGCAGCATGTTGACGCAATGGCCGACCAGGCCCTCGATGCCCGCGGTGGCCTGGCCCGCGGCCGGCACGCCGACCACGAACTCCTCCTGGCCGGTGAGCCGATGCAGCAAGGCGTGGAAGGCGGCCAGCAGGGTCGCGAACAGCGACACGCCGGTCGACGCGCCCAGCGCGCGCACCGCGCCCACCAGCGCGGCGGGCAGCGTGTGGTCGTGGCGGCCGGCGGCCTGGGTCCGCAGGCGCGGTCGCGGCCGGTCCGTCGGCAGTTCCAGCACCGGGCCGCCGTCGGCGAACCGCTGCGTCCACCACTCGAGTTCCGCCGCGGCTTCCGGCGTGCCGGCACGCCGTGCGTGCGCCAGGGCGTAGTCGGCGAACGAGGGTGCGGGCGGCAGCGGCGCCGAACGCGCGCCGGCGGACTGCGCATAGAGCGCCGCCAGTTCCTTCACCAGGACCCAGAACGACCAGCCATCGAGCACGATGTGGTGGCCGGTCAGCAGCAGCACGTGGTGGTCGGGCGCCAGCCGCAGCAGCTCGGCGCGCAGCAGCGGCCCATGCTGCAGGTCGAAGGGCTCGGTGACGTGGCGCTCGGCCAGCGCCGCCAGCGCGGCTGCCGGATCCGGCAGCGGCTCGAGGTCGGTGAACGGCACCTCCAGCGCCGGCGCCTGCGCCGGAACGAGCAATTGCAGCCCGTCGGCGGAGAAATGCGCGCGCAGCGCGTCGTGGCGCCGCGGCAGTTCGCGCACGGCGTGGCGGAACGCTGCCACGTCGAGCTCGCCGCGCAGGTGCAACGACACCGACTCGTTGTAGGCCAGCGAGGCCTCGCGGCCCAGCGAGTCGGCCAGCCACACCTCGCGCTGCGGTTCGGTCGAGGGCACCACGCGCGGCCCGGCCGCGTCGGCGGCAGGCGCCGCTTCGGGCTGGCGAACGGGGAAGAATCCCGCCGCCGCCATCTCCGCCGCCGCCTCGGCATAGGCGCGCACGATGCGCTCGACGTCCTCGTCGCCGTGCGCGGTGGTGAGGAAGCAGGGGAAGTTGTCCAGGATGTGGATGCCGCGGTCGCGCAGCATCGCGTAGATGAGGTCGCCGTAGGGCAGCTCCTCGGTGAACACGTTGCGCCACAGCGAGGCGAAGGTGGCGAGCTTGAACGGCACGCCCAGCTCGGCCATCGCCGCGTTGATGCGCGCGACCATCGCTGCGGTGCGCGCCGTCAGCCGCTCCTGCAGGGCCGGCCCCGCGTCGCGCAGGTGCCGCAGCGTCGCGTGCGCCGTGGCCAGCGCCAGCGGATGGCGCACGAAGGTGCCGGCGAAGTAGGTCACCCCGACGCTGGGCACCGAATCGTCGCCGAAGCGCCAGTCGCCGCCATCGAGGGCGTCCATGTACTCGCGGCGGCCGGCGATCACGCCGATCGGGAAGCCGCCGCCCACCACCTTGCCGTAGGTGGCGAGGTCGGCGCGGATCCCGTACAGGCCCTGCACGCCGGCCGGATGGGCGCGGAAGCCGGTCACCACCTCGTCGAAGATCAGCAGCGAACCCGACTCCGCGGTCAGGGCGCGCAGCTCGCGCAGGAACTCCACCGGCTGGAAGTCCGGGCGCCGGCTCTGCACCGGCTCGACCAGGATCGCGGCCAGCTCGTGCGCGCGCTGGCGCAGGATCGCCAGCGATTCCGCGGTGCCGTAGTCGAGCACCAGCACGTTCTGCGCCGTGGAGGGCATGATGCCCGGCGCGGCCGGCACGCTGCGCAGCTGGCGCGTGCCGCGCACGATCACCTCGTCGAAGATGCCGTGGTAGGCGCCGGTGAAGATCGCGATGGTGCCGCGCCCGGTCACCGTGCGCGCGATGCGCATCGCGCCCATCACCGCTTCCGAACCGGTATTGCAGAATGCGGCGCGCTCGGCGCCGGTGAGCTCGCAGAACAGGCGCGCGGTGTCGCCGGCCAGCACGTGCTGCGGTCCGATCTCGTAGCCGCGCTCGACCTGCGCGTGCACCGCCTCGCGGAGGAAGTCCGGTTGCCACCCGAACAGGTTCATGCCGAAGCCGGACAGCACGTCCACGTATTCGTTGCCGTCGAGGTCCCACATGCGGCTGCCGCGCGAGCGCTCGATCACCAGCTGGTAGGCCAGCTCCTTGGTCAGCGGTCGGAAGCCGTTGACTACCCGCGGGTCGGCCATGTGGCCGCGGTGCTCGCTGGTGTAGGCCTTCGAACGCGCGGTGCGGGCGGTGTAGCGCGCCACCAGCGCGTCGAGGCGCTGGCGCTGGCGCGGGGTCAGCGGGTCGGCGCGGGTGTGGATGCGCGCGATGGCGCCGAAGGCCTTCCTGACGTCGTAGCGCACCGGCTCGACGGCGTCGGCATCGGCGCCGGCGGGCGCGGCCGAGGCCGGCATCGCGGCCGGGGTCGGCGCGGGCACTGCCGGGGTTTGCGCCACGCCCGCCGCGGGCGCGGCCGCCGGCTTCGCCGCCGCCTGCAGCATGGCTGCCACGCTGGCCATCGACGGAAACTGCTCCATCACCTGGCGGAAGCTGACCTTGACCGCGAAGGCGCGCTGCAGCTGCAGCGCGAGCTGGGTCAGCGCCAGCGAATCCAGGCCCAGTTCGAGCCAGGGCGTGGCGGGGTCGGCGTCCATCACCTCCATGCCCGAGACTTCCTCGACCAGCGCGCGCACGCGCGCCAGCAGCGCATCGGCGCCGGCATCCGCCTGCGGCGTCGGCGCCGCTGCCGGCGCCGCGACCGGCCGTTCGACCGCGGGCATCGCGACCGTGGGCGCGCCGGCAGCGGCCGGGATCGCCGCCTCCACCCAGTGCCGCTGTCGCTCGAAGGGATAGCCGGGCAAGGGCACGCGACGCCGCTGCTCGTGCGCGACGTAGGCCTGCCAATCCAGCGGCACGCCCAGCGACCACAACTGCCCTGCGGCGGCGGCGACCGCCGCCGATTCCGACTCCGGCGCATCGCCGAGACTCGGCAGCGCCACCGGGATCTCGCGGCGCCCCGCCACCGCCTGGCGCGCGAGCGCCGACAGGGTCGCCCGCGGGCCGATCTCGAGCAGCAGCCGCTGCGGATCCTGCAGCAGGCGCGCGACCGCGGGGCCGAAGCGCACCGGCCGGCGCAGGTGCGTGGCCCAATAGTCGGGATCCGTCGCGGTGGAATCGTCGAGCCAATCCGCCGTCACCGTGGACAGGATCGGGATCCGCGGCGGCGCCAGCGGGATCCCGCGCAGCTGCGCGGCCATCGGCGCCAGCACCGGATCCATCATCGCGGAGTGGAACGCGTGCGAAGTCACCAGGCGCCGCACCGCCACGCCGCCGGCGGCGAGCTCGGATTCCAGTGCCTCGATCGCCGCCGTCGGCCCGGACGCGACGCACAGCGCCGGTGCGTTCTCCGCGGCGATGGCCACGCCGGGCTTCAGGCCCTGCGCCAGTTCGGCCGCCGGCATCCGCACCGACAGCATGGCGCCGGCGGGCTGCGCCTGCATCAGCGCGCCGCGCCTGGCCACCAGGACCAGCGCGTCGCGCAGGGACATCACGCCGGCCAGCGCGGCGCACACGAACTCGCCCACGCTGTGGCCGATCAGCGCCGTGGGCGCCACGCCCCAGTGCATCCACAGCCGCGCCAGCGAGTACTCCAGCGCGAAGATCGCCGGTTGCGTCAGCCGGGTTTCCGCCAGCGCCTCGGCGCTGCCCTCCAGCAGCAGCGTGCGCGGATCGCCGTCCAGCTCGCCGGCGAGGATCGCGCAGCATTGGTCGTAGGCGACGCGGAACGCCGGCTCGGCGTGGTACAGCCCCTGGCCCATGCCGGCGTATTGCGCGCCCTGGCCCGGGCACAGGAAGGCCGGTGCCGGCGCCGACTCGCCCGGCACGCGCGCGACCGCCGCCTCCGCCAGCCGTTGCGCCGCTTCGGCGGCCGTCGCCGCGACCACGTGGCGCCGATGGGCCAGTGCGCGCCGGCCCACGCGCAGCGTGTGCGCGACGTCGGCGAGGTCGTGCCGCGCGGCGCCGCCGGGCCCCGCGTCGACCAGCGCGGCGGCCAGGCGCCGGCACGACTCGGCCAGCGCCTCGGCACTGCGCGCCGATACCACCAGCAGCTGCGCCGCGCGCGTCGATGCCGCCACGGGCGCGGGCGCCGGCGCCTCCTCGAGCACTGCGTGCGCGTTGGTGCCGCCGAAGCCGAAGGCGCTCACCGCGGCGCGACGCGGGCCCTCGCCCTGCGGCCAAGGCGCCAGCCGGGCCTGCGGCCGGAACGGCGTGCGCTCGAACGGAATGCGCGGATTGGGCGTGTCGAAGCCGATGGTCGGCGGCAGCGTGGCCCGGTGCAGCGCCAGCGCGGTCTTGATCAGACCGGCGGCGCCGGCGGCGATCACCAGGTGGCCGACGTTGCTCTTGAGCGAGCCGATCGCGCAGTAGCCGGTGTCGCCGTCGCCGAAGGCGCGGCTCAGGCCCTCGATCTCGATCGGATCGCCGAGCGGCGTCGCGGTGCCGTGCGCCTCGACGTAGGAAATGCTGCGCGGCGCGATGCCGGCTGCCGCGTGCGCCGCCGCGATCACCCGCGCCTGGCCCTCGGGGCTGGGCGCGGTGAAGCTGGCGCGGTCCGCGCCGTCGTTGTTGACGGCGGCGCCGAGCAGCACGGCGTGGATGGTGTCGCCGGCGGCGATCGCGTCGGACAGCCGCCGCAGCACCACGATCGCCACGCCATCCGAGAACACGGTGCCGGCCGCCTGCGCGTCGAAGCTGCGCGTGCGCCCGTCCGGCGAAGCCATCGCGCCTTCCTGGTACAGGTAGCCGCTGCGCGGCGGGCAGGTGATGGCGACGCCGCCCGCCAGCGCCAGGTCGCAGGCGCCGCTGCGCAGGCTGTCCATCGCCAGCGCCGCCGCGACCAGCGAGGTGGAACACGCGGTGTGCACGCTCACCGCCGGTCCGGAGCAACCCAGCTTGTGGGCGACGCGGCTGGTCAGGTAGTCCTTCTCGTTGCCCAGCATCACCTGCAGTTCGCCCAGGCGCGCGACCAGGTCCGGCCGCGGCATCAGGTGCCGCTGGAAATACGTCGCGTTGTACATGCCGCCGAAGATGCCGATCGGCCCGGGCGCGGATTCCGGCAGGTATCCGGCGTGCTCGAGCGCGTGCCACGCCACCTCGAGGAAGTGGCGGTGTTGCGGGTCCATCAACTGCGCTTCCAGCGGCGAGATGCCGAAGAAGGCGGCGTCGAAGCATTCGACGTCGTCGATCACGCCGCGCGCCGGCACGTAGGCCGGGTCGTCGCGCAATTCCGCCGCGATCGAGGGATCGAGTTCGCCGGGCGCGAATCGCCGGATCGACTCGCGGCCCGCGCACAGGTTGTCCCAGAACGCCTCGACGTCGCGCGCGCCGGGGAAGCGCCCGGCCATGCCGACGATCGCGATCGGCTCGTCGGCGCGCCCGGCGAGCCGCGGCGCGCGCGGCGCCGCGGCCGCCGTGTCCGCGCCGGCAAGCAGGCGCGCCAGCCGCGCCGGCGTATGCGCCTCGAACAGCCGTGTCGGCGACACGTCGCCCAGGCCCGCGGCGCGCAGGCGCGCCAGCACGCGCAGCGCCGCGAGCGAATCGCCGCCCAGCTCGAAGAAGCCATCGTGGGCACCGACCCGGTCCAGGCCCAGCACCTCGGCATAGGCGGCGCAGATCGCGCCCTCGGTCGCGCCCTGCGGCGCGCGGTACGGCTGCGCGAGTTCCGGCCGGGTGTGGGCCGGCGCCGGCAGCGCGCCGCGGTCGAGCTTGCCGTTGGCGGTGATCGGCAGCGCCGGCAGCACCACGTAGGCGGCGGGCAGCATGAACTCCGGCAGCTTGCGCGCCAGCGCCGCGCGCAGGGCCGGCAGGTCGAGGGCCGGCTGCGCCGGCACCACGTAGGCGACCAGCCGCCGGGTGGCGCCATCGTCGGCGCGCGCGAGCACCACGCAGGACTTCACCTCCGGCAGGGCGGCCAGCGCCGCTTCGATCTCGCCCAGCTCGATGCGGTAGCCGCGCACCTTGACCTGGTGGTCGGCGCGACCGACGAAGTCGACCACGCCGTCCTCGCGCCAGCGCACCAGGTCGCCGGTGCGGTAGAGGCGCTCGCCGGGACGAAAGGGATCGGCGACGAAGGCCTCGGCATCGAGCGCCGGACGCCGCAGGTAGCCGCGCGCCAGCCCGCGCCCGCCGATGTGGAGTTCGCCCACCTCGCCCACCGCGACCGGCTCGCGCTGCGCATCGAGCACGTAGACCCGGGTGTCGGCGATCGGCCGGCCGATCGGGATCGACGCCGCGTCGGCGGGAAGGTCGCGCGGGATCGAGTACGTGGTGGCGAAGGTGGTGCACTCGGTCGGACCGTAGCCGTTGACCAGTTCCGTGCCGGGCAGCGCCGCCAGCGCGCGGCGGACGTGCGCCGGCGACAGGGCCTCGCCGCCGGTGAACAGTTGGCGCAGGCCGCGCAATGCGCCGGGATCCTCGTCCACCACCGCGTTGAACAGGGCCGCGGTCAGCCAGGCCGTGTTGATGCCGTGGCGGGCGATCGCGGCGGCGAGGCCGCGCGCATCCGGCACCGGTTCGGGGTAGATCGCGCAGCAACCGCCGTTGAGCAGCGGGCCCCAGATCTCCAGGGTCGAGGCATCGAAGCCCAGCGGCGCCGCGTGCAGGAAGCAGGTGGTCTCGTCGAGGCGCACGTACTCGACCCGCCCCACCAGGCGCACGATCGAACGATGCTCGACCTGCACGCCCTTGGGCTCGCCGGTGGAGCCCGAGGTGTACATCACGTAGGCGCGGTCGCCGGCGGCGCCGGCCTGCCGCGGCACCGATCGCGGGTCGGCCGGCTGCGACTCCAGCGCTTCCAGCGTCGTGACCCGCGGCGCCAGGTCCTGCAATTCCGCGCCGGGCGTGGCCGGGCCCAGCAACAGCGTGGCCCCGGCATCGGCGACCAGCGCGCGCAGGCGCTCGCGCGGATGTTGCGGATCCAGCGGCACGTAGACGGCGCCGGCCTTGAGCACCGCCAGCAGCGCCACGATCGCCTGCGCGGAACGCGGCAGGCACAGGGCGACCGGCGCATCGGTCGACAAGCCGAGCGCAGCCAGCCGTCCCGCCAGCGCATCGGATCGCGCATCGAGCTCGCCGTAGGACATGCGTCCGCCGTCCCACGCGAGCGCCACGCGATCCGGGTGCGCGGCGGCGCGCTCGCGGAACAGCGCGTGCACGGTGGCCTCGGGCCGGAAGCCGACCGCGGTCGCGTTCCAGTCCTCGAGCACGCGCGCGCGATCGGCGGCGGGCAGCGGCCGTGGTCGCCTCACGGATTGAGCTCCTCGATCCGCCCCAGGATCGCCACGATCGCATCCATCGGCACCACCGCCGCGTTGAGCGCGGCATCCGAATCCCAGGCGCCGCTGTCGGGCAGGTCGATCCAGCGCTGCGCCGGCCCGCCGGAAAGCTGCGCGCGCAGACGATCGAGCGGCGCCGAGGGCCGCACCGCCAGCACGGACAACTGCTCCGATTGCGGCAGTTCCCGCGCCAGGTCGACCCCCGCCATCGCCTGCGCCAGTGCCGGCGCGATCTCGCTGCCCAACGCTTCCGCCGGGATGCCCTGGCCGTCCACCGCCAGGCGATCGCGCCAGCCGGCGGCGCCCATTTCCTCCCGCAGGTAGGCGCGGTGCGCCTGCGCGAGGTCGCGCAGGTACTGCAGGCCGTCGACCACCGGATCCCACAGGACCAGGTGCCGCACGCGCAAGCCGCGGCGAGTGGTCGCGAGTGCCGCCAGGGTGGCGCCGAAGCGCAGACCGACCAGGACCAGGCGATCGACGCCCGATTCGCGGCGCAGCTCGGCCGCGGCGGCGACGATGTCGTCGAGCCAGTCGTCGACGCCGAATTCGGCGTCGTCGCCGCCCGAATCGCCGGTGCCCGCGTAGTCGAAGCGCAAGGCCGTGTAGCCGGCCTGCTCCAGCCTGCCGGCCAGCACCCGATAGGTGCGGTGGGCGCGCGCGGCTTCCTCGCCGAAGGGATTGCACAGCAGCACGGCCGCGCTGCGCGCGCGCAGGCGTGCCGACTGGTGCAGGCCGGCGAGCAGCATGCGCCCGTTTGCCCCGAAGTAACGGATCGTCATCGCGAAGGACCCTAGGCTATAGTCCGCCGCCACGGCTTGGCAATGCAGGGCGCGATCCCCCATGGCGGCTGCGCGCGAGGCGATCCACGAGCGGGTGTTGCGCCTGGGCGACGACGGCCACCTGGTCGCGATCGCCACCGATCCGCCGGCCACGGGCGCGACGCCGACGGCGATCCTGCTCAACGCCGGCGTGCTGCACCGCGTCGGTCCCCACCGCCTGCACGTGCGGCTCGCCCGCAACCTGGCCGCGAACGGCATTCCGGCGGTCCGTATCGACCTCTCGGGCATCGGCGACAGCAGGCCGCTGCCCAGTGGCCTTGGCTTCCGCGCCAGCTCGGTTGCCGACGTGCGCGCCGCGATGGACCAGCTCGGCGGCACCACGGGCCGCTTCGTGCTGTTCGGCGTCTGTTCGGGCGCCGACAACGCGCTCGCCGCGGCCGAGGTCGATCCGCGCGTGGCCGGCCTGGTGCTGGTGGACCCGCCCGCGTATGCGACCGCCGCGTCGCGCTGGCGCCGGCACCGCGCAAGCGCGCGCGACCCGGCCTACCTGCTCGGGCTGCCACGCCGCATCGTCGCGGCCCTGGCACGGCGCGCGCGGCGCCTGTGGTCGACGACGGGCGCGTCGAAGGCCGGCCAGGAGCCGGCACCAGGGCGCAAGTCGCCGCCACTGCCGGACTTCAGGCGGCAGATGGAGGCCTTGCTCGGGCGCGGGGTGCGCATCCTCGCGATCTACTCCGGCGCGTTGGGCGATCGCTGCAACGGCCGCGACCAGTTGTTCGAGGCGTTGCCGGAATTGCGCGGCCGCATCGAACTGGAGTGGTTCGCGGATGCCAACCACACGTTCACCGAGCGCTCGGCCCAGGCGGCGTTGCTCGACGTGGTGCTGGCCTGGTTCGAGCGCCATTTCAGCCCGTTCCCGCGCGCCACCGGCGCGGAGGCGCAGGTCGATGCAGAAGGACAACGCGAAAAGCGGCGCGGAACCGCCTAGGCCGCTGCCTCGGCGACGAACCTGGCGCCGTCCCAGGCGACCCATCGTGTCGGCACCGGCGATGGCAGTCCGCCTGCGAGGGGCAGGCACAGCGCCCCCACATGGCCGGGCCCCACCGGCAACCACTCGAACCGCCAGCGACCCGCCGGGCCGTCGGCCTGGTCGCTCTCGACCAGGCGCGGACGTTCATCCGTGCCCTCGAGGTCGAAGCCGCAGCGGTCTGGCGCCCGCTCCAGGCCGACGCCGATGGCCTTGAGGTAGGCCTCCTTGAGGGTCCAGAGCCGGGCGAAGCGGTGCGGCCGGCGCGCGGCGGGCAGGTCCAGGTACGCCGCCCGTTCGCGCGGCGACAGGCAGGTCTGCACCAGTTCCGCCGCGACCTCGGTCCGCACCGGCTCCACGTCGACCCCGGGCCAGCCCTCGGCCGAGACCGCGCAGGCCACCAGGCCGGTGGTGTTCGCCACGCTGAAGCGCAGGGCCCGGGCGGCAGGTGGCGCCACGACCTCGGGGCGGCGGTGCCCGGCACGGGCGAACTCCAGCCGCGCCGGGTCAACCGCCGCATCGCCGGTAGCCCAGGCGAGCGCGAGGCGCTGCAGGGCGCGCGAGGCGGTCGCCAACTCGCGATCGCGGGCCTGGCGGAAGCGGCCGGCATGGGCCAGGTCGGCGGCGTCGAGCAGGCCGGGGGCGTCCTGGCTGGCCACGGCCGCGGCCAGCCGCTCCGGCCGCGCCAGGTACACGCAAGGCAAGCGCGGCGCGGCCATGGCGGGATGATAACGGCGCGCGGCCGACCGATCGCCGGCTGCATCTGGTAAATTTTGGGGTTGGGGGCTGCGCGGAGGGATTGCGCGCGGACCGGCGGCGGCACCGCTCGTGCCTGTCGTCGCAGTCCCCCGGGCCGGCCGCGTGCCGGGACCGGCGGGCACATCGCCTGGAGCGCGAGACGTGAGTTGCCAGTTGCACCCGAGGGGGCCATCGCCGTGCCGGCCGGCGCGCATGAGAGCTTGCGCGCCCCCTGCGCGGCGCCGGTGGCCGGCCGGGTCATCGCCATGAATGCCGGGTCCGGCGACGAACTGGTCAGCGTGGTGATGCCGGTCTACAACGCCGCGGCCTACCTCGCCGGTTCCATCGCCAGCGTGCGCGCGCAGACCTGGCCGCACTGGGAACTGCTGGCGGTGGACGACGGCTCGCGCGACGGCTCGCTGGAGCTGCTGCGCGAGCTGGCCGCGAACGACCCGCGCGTGCGTCCGCTGCCGCAGGCGCGCAACGCCGGCGTGGCGGCGGCGCGCAATGCCGGCATCGAAGCGGCGCGCGGCCGCTGGATCGCGTTCCTCGACAGCGACGACGCCTGGGAGCCGCGCAAGCTGGAGCTGCAGGTGGCGGACATGCGCGCGCGCGACCTGGCGATCAGCTACACCGCCTACCGGCGCATCGCCGAGGACGGCCGCCTGCTGTCCGAGGTGCGGCCGCCGGAGCGGGTCGACTACGCCGACATGCTGCGCAGCAACCACATCGGCAACCTCACCGGCATGTACGACCGCCGCCTGGGCGACGTGCGCTTCCGCAAGGTCGGCCACGAGGACTACGTGTTCTGGCTCGAGCTGGTGCGCCGCGCCGGCGCCGCCGCCCGCGTCCCGCACGCGGAGCCGCTGGCGCGCTACCTGGTGCGCGGCGGCTCGGTCTCGGCCAACAAGCTGCGCGCGGCGCGCTGGCAGTGGCGCATCTACCGCGACATCGAGGGCATCGGCTGGCTGCGCTCGGCGCGCCTGATGCTGCACTACGGCTGGCACGCGCTGCGGAAGCGCGCCGGATGAGCGCCGCGGTCGCCGACGGCAAGATCCCCTCGCTCGACGGGCTGCGCGCGATCTCCATCGCGCTGGTCGTGATCGGCCACCTGCACGCCACCCGCGGCTTTCCCGAACTCGGCCTCGAACACATCCTGGGCGACTACGGCCTGCTCGGCGTGCGCGTGTTCTTCGTCATCTCGGGCTTCCTCATCACCACGCTGCTGCTGCGCGAGCTTGAGCAGTGCGGCCGCATCTCGCTGCGCGCGTTCTACGCGCGCCGCGCGTTGCGCATCTTCCCGGCCGCCTTCGCGTTCATCGGCGCCATGGCGCTTGCCGACTGGATCGGCTGGATCGACCTGCGCCGCGTGGACCTCGTCACGGCCGTCACCTACACCGTGAACTACCTGCCCGAGCCGGCGTGGGACATCGGCCACCTGTGGTCGCTGTCGGTCGAGGAGCAGTTCTACCTGCTGTGGCCGCTGGCGCTGGCGCGCCTGGGCGCGCGCCGCGGCGCCTGGCTGGCGGCGGCATTCTTCATCGCCGCGCCGCTGGTGCGCACCGCGATGCGCCTTGGCTTCAGCGACAGCGCGCTGGAGGACCTGCCGATCTTCCCGGCCGTGTGCGACGGCATCGCGATCGGCTGCCTGTTCGCGATCGGGCGCGCCTGGCTGCTGCGGCAGGCGGCCTACGTGCACTTCACCGGTTCGGCCTGGATGCTGGCGCTGGTGCCGCTGATCTTCGTCATCCACCACCTGAGCTCGGGCTACACCCTGGCGGACCTGCTCGGCCATCCGGTGATGCTGCTGGCGATCGCCACCATCGTCGAGGCCAGCACCCGCTGGCGCCAGGACCAGCTCGCCGCCCGGGTGCTGAACTGGCCGCCGCTGGTCTGGCTGGGCGTGCTGAGCTATTCGCTGTACCTGTGGCAGCAACCCTTCCTGGACCACCACACGCGCGCGCTGTACGCCTCGTTCCCGCTCAACCTGGCCCTGGCGCTGGCGCTGGCGATGCTGTCGTACTACACGCTGGAGCGCCCCTTGCTGCGCCTGCGCCAGCGCTACTCGCGGGTACGCCCGCAGCCGATGCCCGATGCCGGGGTCGTCTAAGGCGCGTCCACCGATGCAGCGATCTGGTAGCTTTGCCGCTGGGGAATCCGCGGTCGGGCCCGCGGGGGCGACCGCCACCCGGCCCGCGGGCCGGAACATCGACGTCCACGACCGGCGCGGGGGCTTGCGCGCGGGTCGCGTGCGGCGTCGTCCACCCGGCCCGGATCCGGCGCAGTCGAAGGCACACGCATGAACCTCAGGCGATTCCTGCAGAAGGCCGCGCGGCGCTCGTGGATGAAATACGCCATGCGCGGCGTGGGCGGCGCCGACAACTACGAGCGCCTCGACCTCGCCTACCAGGTGGCGGATCCCTGGCACATGGACTCGCCCGGCGAGCAGGCCCGCTTCGAGGGCACCAATCGCCTGATCGAGCGCCATGTCGGCCGGGTCGGCTCGGTGCTGGAGCTGGGCTGCGGCGAGGGCCACCAGACCGAGTTCCTGGCGCGCTTGTGCGACCAGGTCCACGGCGTCGACGTCAGCCCCAAGGCGATCGAGCGCGCGCACAAGCGCCTGCCAAAGGCGCAGTTCGCCGCCACCGACATCTTCGGCCAGCCCTGGGGCGACGCGCCCGGCCGCTTCGACCTGGTGACCGCCTGCGAGGTGCTCTACTACGTCAAGGACATCGACGCCACGATCGCGCGCATGTCGCTGCTGGGCCGGCACTGCTTCGTGACCTTCTTCGCGCCGGCGCTGCGCCGCGTGGGGCCGCACCTCGACGCGATCCCCGGCCTGCGCAAGGACTGGATCGGCTACGGCAGCACCGTGTGGCTGGCCTGCTGGTGGTCGCATGACTGAGGGCGACGCGGCGCTGCGCGACTGCGGCGTCATCTACTTCGGCAACGACTGGCAGGCCGAGAACCGCACCAGCAGCCACCACGTGGCCGCGCGCCTGGCGCGGCACCTGCCGGTGCTGTACGTGGACTCGCCGGGCCTGCGCGCGCCCAGTGCCAGCGGCCGCGACTTCAGGCGCGCGCTGCGCAAGCTCGGCGCCGCGCTGCGCCGGCCACGCGAGGTCGCGCCCGGCCTGTGGCACTGCACGGTGCCGCAACTGCCGTTCCGCCGCGTGCCCGGCGTCGAAGCGCTCAACCGCTGGTTCGGCCGCTGGGCCGTGCGGCGGGCGCGCCGCGCGCTGCCGGCTCGACGCCTGGTCTCCTGGTTCGTGGTGCCGCACCCGGGCTTCCTGGCCGGGCGCCTGGGCGAGGCCCTGTGCGTGTACTACTGCATCGACGACTACGCTGCCCATCCGGGCGTGGATGCCGAGCTGATCGGACGCCGCGACGAGGCGCTGAGCCGTCGCGCCGACCTCCTGTTCGTGGCGCCGCCGGCGCTGCTCGAGGCCAAGCGTGCGCTCAATCCGAACACCGTGTACGCGCCGCACGGGGTCGACGTCGAGCTGTTCGGGCGCGCCGCCGATCCGGCGACCGCGATCGCCCCCGGCGCCGCCGGGCTCGCCCATCCGGTCATCGGCTACATCGGTTCCCTGCACGCCTGGATCGACCTCGAACTGATCGAGTGGCTGGCGCGGCAGCGGCCGGCATGGTCGTTCCTGTGCGTGGGCCATGCCGCGGCCGACGTGTCCGCGCTCGCGGCACTGCCCAACGTGCGCCTCGCCGGGCCGCAGCCCTACGCGCAGCTGCCGCACTGGGCCCGCGCCTTCGATCTCGCCATCATCCCCTACCGCCTCAACCGCCAGGTCGCCAACGCCAATCCGCTCAAGCTGCGCGAGTACCTGGCCACCGGCAAGCCGGTGGTCAGCGTGCGCAACGCCGAGATCGAGAAGTTCGCGCGCTGGGTCCGCATCGCCGACGGCCGCGAGCAGTTCCTCGCCGCGATCGAGGGCGCGCTGGCCGAGGATTCGCCGGTGGCCGCCGCCGAGCGCCGCGCCGCCGTGGCCGACCAGACCTGGGAGCGGCGCGTCGACGACGTGCTGGCGCGGGTGCGGGCGGCGCTGACACCGACCCCTGCCACTGCACGGAACGCCTGAAGGAATGTCCATGGAGTCCAAACCCGGCGGCAAGCTGCGCGTCGCCATCGTCGGCGCGGGCTACGTCGCCCGCCACCACCTCGCGGCGCTGCGACGGCTCGATTTCATCGAGGTCGTGGCGATCTGCGACCTCGATCGGGAAGCGGCGCGCAAGCTGGCGGCCGAGCACGGCGTCGGCGCCAGCGGCGCCGGCCTGGCCGACGTGGCCGCCACCCGCCCGCAACTGGTCTACGTGCTGACGCCACCGGCCAGCCACGCGCCGATCGCGCTCGAGGCGCTGGACCTCGGCTGCCACGTGCTGGTCGAGAAGCCGATGGCCGAGACCGTGGCCGAGTGCGACGCGATGATCGCCAGGGCGCGCGAGAAGGGCCTCGCGCTCTCGGTCAACCATTCCGACCGCTTCGACCCGGTGGTGCTGGAAGCGCTGCGCATCGCGCGCTCGGGCCGCATCGGCGAGCTGGTTTCGGTCGAACTGCTGCGCGGCTCGGAGTATCCGCCCTACGGCGGCGGGCCGCTGCCGGCGCAGGTGCGGCAGGGCTCGTATCCGTTCCGCGACCTCGGCGTGCATGCGATCTACACGATCGAGGCCTTCCTCGGTCCCATCGCCGGCCTGCAGGTCGAGTTCCGCGGCAGCGGGCGCGATCCCAACCTGCGCTACGACGAGTGGCGCCTGCAGGCGGCCTGCGAACCCGGCGACGCGCGCGCGCTCCTGTCGTGGAACGCGCGGCCGATGGAGAACCGCATCGTGGTGCGCGGCACCCGCGGCATGGTCGAGGCCGACCGTTTCCTGCAGATCTGCCGCGTGCACCGCGTGCTGCCGGGCCCGAAGTTCATCGGCATCCTGGTCGAGGCCTGGCGCAACGCGCTGCTCGACGTGTTCCGCGTGCCGTGGAGCGTGCTGCGCTTCGCCACCGGCCTGCTCAAGCCTTCGCCCGGGATCCAGGCCAGCGCCGCGGCCTTCGCCGGCGCGGTCCATGCCGGCAACCAGCCGCCGGTGCCGCCCGAGGAAGGGCGTCGCGCGGTGGCGCTGCTGGAACCGGCCTGCGCGCCGGCCGATGCGCAGCGCAGCGCGGAACTCGACGCGCGCTTCGCGCCGCTGGCGCCGGTCGACGCGCTGGTGACCGGCGCCGCCGGCTTCCTCGGCCGCGCGCTGGTGGCGGCCCTGCGCGCCCGCGGCCAGCGCGTGCGCGTGTTGCTGCGCAAGCCCGACGCCGCGCTGGCGCGCGACCCGGAGATCCAGGTCGTTTGCGGCGACCTCGGCGAACCCGCGATCGTCGACCATGCGGTGGCCGGCGCCGCGATCGTCTACCACGTCGGCGCGGCGATGCGCGGCGGACCCAAGGCCTTCGAGGCCGGCACGGTCTGGGGCACCCGCAACGTGGTCGAGTCCTGCCGGCGCCACGGCGCGCGGCGGCTGGTCTACGTCAGTTCGATGAGCGTGTACGACCACGCCGGCCGCGATCCCGCACAGGCGATGAACGAAGCCTCGGCGCTGGAGCCGCATCCGCAGCTTCGCGGCGCCTACACCCAGACCAAGCTCGTCGCCGAGGGCCTGGTCCGCGACGCCATCCGCGAGCACGGCCTGCCCGCGGTGGTCATCCGCCCGGGCCAGATCTTCGGCCCCGGCGCCGAGCGCACCACGCCCAACGGCGTGGTCGGCATCGCCGGGCGCTGGTTCGCGATCGGCGACGGCGAGATGACCCTGCCGCTGGTGTATCGCGACGACGTGGTCGACGCGCTGCTGCGCGCCGCCGAGGCGCCCGAGGCGGTCGGTGGCGTATTCAACGTGGTCGACGTCGAGCCCTGCACGCGAACCGAGTACCTGCAGCGCGCGAAGCGCCACCTCGGCGCCGAATTGCGCCTGGTGCGCATGCCGCTGCGGCTGTTCATGGCGCTGGCCTGGGGCGTGGAGCAACTGGGCCGCGTGCTCAAGCGCGACGTGCCCTTGACGCGCTATCGCGTGCGTTCGCTGCGCCCACTGGGCAACTTCGACCAGGCCGCCGCGCGCACGCGCCTGGGCTGGCAACCCCGCGTGGGCCTGCGCCGCGGACTCGACGCCACCTTCGGCCAGGCCGCGGACTGAGCGCGGGCCGCGGCATGCGCATCCTGGTCGTCACCTCGCAGTTCCCGATCGCGGGCGATCCGCAGCGCGGCCGGCCGGTGTACCAGACCGTGCGCGAGCTGGCGCGGCTCGCCACGGTCAAGGTGGTCAATCCGGTCGCGACCTATCCAGCCTGGGCGCAACCGCGCAGCTACCTCGCGCGCGCGCCGGGTCCGAATCCGGTCGCGGCGGAGTGCGACGCCGAATGCCTGCCCTACCCGACCGTGCCGGTGCTGGCGCGGCCCCTCAACGGCTGGCTGTGTGCGCGCGCGATCGCGCCGGCGGCGGCGGCCTTCGCGCCCGACGTGGTGCTGTCCTACTGGCTCTACCCTGACGCCTGGGGCGCGCTGCGCTGGGCCCGCCGCGCCGGCCTGCCGCTGGTCGCGGGCGCGCGCGGCTCCGACATCCGCGTGCGCGATCCCGTGAGCCGCTGGCTCACCCGCGCGGTGGTGCGCGGCGCGCGGCGCCTGCTGGTGGTGAGCGCCGACCTCGGCCGCCTCGCGGTGCGCGACTACGGCGCCGATGCGGCGCGCGTGCGCGTGATCCCCAACGGTTGCGATGCGCGCACCTTCCACCTGCGCGACCGCGGCGAGGCGCGCGCGGCGCTGGGCATCGACGACGCGGCCGAACTGGTGCTCTACGTCGGGCGACTGGTGCCGGAAAAGGGCCTGCGTGAATTGATCGCGGCCACCCGCAGCCTGGCGGCGCAACGGCCGCGCCTGTCCCTGGTGCTGGTCGGCGATGGGCCGATGCGCGGCGAAATAGAGGCCGCGCTGGCCGCATCGCCCTGCCCCGCCGTGCGCCTCGCGGGCCCGCAGCCGCCGCACTCGGTGGCGGGTTGGCTGGCCGCGTGCAACCTGCTCGCGCTGCCCAGCTATTCGGAGGGCCATCCCAACGTGCTGGTGGAAGCGCTCGCCTGCGGCCGGCCGGTCGTGGCGACGCCGGTGGGCGGCATCCCCGAGGTGGTCGACGAGGGTTGCGCGATCCTGGTCGCGCCGCGCACGATCGAGCCGCTTGCCGCCGGCATCGCGCAGGCGCTGGACCGGGCCTGGGACGAGCAGGCGCTGTCGCGGCGCTATTCGCGCGATTGGTCCGAAGTCGCCACCGATACGCTCGAGGCCTGCGCCGAGGCCATCGCCGACGCGCGGCCCGCCACGACCTGAACCCGATACGATCGCAGCCATGTGCGGAATCGCCGGATTCGCCGGACCCTCCTCCACGCCAGCCGAGGATCGCGCCACCCTCGAGGCGATGATCCACACGCTGAGCCACCGCGGCCCCGACGGCTACGGCTACCGGGTCGAGCCGGGCGTCGGCCTCGCCCACGCGCGGCTCTCGATCATCGACCTAGCCACCGGCGACCAGCCGATCCACAACCCGGCGCAGACGGTGTGGACGGTCTTCAACGGCGAGATCTTCAACTACGTCGAGCTGCGGGCCGAACTCGAGCGCCTCGGGCACCGCTTCTATACCCATTCCGACACCGAAGTGATCGTGCACCTGTACGACCGCTACGGCGACGATTTCGTCCAGCACCTGAATGGCCAGTTCGCCATCGCGCTGTGGGACGGCGCGCGTCGCCGCTTCGTGCTGGCGCGCGACCGCGCCGGCATCCGCCCGCTCTACTACACCCGGGCCCGCTCGCGCCTGTGGTTCGGCTCCGAGGTCAAGGCGCTGCTGGCGGCGCTGCCCGAACGCGCGCGCCTCGACCCGCTGGGCCTCGCGCAGGCGCTCAACCTGTGGGCGCCGCTGGATCCCGACAGCGTGTTCGCGGGCGTGCAGAGCCTGCCGCCGGGCTGCCGCCTGAGCATCGAGGCCGACGGCCGCGAACAGCTCGTGCAGTACTGGGACTGGCAGTTCCCGTCGCCCGGCGGCCTGGAGTACGCGCGCTACGACTCCATCGATGCGGCCGCCGCCGACCTGCGCGAACTGCTGGTGGATTCGGTGCGGCTGCAATTGCGCGCCGACGTGCCGGTCGGCGCCTACCTCAGCGGCGGGCTGGATTCCTCGGGCATCGTCGCCCTGGTCCGCGGCTTCACCCGGACGCCGGTCCGCACCTTCTCGGTCGCCTTCGCCGACGCCGAATTCGACGAGAGCGGGCACCAGATGGCGATGGTGCGGCACCTGGGCACCGAGCACAGCACCATCCGCTGCGAACGCCGCGACATCGGCGCGCTGTTCCCCGAGCTGATCCGCCACACCGAGGCGCCGATCCTGCGCACCGGCCCGCTGCCGCTGATGATGCTGTCGAAGCTGGTGCGCCAGCAGGGCTACAAGGTGGTGCTCACCGGCGAGGGGGCCGACGAAGTGTTCGGCGGCTACGACCTCTACAAGGAAGCCAAGGTGCGGCGCTTCTGGGCGCGGCAGCCGGATTCGAAGTTCCGGCCGCTGCTGCTGCGCCGCCTGTACGGATACCTGGCCAATTCGCCGGTGGGCAACGACGCGCTGGCGCAGTCCTTCTTCGGCAGCGGCATGGAGCACCTGGGCCGCCCGATCTTCGCCCACGCGCCGCGCTGGGCCACCGCGCGCCGCGCGCTGGCCTTCCTCTCGCCGGCGATGCGCGCCAGCATCGGCGACTGGGACCCGCTGCGCCTGGTCGAGTCGCGGCTGCCGGCGGCGATCTCGACCTGGGGACCGCTGGCGCGCGACCAGTACGTGGAGGCGAAGTCGCTGCTGGCCGGCTACCTGCTGTCCTCGCAGGGCGATCGCGTGGGCATGGCCAATTCCATCGAGGGCCGCTTCCCCTACCTCGACCACCGCCTGATCGAGTTCGCCAACCGCCTGCCCGAGCACTACAAGATCCGCGGCCTGCGCGAGAAGTACGTGCTGCGGCGCGCGCTGGCCGGCCTGCTGCCCGAGGAGATCCTCCAGCGCACCAAGCAGCCGTACCGGGCGCCGGACAGCGCCAGCTTCTTCCACGACGGCGAGCCGCTCGACTACGTGGCCGACCTGCTCGGCGCCGAGCGCATCCGGGCCGCCGGCTATTTCGATGCCGGCGCGGTGGGCAAGCTGCTCGACAAGTGCCGCGCGGGCCGCGCCACCGGCTTCGCCGACAACCAGGCCTTCGTCGGCATCCTGTCCACGATGCTGCTGGACCAGCACTTCGTGCGGCGGGCGTAGGCCGCGGCGCGGTCACGGGCCCGCGGTCGCCCACTCCGCGGGCGACCGCGGCCGATCGGATCGCGATGCCCCCGCGGCTACGGCGTCGTCTCGAGGGCCACCCGCAGCAGCTTGCCGCTGTCCGCATCGGTCAGCACGTAGAGGTACCCGTCCGGCCCCTGGCGCACGTCGCGAATGCGTTCGCGCAGCTGCACCAGCAGCCGCTCCTCGTGCACGATGCGGTCGCCGTCGAGCTCGAGGCGGATCAGCGCGCTGCCCGCGAGCGCGCCGATGAAGAGGTTGCCACGCCAGCCCGGCATGCGGTCGCCGGTATAGAAGGCCATGCCGCTCACCGCCGGGGATTTCTCCCAGTAGTAGTGCGGCGGCTCCATCCCCGGCGCCTCCTTGCCGGTCGAGCCCGGCACCGGCTGGCCCGAGTAGTCGACGCCGTGGGTGACGACCGGCCAGCCGTAGTTCTTGCCGGCCTCGGGGATGTTGATCTCGTCGCCGCCCATGGGACCGTGCTCGTGGGTCCACACGCGCCGCGTGGTCGGGTGCAACGCGATGCCCTGCATGTTGCGGTGGCCGGTGGACCAGATCTCCGGCCGCGCGTCGTCGCGGCCGACGAAGGGATTGTCGGCGGGGATGCCGCCGTCGGGCGCGATCCGCACCAGCTTGCCCTGCAGCGTCTCCAGCGACTGCACGCGCCCGGCCTGGCGGTTGTCGCCCTGCGTCACCCACAGCAGGCCGTCGTCGTCGAACAGCAGGCGGGTGCCGACGTGGGTGCCGGCCGAGAGCTTGGGCTCCTGCCTGTAGACCACCTGCAGGTCGGCCAGCGCATCGTTCTCCAGGCGCGCGCGCGCCACCGCCGTCCCGCACAGGTTGCCGCGCAGGCTGGGCTCGCAGTAGCCGAGGTAGACCAGGTGGTCGGAGGCGAACTGCGGTGAAATGGCCACGTCGAGCAGCCCGGCCTGGCCATCGACATACACCTTGGGCACGCCGCCGAGCGGCGCGGAGACGGCGCCATCGGCGCCGATCCGGCGCAGGAAACCCGGGCGCTCGGTCACCAGCATCGAGCCGTCGGGCAGGAAGGCCAGGCCCCAGGGGTGCGCGAGCCCGGTCACGAGCTCGGTGACCTTCACGCGGCCCTTCTCGCTGTCATAGGCCTTGGCCTCGGCCGCCGGGGCGGCCCGCGGCTGGCTGACCGGCTGGGGCGGCTGTCGCTGGCAGCCGATGGACAGGGCCAGGGCCAGGGCGACGAACAGCAGACCTCGGTTCACGGCTCCACCTCCGGCCGGACGACTGCGGGCCAAGATAGCGTCTGGCGCCGCGCGGGGGAACCTCCGCCAGAGCACGGCTCCGGCGGCCGGGCGACCGGGAACGGGCCCGGTTCGGGCATAATCGGCGTCTTCGCATCGGGGGAGTCCGCAGTGGCCATGTCGCAACGCGCGCTGGTGAGGCAATTCATCCTCAAGAACTTCCTCTTCACCGAGGACGAGGCCGCGCTGGCGGATGGCGACTCCCTGATCCGCTCCGGGGTGGTGGATTCCACCGGCGTGCTGGAGCTGATCACGCACCTGGAGGAATCGCTGGGCATCCGCGTGCCGCCGGAGGAAATGGTGCCGCAGAACTTCGACTCGATCGACGCCATCTGCGCCTACCTCGCACGCAAGGTCCCGGCCTGATCCGCGCCGCCGTGCGATGAGCATGCTGCCCGCGAAGCTCGCGCGGATCGCCGCCACCGATCCGGGCCGCGTCGCGCTGGTCGACGGCGAGCGGCGCGCGGGCTACGGCGACTTGTGGGACGCGGCGCGCCGCTTCGCCGCGGTGCTCGCCGCGCGCGGCGTCGGCGCCGGCGACCGCGTCGCGGTGCTGCTGCCGAACTGCATCGAGGCGGTGGTCGCCTGCTACGGCGCCTGGCTGGCGCGGGCCGTGATCGTGCCGCTCAACGTGCAGGCGCGGGCGCGCGACTATGCGGCGTGGCTGTCGCACGCGCAGCCGGCGCTGCTGGTGCACGAGGCCGGCAGCGCCGACGTCGCCGAGGCGCTGGCGGCGGCCGCGCTGGCGGGCCTGCCCTGCATCGAGGTCGGGTCTGGCGCCGGGTCCGGGAGCGCCTGGGACCCGGCGCTGGCGGCGGTGGCGCCGGTGCCGGCCGGCGCCGATCCCGCCGCCGACGAGCCCGCGCTGATCCTCTACACCTCCGGCACCACCGGCAGCCCCAAGGGCGTGCTGCTCTCGCATGGCAACCTCGCCGCCAACGTCGAGGCGATCGTCGCCTACCTCGGCCTGCGCGCCGACGACAGCATCGTCAGCGTGCTGCCCTTCTACTACTCCTACGGCGCCTCGGTGCTGCACACGCACCTGTCGGTCGGCGCGCGGGTCAGCCTGGCGCCGAACCTGGTGTTCCCGCACCTGGTGGTGGAGAGCCTCGCCCGCGAGCGCGCCACCGGCTTCTCCGGCGTGCCCTCGACGTACGCCCTGCTGCTCGACCGGGTCGACCTCGCGGCGCACGACCTCTCGTCGCTGCGCTACCTCACCCAGGCGGGCGGGCCGATGGCGCCGGCGCTGACGACGCGCGTGCGCGCCGCGCTGCCGCAGGCGCGGCTGTACGTGATGTACGGCCAGACCGAGGCCACCGCGCGCCTGACCTGGCTGCCGCCGGAGCAGCTGGACCGAAAGCTGGGAGCCGTGGGCATCCCGCTCGAGGGCGTGTCGCTGCAGGTGCGGCGCGAGGACGGCAGCGTCGCCGCCACCGACGAGCCGGGCGAAGTGTGGGTTCGCGGCCCGAACGTGATGCAGGGCTACTGGCACAACCCGCAGGCCACCGCCGAGGTCCTGCGCGACGGCTGGCTGCGCACCGGCGACCTCGGCCGGCTCGACGCCGACGGCTACCTGTGGCTGTCCGGCCGGCGCAGCGACATGATCAAGACCGGCGCGCACCGCGTGCACCCGCAGGACGTCGAGGAAGCGATCGCCGAGCTGCCGGCGGTGGCCGAGGTCGCGGTGGTGGGCGTCGACGACGCGGTGCTGGGCCAGGTGGTCAAGGCCTGCATCGTGCGCGCGGGCGAGCTCAGCGCGGACCAGGTCAAGGCGCACTGCCGCCGGCGCCTCGCGCCGTACAAGATCCCGAAGCACGTCGAGTTCCTGGCCGCGCTTCCGAAAACCGCATCGGGCAAGGTCCGGCGCGTCGAACTCATCGCACCAACGCCATCGCAGGGGGCACCGTGACGCAACTGGACTGGAACGTACTCGATCTCGACTACGAGCGCGAAGCCACGCGCATCGCCGCGCGGCTGCGCGAGATCGTCGGCCGCACGCTGCACCGGCGCGGCCTGGTCGTGGCCATTTCCGGCGGCATCGACAGCTCGACCTGCCTCGGCCTGGCGGTGCGTGCGCTGGGCCCGGACAAGGTCCATGCGCTGATCCTGCCCGAGCGCGATTCCAACGACGACAGCGCGGCGCGCGCGCGCATCCTCGCCGACCACCTGGGCGTGCGCACCCAGACCCACGACATCGAGCCGGCGCTGGCCGCGATCGGCTGCTACGAGCAGCGCGACGCGGCGGTGCGCCGCGCCCTGCCCGGCTACGGCCCCGGCTGGCGCTTCAAGATCGTGATCGCCGGCGGGCGCGAGGGTCGCATCAACTATTTCCGGCTGGTCGCCAAGGCGGCGGACGGCACCGACCACGACGTGCCGCTGCCGCTCAACGAGTACCTCACGATCGTCGCGGCGACCAACTTCAAGCAGCGCATCCGCAAGACCCTGGAGTACTTCCACGCCGACCGCCTCAACTACGCCGTCACCGGCACGCCGAACCGGCTCGAGTACGACCAGGGCTTCTTCGTCAAGAACGGCGACGGCGCGGCCGACGTCAAGCCGATCGCGCACCTGTACAAGAGCCAGGTCTACGGCATGGCGCGCCACCTGGGGCTGCCGGAGCGGGTCTGCGCCGCGGTGCCGACCACCGACACCTACAGCCTGGCGCAGGGCCAGGACGAGTTCTACTTCGCCCTGCCCTACCGTTCGATGGACCTGGCGCTGTGGGCGCTCAACCACCAGGTGCCGGCGGCCGAGGTCGCGCGCGTGCTCGGCATCGGCGTGACCGAGGCCGAGGCGGTGTACGCCGACATCGAGGCCAAGCGTCGCACCACGCGCTACCTGCACCTGGCGCCGGTGCTGGCCGGCGAAGTCCCGGAGCTGGACCTGCACCCGTGAGCGCAGCGCCGCCCGTGTCGCCGTATGCGGTCGAGATCGGGGAGGTCGCACGCGACCGCGACACCCTGCTCGCGATCTGGCGCGGCAACCTCGGCGAGCCGGCGCGCATGGCGGCGAAGTACGACTGGTTCTATCGCGGCTGCCCCTACGGCGAGCCGCTGGTGTGCCTGCTGCGCCACCGCGAGAGCGGCGCCGCGGTGGGGGTCGCCGTCGCCGGCCCGCGGCGCATGCAGCTGGGCGCGCGCAGCCTGCGCGCGGGCGTGCTGGTCGACATGGCGGTGCTGCCGGAACACCGTAGCCTGGGCCCGGCGCTGGCCTTGCAGCAGGGCCTGATGCAGGCGGCGGCCAGCCGTTTCGACCTCGTCTATGGATTCCCGAACCCGAAGGCGGCACCGGTGTTCAAGCGCGTCGGCTACGCCGCATTGGGCGAGATGGTGCGCTACGCGCGCGTGCTGCGCCATGCGCGCTACCTGGCGCGGCGCATGCCGCGGCCGCTGGCGCGGCTGGCGGGCACGGCGGTCGACCTTGCCGTCGCCGCGCGCGATGCCTGGCGGCGGCGCGGCGATCCCGCGCTGCGGGCGCAGTGGATCGACCACCTGGGCGCCGACGCCGATGCGCTGTGGAGCGCCGGCACGCCCTCGCCCATGGCGCTGGCGGTGCGCGACAGCGCGCTGCTGGAGTGGCGCTTCGGCCACGGCCCGGAGTCGCGCGTGCGCTATCTGGAATTGCGCGACCCCGCCGACCGGTCGCTGCGCGCCTGGTTCGCCGGCGAGGTCGTGGATGGCATCCTGCACGTCGGCGACTACTGGTCGACCGACGCGGCGCAGGGCGTGGGGCGCGTGGCGGTCGACGCCTTGCTGCGGGCTGCCCGCCGCGCCGGTTACATTGCGGTCTCGGTGCAGCTGGCGGGCGCGCCGGTCGAAGCCGCGGGGTGGCTCGCCGCCGGTTTCACGGCGCGCGCGCGGCGACCGGTCTACGGTCGCTGGTTCGGCAAGGAAGCGGCGCCCGCCGGGCTGCACCTGACCGCCGTGGACGAGGACGAGTGAAACCCGCGCCGCGGCGATCGCGGCGCCAGCGAGGATCCGCCATGTCGACCCAACCGATGCGCGCGTTGTGTGGCCTCCTGCTGGCGCTGGGCGCGACCGCCGCGCCGGCGCAGCTACCGCCCGAACCGTCGGGCCCGCATCCGCGCCTGTTCAACGAACCGGGCGTGCACGAGCGGCTGCAGGCGCTGGCCAAGACCCGCGGCAGCGCGGTGGCGGGCGCGGTGGCCGATTGCCGCGAGATCGCCGGCGCCCCGGGCCGCTTCGGCCGCGACGGCTACATGGGCCTGGATTGGGCGCGCTCGCTGCAGACCTGCCTGGTGGCCTGGCGCGCCACCGGCGAGGACAAGCATGCACAGACCGCGCTGGTCTACTTCAAGGCCCTGCTCGACGACCGCACCGAAGTCGGCGACGGCAAGGGTGGCGACAAGTCCGCCTCGCGCGACAGTGGCTATGCCATCCGCGCGCTGGGGCCGTACACCGCGCTCGCCTACGACTGGCTGCACGATCATCCCTCCGTGGACGACGCGCTGCGGGCGCGGGCGCGCCAGCGCTTCAAGGCCTGGACCGACTGGTACGTGAAGGAGGGCTACCGCGCCAGCCATCCCGGCAACAACTACCACGCCGGCTATGTCGCCGCCGCCACCCTGATGGCGATCGCGCAGGGCGGCGAGGCCGGGCCGGACGGCGCCCGCCTGTGGCGCAAGGTGGTCGAGGATGTCTTCGAGGAGCAACTGCTGCCGGCCGCGCGCGATGGCGTGCTGGCGGGCGGCGACTGGGGCGAAGGCTGGCAGTACGCGCCGTTGAGCGTGGCCGAGTACGCGCTGTCGGCGCGCGCGGTCGCCGCGCAGGGACTGGACGTGGCGCCGATGGGCCAGTGGCTGGAGGACGTGCTGCTGCGGCATGTCTATGCCATGACCCCGACCGGCGAGCGCACCGTGGTCGTGGGCGACACCCAGTCGGAGGTGCCGTACATCCGGGTCAACCGCCTGACCCTCGACGCCGTGGTGCTGGGCCCGGCGCCGCTGCGGGCGCGGCAGTGGGCGCGCGCCGAGATCGAGCGCATCGGCGACTTCAGCGACGACCTCAAGTACGTGCTGTACGCGGCGCTGGCCGAGGCCGAGGGCGTCGAGCCGGTGCCGTTCCCGCGCGACGAGGCGCCCAGGGCCTATTTCGCCTCCGGCACCTCGATCCTCTACGCGCGCTCGGGTTGGGACAAGGGCGCGATCTGGTTCGCGGCGTTCTGCTCGCCGACCATCGACGTCGACCACCTGCCGCCGAACGCCGGCAACTTCGTCCTCTCGCGCGGGCGCGACCACGCGATCGTCGATCCCTCGCCCTACGGCAGCCTGTCGAGCCTCACCAGCAACGCGCCCGCGGTCGAGGCGCCGGGACAGCCCGACGGCTACGTGCCGAGCCAGGCCTTCTGGAGCCGCGACACCGGCTTCCGCTGGAAGCGGACCCTGCCGGGCGGGATGCTGCTGGCGCGCTGCGACTATGCCGACCAGTACCGCTTCCGCGACGTGCCGAGCCCGATCAAGCTGGCGCGGCGCGACTTCCTGCTGCTGCCTTGGCGCGACTCCGCCGGCGCCGAATCCGCCACCCTGCTGGTGCTCGACCGCGCGCGCACGCGCGAGCCCGGCCACGGCCTGCACCTGCGCTTCCGCGCGCCGGTGGAGCTCGACCAGATCGGCAACGGCGGCGCCGGCAAGCTCAAGGACAGCCAGGTCTCGATCCTGCGCCTGGCCGGCTCCGGCGGCGATGTCGAGGTCAAGCGCCAGGAGGGCGGCGACTGCTTCGACGACAAGCGCTACACGCGCGGCAACTGCGACGCGGCCCGCTTCGACATCGGCGAGGTGCGCGTGGTGGTCCCGGGCACCGACGCCGATGCGCTGTTCGAGATCGACGTGGCGCCGATGACGACGACCACGCCCAAGGCCAGCGCATTGACCGCGACCGGCGGCCGCGCGTGGCTGCTCGAGCGCGACGGCAAGCGCTACGTGGTGGCCGAAGCCGCCGGCGACGGCGTGCTGACCTACAGCGCGCCCACGGCGGGCGCCACCCACGTGGTGCTGCCGGCGGCGGACGCCGGCGCCGGCAGCGTGGCGGTCGAAGTGTTGGCGGCCCTGGACGATTGCCGGGTCAGCGTCGGCGGCGATGCCGGCCGCAAGCTGCCCGGCAGGCCCCTGGTGTTCGCGACCGCCGCCGAATGCGCCGTGCAGGAGGTGCCCGCCAGCGAGGTGCTGCCCGACGCGCAGGGGATCAGGCGAGCAGGCGCTGCGGCCGCCGGAACAGGTACAGCGCCAGCCGGTCCGGCCTGAAGCGGCCGTCGGCATCGGCCACGGCGGCAGTCTCGAAACCGAGCCGGCCGAGCAGCCAGCCCGGGGCCGGCGCGACCGGGTTGAGCGCCGGCACGCTGGTGAACACCAGCTCGTAGCCGGCCTCGCGCGCGCGCCGCGCGATGTCCAGGTCGTACTTGCCGTGCGGGAACGACATCGTGGCCGGGGCGCTATCCGCGGGCAGGCGCGCGGCGACCTCGGCCCGCGCGCCCGCCAGCTCCGCCTCCAGGTCATCGGACCGGGTCAGCGGCTCGTGGGTCTTGCCGTGCAGGCCGATCTCCACCCCGCCATCGCGCAGCTGCCCCAGCTCGGCGGCGCTGACCATGTTGCGCACGCCGTCGTCGAGCCGCGCCCCCAGCCGGGCCAGCACGCGCTCGCGCTGCGCCAGCGGCACCGACTCGAGTTCGGCGATCAGGCGTCGCAGCGACGCGTTGTCGTTGCCCGCCACCGGCGCCGCCGGATAGCCGCTTTCCACCAGCGCCTGGCGCAGGTCCTCCACCGGCAGGCTGCCGCGGCGCCAGGCCCCGACGATCTGCTCCTGGTAGAAGGGCTGGCGGCGGTCGACCGCGTCGGCCACCACGAACAAGAGCCCCGGCATGCCGGCGGCGCGCAGGCGCGGCAGGGCGAACTCGACGTTGTCGGCCCAGCCGTCGTCGAAGGTGATCAGCAGCGCGCGCGGCGGCAGCGGCCCGCCGCCGCGCCGCGCCGCCAGCACCTGTGCGGCGGCGACCACGTGGTAGTGGCGGCGGAAGAAGTCCAGGCAGCGCGCGAACAGGTCGGCGGCCAGGGTGTAGTCGGGATCACAGCCCGCCCAGCGCGGATCGCGGGCGTCGAGCACGCGATGGAACATGATCACGGTGAGCGTCCGCCGGTTCCGCAGGCGGTGGTACAGCCCGAGCAGGCCGCTACCATAGAGCAGTTTCTTGACCAGATCCGACAGCATGGCTCGCGACATCGACGTTTCCGCCATCATACCAACCTGGAACCGGCGCGAGCTGGTGCTGCGCGCGCTCGAAACGGTGCTGGCGCAGACGCTGCAGCCGCAGGAGATCATCGTCGTCGACGACGGCTCCACCGACGGCACCGGCGCCGCCATCGCGCAGCGCCACGGCGACCGCGTGCGCCACGTGTGGCAGGAGAACGCCGGCGTGTCGGCGGCGCGCAACCGCGGCATGGCGCTGGCGCGGGGGCGCTACCTGGCGCTGCTCGACAGCGACGACGAATGGCTCCCGGAGAAGACGCGCCTGCAGTTCGAGTTCCTCGAGGCGCGGCCGGACTACGGCATGGTCCTGTGCGACGTGGTGCGCATGGATGCCGCGCACCGCGACATCGAGGTATTCCGGCGCCGCGAACTGATCCCCGAGGACGGCAGGGTGCTGCGCTGGGTGCTGCGCGAGCCGGCGCTGGTGCCGGCGTCGGTCATGCTGCGGCGCGAGGTGCACGCCGGGATCGGCGGCTTCGACACTGCGCTGGCCACGGGCGAGGACCTCGATTTCCACCTGCGCGTGGCCCGCAGCTGGCCGATCGGCATCGTCGAGCAGCCGCTGGTGCGGGCGATGCGCGGCCACGACGGCCTGTCCAGCCTGGCCCGCACCTACGACGACTACCTGCGCGTGATCGAGCGCGCGGTGGCGCTGGCCGCGGCCGAAGGCAGCGTGGACCAGGTTGACCGCGACGCCGCCCTTGCCGGGGCCTACCGCCGCAACGCGCGCGGACTGATCTTCCAGCGCCGCTGGGGCGAGGCGCTGGCGCTCGCGCGCAAGGCCTGGCGCCTGGAGCCCTCGCGCCGGGGCGAGTTGCTGGCGCTGCTGCCGCTCGCGGGCCGCCGCGCGCTGGGCGCGCTGCTGGGGCGCGGCTGAGCGCCGTTCAGCGCCGGCGCCAGATCACGGCGACGTAGAAGCGCGTCTCGTCGAACTCGTTGGTCGGTTCGTTGCTGCTGCGCTCGGCCTGCGACAGCTCGAAGTTCAGGTCGAGGTTGCGCAGCACGCTGTACTGGAAGCGCAGGCCGTACTCGTCCTCGCGGCTGTCGACGTCGGCGTCGTCGAAGTCCTCCCAGTCGAGGCTGCCGTACACGCCGATCGAGGCCAGCGGCGTCAGCCGGTAGTCGAGCGTGGCCAGCACGCCGCGGTTCTTCTGGTTGAGCAGCTCGTTGTACTCGTAGTCCTCGGCGCTGTAGTAGCCGGACGCGCGCAGGGTGAAGCGCTCGCCCAGGCGCGTGTAGCCGAGGGTCAGGGTGTCTTCCTCGTAGACGTCGGAACCGATCGTGCCCGAGTCGCCGGTGCCGCCGGCGGACTGCGGCAGCAGCAGCGAATCGGCGTTGGGAACGGCGGCGGCGAGGTCGCTGGCGGTGTCGGAAAGCTGGTGCTCGATGGCGACGTCGAAGGTCGAGATCGGCGTGACCGCGACCTCCGCGCCGAAGCGGGCCAGCGGGCCGTCGCGGCTGTCGAGGCCGTCGAAGTCGACCCAGTTCCAGCCGAAGTCGGCGTGCAGCGTGGTGCGCGTGGAACGCCAGTCGTAGCCACCGTACAGCGCGTAGCGGTTGAAGTCGGGCGCGGTGGGCGTCGGCTCGTCGAGGTTGACCACCTCGGCCGAGCCGTTGAACGACAGCGCCGACACCTCGGTGAGGTCGCGCACCATGCGCGCGTCGAACACGAAGCGGTCGCTGTTGAAGTCCTCGTCCTCCTCGGCGTAGGTGTTGACGTAGCGCAGGCGGGCGCGGCCGCTCATGGCCTCCGAGAATCGGTACAGGAAGGTGGGCCCGGTGGAGAACACGTTGGTGTTCTGCACGTTGTCCGGGCTCTCGGTGGCGAAGATGTCGATCGGTTCCTGGCTGGCGTAGTTGTCCAGGGTCCACAGCCAGCGTTCCGGCTGGATCGACCAGATCAGGTTGGCGCCGCCATTGACGTAGAAATTGGAATCGAGCTCGTCGGGCGTGTAGTAGTCGTAGCCCATCGCCGCGACGATGTTGGCCTGCAGGGTCTCTCCGTCCTCGGTCGCGGCGATGTCGAAGAACGGCGTGATGGTTCCGCCGGACACCGGATCGGCGGCGCGGCGGTTGATGTTGTCGCTGTACTCGTAGCCCAGGCCCAGCGACCAGGCGATGTCCCAGGCGACGGCCGGCGTGGATGCCAGCGCGATCGCCAGCGCCAGCGCGGTTCGCATCGTCGGTTTGCTCATCGCCATTCCCCCCTGCTGGCGACGCGCCTCAAGGCACGCCGTTGAAGACCACGCCGGCGAGGCGGCCGGGCTCGAGCACGGCCACCGCTTCCTTGATCGAGGACACGGTGTCGACGCCGTATCCGGCCACGACCACGGCGGTGTCGGCGAGCTCGGACAGGATGCGCGCGTCCGGCGAAGTGCCGATCGCGGGCGCGTCGAGGACCAGGTAGCGGTCCGGATAGCGGCCGCGCAGCAGGTCGACCAGCCCGCGCATGCGATAGGAGGTGAAGTACTCGCCGCTGGCCTCGCGGCGCTCGCCGGCCGGGATCAGGCGCAGCCGCGGGATGCCGGTGGCGTAGATCACGTGCTCGACGCCGATCGAGGGGTGGTCGAGGAAATCGGTGAGCCCGCCGTTCTCCGGGCGCACGCCCAGGCGGTCGTGCAGCACCGGCTTGCGCAGGTTGCAGTCGATCAGCAGCGCGGTCTTGCTCTCGTCGAAGGCGAAGGCCGCGGCGAGGTTGGCGGCGACGAAGCTGGCGCCGCTGCCGGGACTGACGCCCGCGACCAGGGTGATGAAGTTGCGGCCGCGGCCATGCGCGAGCAGCTGCGTGCGCAGGTCGCGGAACACGTCGGCCTGGCGACGCGTTCCCATGTCGTAGCGGATGATTCCGCGCGCGTCGAGCTCGCGCGCCGACTTGGGCGCCGGCTCGGCCATGCGCGCGATCATCTCGCGCGAGGCCTGCTGCACCTGCAGCGCGCGCCCGGCGTCGCGCACGGGCCGCACCACCTCGGGCCGCTCGTGCGGCTCCTCGGTCGGCGGGCGGGTCGATTCGGCCTCGTGCGCCATGCTCACAGCGCCCTCGTGATGCGCAGCCAGCCCACGAAGGCATAGGCGCCCAGGGTCAGAAGCACGACCGCGACCGCGGTCGCCGTGCGCCAGCGTTCGTGGCGCCGGCTCGCGTCGTTGAAGTGGCGCGGCACGCTGACCAGCAGCGGCACGTTGAGTTCGCGGGCCAGCTCGGCCGGATTGCGCACGCGCGGATCGACCTTGGTGGCCAGGAACACCAGGCCCAGCGGCAGCGCGATGCCGATGCCCAGGCCGGCCAGCACGAAGTGCATGAAGCGCAGCCCGGAAGGGATCTGCGGCAGCACCGCCGGTTCCTGGATGCGGAACGTGAGGCCGCGGTGCTCGGCGTCGAGGCTCATCGACACGCGCGCGTTCTCGCGCCGGCGCAGCAGGTCCTGGTAGACGTCGCGGTTGACCTCGTAGTCGCGGGTCAGCTCGGCCAGGGTGGCCTCGGAATCCGCGACCCGGCGGCCGCGCTCCAGCTCGGACTCGAGCAGCGCCTCGTTCTCGGCCACGCGCGCGCGCAGCACGGAGATGTTGGCGGCCACGGTCGACTGCTCGCTGCGCAGCTGCGTGTACAGCGGGTTGTTGGTCACCAGCGCGCTGGTGCGGGAACCGCCACTGGCCTGCGAGGCCTCGCGCCGCGCGGCCTCGGCCGCGATCTCGTTGGTCAGGTCCTCGAGCTGGTGGCGGACCCGGACCACGTCGGGATAGTCGTCGGTGTAGGACAGCAGCAGGCCGTCGAGTTCGGCCTGCAGCTCGACCATGCGCGTGCGGTACTGGCTCTCGCGGCCCTGGCTGGCGCTGATCTCGGCCTCGCCTTCGAGCTGCTCGCGGATCGTGCGCTCGCGCATGGTGAGCTCGGACAGCTCCGTCTGCGCGGCCTCGATGCGCTGGCGCAGCTCGCCGACGCGGGTGTTGACGTCGGTGGCGGTGCCCGGACGCGCGTCCTGGTTCTCGGCCCGGAACTCCTTCAGCCGGTCCTCGGCCCCGGTGAGCTTGCGGTGGTACTCCTCGACCCGGGCGGCGATGAACTCGTAGGCCTCGCGGCTCTCGCGCTCCTTGGCCGCCAGGCTCTCGGAGATGAACACCTCGGCGAACTTGCGCGTCACCCGGAAGGTGCGGTCCGGGTCCGAGTCCTTGTACGAGATCTGGATCAGGTTCTCGCCCACGTTGCGGACCTGGGTCGAGGCCTTGAGATCCTCGGCCAGGCGCTCCTGCTCGGCCAGCGAGGGCTTGGACGCGAGCCAGCCGCCCTCCTCCAGCACCGCGGCGAGGATCTTGCGGCTGTAGATCACCTCGCGCGCGATGCGGCCGCGGTCGGTCACGCCGGTGGCGACCGCGCGGCCTTCCATCAGCGGCTGGATGATGTTGTCCTCCTGCACCAGGATCGTGGTCGAGGAGGTGTAGGACTTGGGCCACAGCACGCCCAGGGCCAGCGCGATGAGCGCGATGACCGCGAACACCACGACCATGCCGATGCGCCGCCGATGGGCCTCGCTGGCCAGGATCGGCAGCTGCTGCTGCAGGATCGCCAGGCCGCCGCTGTTCTCGCTCACGGGAACCTCAGAACGCGCGCTCGGGGACGGTGATCACGTCGCCGGGCTGCACGGGGTAGTTGGTCTCGAGGTCGCCGGACTTGAGGATGCGGCCCAGCTTGACCTCGAGGGTCTGGGTGGCCCCGGTGTCGCCGCGCCGGTACAGGCGCGTCTTGTCCGGGGCCGCGAACTCGTTGGTGCCGCCGGCCGCCAGCACCGCGTCGAGCACCGTCATGCCCTGGCGGTACGGCACCGACACCGGCTGCTGCACCGCGCCGGTCACGCGCACGCGCGAGATGTACTCGTGGCTGCGCAACTCGGTCAGGATCACCGCCACCTTCGGATCGCGCACGTAGGTGGCGAGCCGCTCCTCGATCGACTTGCCGACTTCCGCCGGCGTGCGCCCGCCGGCCACCACGTCGCCGATCAGCGGCACGGAGATGCGCCCGTCGGGCCGCACCGGCACGCTGACGCTCAGTTCCGGATTGCGCCACACCGACACCTGCAGCATGTCGTCCACGCCGATCCGGTACTCGTCGGCGAACAGCGACGCCGGGGCCTGGCTCGCCTGCGCCGGCTGCCCGATCGCGAGCGCCGGGGCCAGCAGCAGCAACAGGCAGACTGCGCGCAGCAGGTGGTTCACCCGGTCCTCCGCAACGACATGGGCCAGCCCCCGATGATAGGCAAACTTCGTGATAGTGTGAAACGCGGGACGGCCCGGGAACCCGCCAGCAGCGCTGCGGCGCGGCGCAACCGGACCCGCGCAGCGGCAGCCAAGGTGGACCGGCGGGCATGAACAATTCCGGCAACGCCGGCTTCGCCTACGACTATGCCCTGCTGCGGGCCACGCCCGGCTGCGACCTCGAGGAACTCAAGCGCTGCTACCGGCTGGCGGTGCGCGAGCTGCATCCCGACCGCAATCCCGAACTGGCCGCCAACAGCGATGCGCAGGACGCCCTGAGCGAACTCACCCTCGCCTACCGCCGCCTGCACGACTACCACCGCGCCTACGGGCGCCTGCCGGGCGAACTGCCGCGGCGCCAGGCGCCCGGCGTCGAAGCCGCGGCGGCCAACGCGCCGGCCCGCAGTCGCCGCGGGCGCTGGATCGCGTTCGCCGCGTTCGCCGTCGCGGGCCTGTACTGGCTCTGGCCCGCGCCGTCCGGCGACCCGGGCTCCGTGCCCGTGCAGGCGGCACCGGCGCCGACCGCCGGCGCGCCGGCCACCGACGCCCTGGGCTTCAAGGATCCCTACGCCGCCGCGCCGCCCGCGCGGCGCAAGGCGGTCCGCATCGGCGACAGCAAGCGCGACGTGCGCGCCGCGCTGGGCCCGCCGATCTTCGGCACCGCCGAGGTCTGGGAGTATGGACCCTCGCATGTCCGCTTCAAGGAAGGCCGGGTGGTCGACTGGTACAGCTCGCCGCTCAAGCCGATCGCGGTCGACGAAGCGTCGCGCAAGCTCGGCGCCGATGGCGCGCCCAAGGCCGAATGAGCTCCCGTCCTATCGCGCGCCCTTGCCGAACAGCACCACCTCGACCGTCTGCATGAGGATCATCAGGTCGAACACCAGGCTGTGGTTCTTGGCGTAGTAGAGGTCGAACTTGAGCTTCTCGGCCGAATCCTCGACCGAGGCGCCATAGGCGTAGCGCAGCTGCGCCCAGCCGGTGATGCCCGGCTTCACGCAGTGGCGCAGGCCGAAATACGGGATCTGCCGGCTGAGGTCGGACACGAACTCGGGGCGCTCCGGGCGCGGGCCGACGAAGCTCATGTCGCCGCGCAGCACGTTGAACACCTGCGGCAGTTCGTCGATGCGCAGCTTGCGGATGACGCGCCCCACGCGGGTGATGCGATCGTCGTCCTTCTGCGCCCACACCGCCTTGCCATCCTTCTCGGCGTCGGTGCGCATGCTGCGGAACTTGAGCACGGTGAACACCCGGCCGCCCTCGCCGACCCGTTCCTGCCGGTAGATGACCGGGCCGCGGAAGCCGGACTCGAGCCAGATCGCCAGCGTGGTGAGCAGCATCAGCGGCGCGGCCAGGGCCAGCAGCACCGACGAAGCCGCGATGTCGAAGGCGCGCTTGGTGACCTGGCGCCACTGCCGGCGGTTGAAGCCGTCGGAGAACACCAGCCACGAGGGATCGACGATGCCGAGCTTGATCTTGCCGGCCTCGCGCTCGAAGAAGGTCGCGAGGTCGGTGACCTGGATGCCGGCGAGGCGGCATTCGAGCAGGTCCGACATCGGCAGGCTGCCACGGCGGTCGTCGGCGCCGACCACGATCTCGTCGACGTCGTGTTCGCGCGCCAGCGCCAGCAGTCCGGACGCGGCGTCGAGGCGACGCTCGGCCGGGATCAGGTTCGCCTCCGCGCCGGCGGGCACGAAGCCGACCAGGCTGAAGCCGCGGCGGTCGACCGCGCGGCGCATGCGCTCGACCAGCAGGCTGGCGCGACGGCCGGTGCCGACCACCAGCACGCGGCGGCGCAGGCCATCCTGGTCCACCAGCGCGGTGAACAGGAAGCGGACCACGGTGCAGAACACGAAGCCCAGCGCCAGCGCCAGCGCCAGCACGCCGCGGCCCACGTACACGGTGGGCACGATGTAGAAGCAGATGATGAGGCCGAGCCCGCCGAGGCCGAAGGCCACCAGCATGCGCACGACCTGGCCGCCATGGCCCTCGCGCGAATGGCTCTGGTACAGGCCCACGGCCAGGAACGCGATGCTCAACACGCCGGCGAACAGGCCGGTGTAGGGCAACAGTTGCGGGAACTGGCTCTCGACCCAGGACGGGTCGCTCATGAAGCGCAGTTCGATGGCCGCGTTGAAGGCCAGCGCCAGCGCCAGGAACTCGAGCACGGCGACGGCGATGAGCCAGCGGCGCGACGCGAGTGAAATGCTGCCCAGCCGACGGGCTGGCGCTCGACGCCTCGGCGAGGCGACGACTTCGGACGAACTGCTCACTGTTGAAACCCCCTGGTTTCCCCCCCCGTTTCCGGGGGACGGACAGAATGCGCTATTCGAGGCCAATTACGCAAGGCGCGGGCAAGTCCCGCCATTCCCGTCGGTAGCACGGATCGTGCCAGTTCGTCGGCTGCTCGGCAGGTCTGCGACGGTATCCGATTCGCATTACAGAACGCAGTACACAAGCGGCTGATTTCCCTGATGAATCCCTGAACGTCCCCAGGTCGTCACCTGGGGCGGCGCGGACGCGGGTCGGCCCGACCCGGGCTGCTAGACTCTCGCCCTCTTTGGGGA
>CAZTNB010000002.1:0-40021 GCA_964614825.1 uncultured Gammaproteobacteria bacterium
CGCCGTGGCTGACCGCGATGGCGAAGATCAGGAACGGCGTCAGCATGTTCATCGGGTCGATGCCGAAGCCCATGAGCTTGAGGCATCCCAGCATCCACACGACCGCGACCAGCGCGCAGGCCACCGTCAGCGAGGCGAGCTTGACCGAGGTCGAGTACAGGTACAGCAGCAGCCAGGTGAAGGCGATCGTGACGAAGAAGAACCAGATCACGGAGCGCGCGCCATCGGCGATCGCGCCGACCATCTTGGCGAAGCCGATCACGTGCACGCAGGTGCCGGCCACCGGGCCGCTGGACTCGCCCCGCTCGGCCGAGCGGCAGGCCTCGGGATCGGTCTCGTAGCGTTGCCGGATCTCCTCGAGCTGGCGCGCCACCTGCTGGTAGTCCAGCCGTTGCTGCCCGGCGCCGCCCTCGGGCACCAGTTCGCCCCAGACCATCGCGCCGGAGAAATCCTTGGCCACGAAGCGGCCGACCGCGTTGGCCTTGACGATGTTGGAGCGGATGGTCTCGAAGTCGCCCGGCGAGGCCTGGAAGCCGTCGACGTTGGGAGTGAACTCGGCGGGGATCACGTTGCCGCCGGCGAAGCCGTCCTCGACCACCTCGGTGAAGCGCACGTTGGGAGTGAAGATGGAGCGCACCCGCGCATCATCGATCGCGTCGAGCGCGATGATGTCGTTGGTGATCTTCTCCATCGTCTGCATGAACGGCAGGTTGAACATGTTGCCGCTGCGGTCCATGACCGCGACCAGCACGCGGTTGGCGCCGCCGAACTCGCTCTCGTAGTCGAGGAAGGTGCGCATGAACTCGTGCTGCAGCGGGATCTGCTTCTTGAAGCCGGCGTCGACGCGCAGCTGGGCCGCGAAGTAGAGCAGCACCAGGGTCGTCGCCGCGAACAGCAGCAGGACCAGCGGCCGGTTGCCGAACACGACGCGTTCGGCGGCACGGTGGAACGCGGTGTCGGAGTTGGAGCCCGAGACGGCCATCGGAAAGTCCTCGTACGCTGCTTAGTTCGGCGACCAGCTGCCGATGCCCTTCTCCCCGACCACGACCAGCGCGCCGTTGGGTGCCAGCGCGATCGCGCTCGACAGCACGGCCCGATCGGGGTGCTCGTGCTTGAGCAGGTTCGACCCGCCCTCGCTGCGCGTGAGCACGATGCCGTTGGCGCCGACCAGTGCCGCGCCACCCTGGTCCCAACCGGTGCCGCCGAGCAGCGACAGCTCCGTGCCGGTGTCGATCAGGGTCCAGGTGTCGCCGAGGTCGCGGGTTTCGAAGGCGCGGCCGCGCATGCCGAAGGCCAGCGCGTGCCGCCCCTCGAAGCCGAGCACGCCGAACATCGAGCCGGCATAAGGCAGCTGCAGGCGCTGCCAGGTCGCTCCGCCATCGGTGGAGCGGAACGCCGAGCCGCGCTCCGCCATCACGATCAGCGAGCCGTCGCCGGTGCGGGCGATGGCGTTGAGGTGGGGGTCGGACTCCTCGTCCAGGTCGAGCTGCGACTCGTCGAAGGTCCAGCTGTCGTCGCCCTCCGCCGCCGGCTCCGCGGCGTCGTCCGGCGGCGCATCCGCGGCCGGCGCGGCGACATCGGTCGCGTTGGCGGTGATGGTGGACTGCTCCCAGGTCTTGCCGCCGTCGCGCGTGCGCAGCAGCAGCGAATAGCCGCCGATCGCGAGGCCCTCGGTGTCGCTGAGGAACAGCACGTCGAGCAGCGGCGCGCCGTTGGTCGGCTCCATCGAGTCGGGGTCGAACGGGGCCTCGCGCTGGCGCTCCCAGCTCTGGCCGCCGTCGGCGGAGTGCAGGATCACGCCGTCGTGGCCGACCGCCCAGGCCTGCTCGCCGACCGTGGTCACCGCGGTCAGCGTAGACCGGGTCGGCACGTTCTCGACCTGGCGCCAGTCGCTGCGCGACTCGGAGACCAGGATGTGGCCGCGTTCGCCGACCGCGATCGCGCGGCTGGCGCCATTGGCGACGTCGAGCAGCAGCGCTTTCGACGCCAGCGGCATCATCTCCGCCGTGAGCGTGCTGAGGTCCGGTTCGCCGGCGGGCTCCGCGGGCGGCGCCTCGCCCTGCGACAGGGCGACGATCGAAACGAATCCGAGGGCCACCGCGGTGGCCAGGCCCACGGGTGGGGTACGGCGCAGGAACGTCATCGAGGTCCTCCACTCGCGTTGCCGGCGTGGCGGCGACGCGACCCTCCAATACGCCAGTCGCCTCGAGGCGAGGCGGCTGGCTGGCTTGCGGCCGGGATCAGCGCACGCCGCGCGTGCGCAGCGACTGTGGCGAGAACTGGTCCGGCGAGGTCTGGAACGCGAAGTCGTACGGCTTTTCCTCGTTGTCCAGCAGGCAGGCGATGTAGCGCGCCGACTGCAGGTCGTGGTGCGTCTCGACGGTCGCCCAGAAGGTCGGCACGCCGTAGTAGTTGACCGACGCCGCCTCCGAGTAACGCCACAGCTGGCCGCGCTGGTCGTAGTGGTCGAGCATCAGGATCTGCCAGCTGTCCTCGTCGAGGTAGAACGTGCGCTTGGGATTGATGTGGCGCTTGCCCGGCTTGAGGGTCGCCTCGACCACCCAGACGCGGTGCAGCTCGTAGCGCATGTAGTCCGGATTGAGATGGCCCGGGCGGATCAGGTCCTTGACCTTGGTGCTGCCGCTGTGCGCCTTGTACGAGTTGTACGGCACGTACATCTCGCGCTTGCCGAGCAGCTTGATGTCATAGCGGTCGGTGGCGCCATTGAACATGTCGGTCATGTCGTTGGTGCGCAGGCCGTCGGACGCGGTGCCCGGATTGTCGTAGGCCACGTTCGGAGCGCGCCGCACGCGGCGCTGGCCGGCGTTGTAGACCCAGGCCTGGCGCGGGGCCTTGGCCTGGTTGAGGGTCTCGTGCACCAGCAGCACGTTGCCGGCCAGTCGCGCCGGGCCCTCGACGACCTGGAAGAAGTAGACCAGGATGTTGTTGATGTTCTCGGTGGTGTTGCCGGGCTTGTAGTACAGGCCCAGCAGTTCCTCGCGCAGGCGCACCAGGTTGTATGCGCCGCCGGCGGTCGGCGAAGTCTGGTTCGCCCAGCGCTGCACCGCGATGCCCTTGTACTTGAGCTTGTGGTTCCAGATCACCTCGTAGCCGTTCTGCGGGATCGGGAACGGCAGGCCCTCGGCGCAGTTCTCCACGCCCTCGCCATTGGCGACCAGCTTGCAGTTGGCGGCGTTCTTGGCCGTGAACTCGTAGATGCGCTGCGGGAAGGAGGCCGAGCGCCGGGTCGGGTACACGTCCATGCGGAACGACGGGTACTTGGCGAACATGGCCTGCTGGCCGACGCCGAGCTTGTCGCCGTAGTCCTTGTAGTTGGACTGGTCGATCTTGAACAGCGGCTTGTCGTCCGGGAACGGATCGATCTCGAAGCTGCCGACCTTGAATCCCGCGGGCGGCGTGGTGATGCCGCCGGTCCAGGCCGGAATGGTGCCGTCGGCATTGCCGGCCTTCTCGGCGCCGGTAGGCGTGAGGTCCTTGCCCAGGCGCGCGACCTGGTCGGCTCCGACCGCGGCGTATGCCTGCCCTGCGGCCAGGGCCAGTGCCGCGAGGATCGCGGCGGCGCCCGAATTGCGCTTCAGCATGATGGCTCCCTCCCGAGAAGCGATCAGAACGAGTACTTGAGGACCGCGGAGACGAAATCGCGGTCGTAGATCAGGTTGAGATTGCCCGCGCCGTAGAAGTTCGTGTAGCTCATGTCGAACGACCAGGCATTGAGGTAGGTCGCTTCGACGCCCAGCGTCAGCGACTTGCGGTCCTCGATGAAGTTGCCGCCCGGCCCCGGGGTGATCCCGTTGGCGTCGTAGTTGAACGCGATGCGCGGCGACAGGTTCATCGACGTGCCGAACACGCTGTTGTAGTCGGCGCGGCCGGCGACCCGCAGGCCCCACGAATAGCTGGTCGGGAAGCCGTCGACCTGGGTCTGCGGGTTGCGGCCCGCGCCCGAGTTCACGTCCGGTCCGCCGCCGGTGTCGGTGCCGTCGCCCTGGTAGCGCAGGATCGAGGGATCCGGCAGGTCCCAGACCTTGGTGCCACCAAACTCGCCGACGAGCGCGATCTGCTCGGCGCCCATGATGTCGGCGAAGGTCTTGGTCATGGTGAACTGCCACTGCGACAGCTCGTGCCGCTCCCAGCCCTGGATCTCGGTATTGACCGGCACCGAGCCCAGCTGGCTGATGAAGCGGTTGTACGGCTGCGGGATCAGGGCATTGAGCGGCGACAGGCCGGTGAACAGCACCTCGACGTCGTCGATCTGCAGCGGCACGTTGTCGCGGTACGAGACCTCGCCCTGGAACGCGATGCCGGTCTGCTCCCAGGTGGTGTTGAAGCTCAGGCCGTAGAGGCGGATGTCCTCCGGGTACTCGACGAACACGCGGCCCGAGTTCGGGCTGGCGTTGAAGATCGAGTAGCTGCTGATCAGCGGCAGGCGGCTGTGGTAGTTGAGGAAGAACAGGCCGAACTCGGTGTTGTTGAGGTCCTCGGAGAAGTAACGCAGCGCGGCGCCGTACTGGCCGCCGTCATCGGCGTAGCGGTCCTCAAGCCGCGGCAGCGCGGCCGCGCAACCGGCGCCGACCAGCTGCGCCGGCAGGCCGGTGTCGGTGAGGGCATAGCCGACCGCGTTGCCGGCCGGGTTGTAGCACACGTCGTAGAAGAGCTCCGGGTTGTTCACCGGCTGCGGCACGGTGCCGAAGCTCAGCATGGCGTAGGTGCCGCCCAGGGTGCCGAAGTCGTTGGTCGAGAAATAGGTGCCGGCGGGATCGGGCTCGGTCTGCTCGAACTCGAACATGTACAGGGCCTCCATCGACAGGTTGTCGGTGAAGTTGAACGAGCCCCACAGCATGCTGACCGGCAGGAATGCTTCCTTGAGCTCGGCACCCGCGGTACGCAGCTTGCCGACGTCGATCGGGTTGATGACGTTGATGCCGTTCTGGATGAACGTGCTCTCGCCCCAGCTCACCACCTGCTGGCCCAGGCGCCAGGTGCCCGAGTGGCCGCCGATGTCGAAGTTGTTGTAGATGAAGGCGTCGAGGAAGGTGAAGCGGTCGCCCACCTTCTCCTTCGCCAGCTCGGTCAGGTCGTCGCGGTCGGCGTTCTCGAAGTCGTAGAAGTACGTGGCGCGGAAGAAACCGCCCCAGGTGTCGTTGTAGTCGACGCTGAACTCGGACGTGATCTTGAACGCGTTCGAGAACAGGTCGCCGCCCTCGTAGTTGCGGTTGCCGTCGTCGCCGTTCACCGAGAAGCGCCCGGGCGCGGAGCGCTGCGCCGGGTTCGACAGGGTGAACGTCGTGGGGTTGAACTGGGCCTTGCCGATCAGGCCCTCGGAGGGATCGTCGATGCGCTGCGACACGCCGTAGGAAACGGTGGTGTCGAGGCTGGCGTCCCAGTTGTCGCCCCAATCGAAGTCGATCGCGTGCGCCGGGGCGGCGGCGAAGCCGCCGACCGCCAGCGCGATGGCCGCGCCCAGCGCCCGGCGACGGAAGCCGGAGCGCGCGGAGGTCCGAGCAGAATGCTGCTTGTTCATGAGGTGTCCTCTCGAATCCTCGGCCTTACTGCGTCTTGATGACGGAAGTGTTGGTGACCTGCACCGCGGCGCCGCCCGACACGTTCATGCTCGCCATCTGGCCCTGCATCTCGACGGTCGCGGCCGCGGAAGCGGTCGGGCTCAGCAGCGAGCCGTGGTCGCCGGCGATGAAGCGGACCACGCCACGGATGCCGGTGGCGCTCTGGGTGGTTGCGGTGATCGAGGCCAGGCCCATGTTGCGGACCAGCGGCTCGCCACCCGAAAGCGGCGCACCGGGGCACGAGATCGGTACGACCTGGTCGGGCGGCACGGTCGAGCCGTTGCCGACCACGAGCTGCGACAGGATGCGATCGGTGGCGGTGACCGAGGTCCAGTTGATCGGGTCGGACGAGTCGACGACCTGCTGCGCCGCGCCGAGGAACTGGTCGAAGGCGGGCGTTCCGGCCACCACGCCCACCGCGGCGAGGCCGGCGCGGATGCGCGGCCCGAACGTGGGCGAGCAATTGAGCAACTGCGCCAGTCCGCCGCCCGGCACGTTGAGGGTACCGACGTTGACGGTGGGCTCCACCGCCAGGAACGCGGTGCCGTTGATGCTGCCCAGCGACTGGCCGACGAAGCTGATCCGCGAGCCATCGAAGTCGCTGGTCTGGTCGCCGTCGTAGCTGATCCCGGGGATGCTCTTGGCCAGCGTGATCAGGTCGGACTGCGACTGGCGCAGGTTGTCGCGCGAGGTCAGCAGGCTCGACAGGTTGATGTAGTGCGCGCCCGAGGTGTCGATCACGCCATCCGGGCCGGCGGCGCCGGTGGTGTTGTTGATCAGGTCGACGTTGAACGTGCGCTCGCTGCCGAGCGGCCCGAATGGCGTGTTGCCGATGTAGAACGGGCTCGAGGGCGGCAGGCCGTGCAGCGGCTGGTCGATCGCGATCACCGCGAAGCCCTGCGCGGCGAAGGTGGCGGCGATGCCGAGCGCGTCGGTGCGGTTGCGGGTGATGCCGTGGTTGAAGATCACGATCGGCCACCCGGCCGCCGGCCGCGTGCGGCCGGAGTTGGCGTTGGGGATCGTGAGCAGCACCGGCACCGTCTGCGTGCTCTGGCGCACCGGCAGCGGGTTGGCGAAGGTGATGTTGGTCGAGGTCGGATCCAGCCCCGCCGCATTGAACGGCGGCACGTAGGCGCCCGGCGCGGCCTTCCAGAAGCCGGTCAGGACCACGCTGGCCGGGTTCGATCCGCCCGGCGCCTGCAGGTAGTAGGGCAGCGAGATCACGCCGATGTAGATGTCGGCCACCGGCGGCAGCCCGGCCACCGCCGTGGTCTGGCCGCTGTTGGCGACCGTCACCGCGGCGGCCTGGTTCTGCTGCTGGGTGGCCAGCAGCACCGGCGAGATGCTCTGCGTGGTGGCCACGAACGAGACCACGATCTTGCTGCGGTCGACGCCGGCCGAAGCGGCCGCGGCTTCCTGCGCGTTGGTCAGCTGGCGCAGCGGCTCCAGGGCGCAGGCCGTCGCCGACGGCAGCAGCGGATCGGTGCTGACGCCGCCGGTGCACAGCGGCGAGGTGCGCTGGGTGAGGAAGTAGGTCTGGTCGGGGGTGGCGTTGTTGCCGGCCGCGTCGCTGGCCTGGTTGGTCACCACCGCCATGTACGAGGTCAGCTGCTTGAGCGGCTTGAGCGGCACGATCGCGACCACTTTCGGGTCGGACGTGGTCTTGGCGACCACGTAGTCGGTACCTGCCACGAGCTCGCGGACCACCCGGGTGACCGCGCCGCCCGGACCGGTCAGCGCCACTTCGAACCAGCGGAAGCCCTGGCCGGCCACCAAGCTGTTGGTCGCCGGCTCGACCGAGAACGGCACCGTCCACGGCGCCACGGTGCTCCAGCCATCGAGCGTGTTGAGCGCGACGATCGGGTCGCCGAAGTTGTTCGGATTGGCGGCCGGGATGTTGAGGGTCAGGTCGCGCGTCCCCGACAGCAGGATGTTGATCGGCCGCGGGATGACGCCGGCGGTGGTGTCGAACCGGGCGGTGATCACCCCCGTGACCGGCGACCCGTTGTTGTTCGTCGCCGGCGGTGCCGGGACTGCGCGCGGGCTGTTGCTGCTGCTGCTGCACGCGGCGAGCAGCAGGGACGACAGCGCGAGAGCCAGTTTCACTCGGGCCTGCATGCTGGAATTCCTTCTAGGGAAGCGGAGAGCGCGGAAGGCCCGGCTATCATAGGTAGCCGGATTACGGAATTGCAACGCTCGTTTAACCAAATCTTCAGGACTCGCGCCGTGTTGCAGCGCACCAATCGCCCGCTTTTCTTGACTACCGGGAAGCCATGACACCGATGCCCCTCGAGTCCCCGCACGGCTGCGCAGCGCCATGAGCACGCAGGCCCTGCCGATGCTCGGCGTGGTCGTGCCCTGCTTCAACGAGGAGGCCGTGCTGGCCGCCTTCCATGCGCGGCTGATGGGCGTGCTCGACGCGATGCCGGTCGCGGCGCGCGTGCTGTACGTCGACGACGGCAGCCGCGACGGCACCTTCGCCGCGCTCGAGGGCCTGTGCGCCGCCGACCCGCGCGTCGCCGCCCTGCGCCTGTCGCGCAACTTCGGCAAGGAGCTCGCGCTCACCTGCGGCCTCGACCACGCGCCCGGCGACGCCGTGGTGGTGATCGACGCCGACCTGCAGGACCCGCCCGAGCTGATTCCCGAACTGTGGGCGCGGTTCCGCGACGGCTGCGACGTGGCCTATGCCGTGCGCCGCTCGCGCGCCGGCGAATCCTGGCTCAAGCGCGGCACCGCCGCGGCCTTCTACCGCGTGATCGGCCGCCTCGCCGACACGCCAGTGCCGGCCGACACCGGCGACTTCCGCCTGCTGTCGCGGCGCGCGCTCGAGGCCCTGCGTGGCCTGCGCGAGCGCCATCGCTTCATGAAGGGCCTGTTCGGCTGGGTCGGCTTCCGCCAGGTCGGCGTGCCCTACGACCGCGCGCCGCGCGCCGCCGGGCGCAGCAGCTGGAACTGGTGGCGGCTGTGGAACTTCGCCCTCGAGGGCATCACCAGCTTCAGCGTGGCGCCGCTCAAGCTCGCGACCTACGTCGGCCTGGCCACCGCGCTGCTGGCCTTCGGCTATGGCGCCTGGATCGTGGCCAAGACCCTGCTCTGGGGCGACCCGGTGGCGGGCTACCCCTCGCTGATGAGCGTGGTGCTGTTCCTCGGCGGCATCCAGCTGATGGCGCTGGGCCTGATCGGCGAGTACCTGGGCCGGCTGTACCTGGAGTCGAAGCAGCGGCCGCTGTACCTGATCGATCAGACGCTGGGCTCGCTCGGGGCGGACACCGGCGCGAACCCGCGCGGCGCGTAGCCGAAGTCGCGCCCCGCCGCGCCGGGATCGAACACCAGGTCGGCGTCGAGGCGCGCCAGCACGCCCTCGGTGGCCTCGGGCGCGATGCCGAGCCGGCGCGCCAGCGCGGCCAGGGCGGAGAACGCCGGCGGCGGCAAGGTCCACACGCGCGCCGCGCGCCCGTCGCGCGCGAGGTAGCGCCGCACCATGCCGAGGTAGGTCACGGCCTCGCCCCCCGGCAAGTCGTAGGCGCGATCCGCGCAGGTGGCCGTGACCGCCGCCGCCAGCATGGCCGCGGCGACATCGTCGGCGTGCACCGGCTGGCGCCGGCCGAGCGCCGTCGCCGGCAGCAGTACGCAGCCGCAGCGCCGGCGCAGGCGCGCCAGTGCGCCGAGCGCGCCGCCGCCATGGTCGTCGTAGATCAGGGTCGGGCGCAGCAGCGTCCAGCGCACGCCGGCGGCCGCGCACCAGGCGCCCAGGCGCGACTCGGCATCGGCCAGGCGTGCCGCCAGCTCGCGTTCGCGCGCCTCGGGCGATCCGGCCTTGGCATGCACGCTGGTGGAGGAGAGGGCCACCACCCGGCGCAGGCCCGGCGGCGCCTGCCGCTCGAGGCAGGCGACCAGGCCGTCGAGCGGTCCGGCCGAGAGCAGGGTGTCGACCGCCTCGACCACGTGGTCGCGGTAGAGGTCGCCGCGGCGCCAGCCGACCGCGGGCAGCGCCATGGCCCACGCCGGCGGATCGCCGCGCGACAGGGCCAGGGTGCGCACCGGCGGGTACGAGGCCGCGAGTCGCTGCAGCAGGCAGCGCCCGACCATCCCGCTGGCGCCGGCGACCAGCCAGCACCCCGCGCCGCCGCGCTCCGAAGTCGCCGCCTCCGCCATGGCCGGATGCTACCGGCGGCGGCGCCGGTCCGGCACGCCGCCGGGCAGGCCGGAGCGCGCGGCCCGGCGACGCGGTGCCCGTCAGGCGTGCCGGCGGATCGAGGTGAAGCGGCTGGGTATCTGGCGCAGGCGGGTCAGCAACGACTCCGGCACGCGCGCCGGCGCCACCGAATCGTTGACCGCCGGCATCGCGGTGAAGCGGCGCACCGCCTCCGGCGACTGCTTGAGGCGCCAGTAGTGGCCCAGCGCGGAATCGACCGAGAGCCGGCACGAGCCCATCCGCACCGGCTTGAGCAGCAGCCGGTACACCTGGCCCTCGTTGATCAGCTCCATCGCGATCTGCGCGTTGGCGCGCTCGGTGATGATCACCGTGGCGATGTGCGGGTGCTGGCGCTTGAGCGCCTTGATCAGGCCGGTGAGGTCGCCCTCGCCGGTCACGGTCTCGGCGATCAGCACGCCGGTCTCGTGCTGCTCGAGGATGTTGAGCGCGCGCTCCGTGGTGTTGGCGAAGCGCACCTGGTAGTGCGGGGCGAGGATCTCGCGCAGGCGCTGCTGCACCAGCGGGTCGTCCTCGAGCACCAGCACGCCGATCTGCTCGCGCGCCTGGCCCTCGTCGCGCTCCGGCAGCGGCCCCGCGGCCAGCACCGGCGCCTCGCGGGCGATGGCGCCGGCGGTGAGCACGATCTCGCGCAACTCGCGGTTGTCCCACGGCTTGGTCGCGAAGCGGTACACCTCGCCCTCGTTGACCGACGCCATCACGGCCTTGAGGTCGGCGAAGCCGGTCAGCAGCACGCGCATCGCCCGCGGCGCCGCGGCGCGGACCTCGGCCAGGCATTCGTGGCCGCTCATGCCCGGCATGCGCTGGTCGCACACCACCACGTCGACGTCGTGGCGCCGCGCCAGCGCCGGCGCCTCGCGCGGGTCGTTGCAGGTGTGGGCCTCGAGGTCGCGGAACAGCGCCTTGAGCGCGCGCGTGATCCGCGCCTCGTCGTCGACGAACAGCACGCGCAGCGGCACGGCGGCGGCGCTCACGCGGCCTTGTCCAGCAGGCGCGCGCCGCGCGGCTCCACCGGCAGCGACACCGTGAACGTGGTGCCCTGCCCGACCGCGGTGCGCACGTGGATCGAGCCGCCATGGCCCTGCACGATCTTGTGCACGATCGAGAGCCCGAGCCCGGTGCCCTCGCCGACCGACTTGGTGGTGTAGAAGGGATCGAAGATGCGCGGCAGCACGTCGTCGGCGATGCCGCTGCCGGTGTCGCTGACCGCGACTTCGACGCTGCCCTCGGCGGTGGGCCGGGTGGCCACCGCCAGGGTGCCGCCGTTGGGCATGGCCTGGGCCGCGTTGTTGACCAGGTTGAGGATCACCTGGTTGATCTGCGCCGGCATGCAACGCACCTTCGGCAGCTCGCCGAGCTCGGTGCGCAGGTCGACCCGCTCGCGCAGGGAGTGGCCCGCCACCGCCAGGGCGCTGCGCACGCACTCGTTGAGGTCGGCGAGGTCCATGCCGTCGCGGTCGACGCGGGCGAAGCCCTTGAGGTTGTGCACCAGGCTGGCGATGCTCTTGAGCCCGTCCAGCGCGTCGGCCAGCAGTTCCTTGGCGTCGCCCAGCCCGGCCGCGCCGGTGAGGGCGGCCCGGCCGCGCATCAATGCCGTGCGCGCCTTGCCCAGCGTGGCGTCGTCGCTGATCGCCAGCAGGTCGATCGCGGTGAGCAGCGGGATCAGCCGCGCCTCGTGTTCGCGCAGCATGTCGCCCACGACCTCGACGTTGCTCTTGACGAAGCCCAGCGGCGTGTTGATCTCGTGCGCCACGCCCGCGACCATCTGCCCGAGCGAGGCCAGCTTGGTGGTGTGGATCACCTGCGCCTGGGTGGCCTTGAGCTCGTCGAGCTCGCTCTGCGAGGCGGCCAGCTCGCGACGCAGCGGCCCCACCCGGCGCAACGCGACCAGGGCGACGAGCGCCGCCAGCGCGGCGATCACCAGCAGGGTCGAGGTCAGGGTGCCGGGCATGGTCAGCAGGGTCCTGGCGAGGCTCGCGGTGCGCGGACGCGGTGGAGCCCTGCCTGCCCGAGCGCGCGGACGTCCGCGGCGGCGGTCGGTCCCCCTGTGGACCGGCATGGCTTCCCGCATCACAGTGTGCCCGGCGGCCCGGCCCAAACCATGATGCAGTTGGCTAAATCCGGACCCGGGTGGCGGCGGGCGCTGAACGGTGCCGTTGCCGGCGACGGCGCCGTGCTGCTCAGCCCGGGGCAACGCGCGCCTGCAGTGCCCGGGCTGCTTCGAGCACGTCGCCGAGCACGCCGGCCGCGGTGACCTCGGGACCGGCCCCGGGGCCGCCGATCGCGATCGGCATCCGCGCGTGCACCGGCGTCCACAGCCGCACCAGGTTCTCGCCGGGCGCCAGCCGCGCCAGCGGATGCTCCGGCGCGAGCGCGCGCACGCCGATCCGGCCGCGCCCATGCTCGAACTCCGCCACCACCGCGAGGCGCTTGCCGCGTGCCTGCGCCGCGCGCACCCGCGCGTCCCAGCGCGCGTCCGCCGCCTCGATCCGCGGGGTGGCCGCGTCGAGCAGCGGTTCGACCTCGATCTGCGCCGGCTCGAGCCCGGCGCCGGCGCTGCGGGCCAGGATCAGGAGCTTGCGGACCAGGTCACGGCACTCGAGGTCCTCGCGCGGATCGGGTTCGGTCAGGCCCAGCGCCTGTGCCCGCGCCACGGCCGCGGAGAACGAAAGGCCGCGCTGGACCTGCGCAAGCAGGTAGGACAGCGAGCCCGACATCACGGCCTCCATGCGCGTCGGCGCCTCGCCACGCGCGACCAGTGCGCGCACGCTGCCGAGGAGCGGCAGGGCCGCGCCCACGGTGGTCTCGTAGTGGTACGGCAAACCCTGCGCCGCGGCCAGCGCGTGCAAGCGTCGCCAGCGCGCGAACGGGCCGGCGTTGGCGAGCTTGTTCGCGGTCACGATGCCGCAACCCGCGGCCAGCCAGTCCTCGTACTCGGCCGCGATCGCCTCGCTGGCGGTGCAATCGACGATCACGGTGGGCAGGCCCTCGCCGGCCAGGCACGCGCGCAACCGCGACCAGTCGCCATCGCTGCGCGCGCACCATGCGTTGTCGAGCGCGCCTGGATCGAGGCCGGCGGGGGCGGCGGCGAAACCGCGCCGGTCGAAGGCCGCGCGCAGGCGCAGCGCGAGGCCGGCGCGCGCCAGCGCGGGCGCCAGCGCGGCACACTGCCCGCGCAGCGCGCTGGCGACCTGCCCGCGCGCGCCGACCAGGATCCACTGCACCGCGCTGCCGCCGCCGCGACGCGACGGCAGCGACCGGCACGCATCCGCGACGGTCGCGGCCGGCCGCGGCGGCGGGGACGCGGCGGGTAGCGCGGTTGAATCGACTCGGGCGATCAAGGTCGGGCTCCTTCGGCAGGCGGGAGCCGCGATTCGCGGGACTGGCCGCGCGGGCGAACGCGCCCGCGGGGCGGGGCCGTCGCGGGTCGCGGGATTGGCGTCGGGTGCTGCGAAGGGCGACGTCAGTCGGGAACGCGGCGCGCGCGGCGGCAGGGCCGCATGAGCATGCCCATGCGCTGGCCCGGCGTCGCCATCCCGAGGTCTCTATATCGCTTCATCGCGATGAAAGGATAAAACGAGACCCCGCCCGCCTGTCAAGCCCGGCCTCGTGCCCGGGCGACGCCGCTCAACCGGCCTGCGGCCGGGCCACTACCAGGCGCAGGAGCAGGAAGCCGGCGGCCGCCGAGAGCAGCGAGCCGGCGAAGGTCCCGACCTTCGTCGCCAGCAGGTAGTCGGAGGCATCCTCGCCGAAGGCCAGCGAGCCGATGAAGAGGCTCATGGTGAAGCCGATCCCGCACAGCATCGACATGCCCCACAGCGCGCCCCAGCCCACGCCTTCCGGGCGTCGCGCCAGTCCAGTGCCCACCAGCAGCGCCGCGGTGCCCATCACGCCGAGTTGCTTGCCCACGAACAGGCCCAGCAGGATGCCCATGGGGATTGGCGCCGCCAGCGTGGACAGGCTGGCCCCGCCCAGCGCCACCCCGGCGTTGGCGAAGGCGAACAGGGGCAGGATCGCGTAGGCCACCCAGGGGTGCAGCGCGTGCTCCATCTCGCCCAGCGGCGAGCGCTCCGCCGCGTTGCGGTCGCGGATCGGGATCGTGAGGCCCAGCGCCACCCCGGCCAGGGTGGCGTGGACGCCGCTCTTGAGGGTCGCGATCCACATCACCAGCCCGAGCAGGATGTATGCGCTCCAGCGCGTCACGCCGGCGCGGTTGATCGCCACCAGGCCGGCCAGCGCCGCGCCGGCCACCGACAGCGACAGCGCCGACAGGCCGTCGGTGTAGAACAGGGCGATGATGATGATCGCGCCGAGGTCGTCCAGCACCGCGATCGCGGTCAGCAGCAGCTTGAGGGCCAGCGGCACGCGGCTGCCGAGCAGGGACAGGACGCCGAGCGCGAAGGCGATGTCGGTCGCGGCCGGGATCGCCACGCCCATCATCGCCCGCGGGTCGTCGCGGTTGAGGGCTGCGTAGATCGCCATCGGCATCAGCATGCCGCCGAGCGCGCAACCCGCGGGCAGCAGGATCTGGCGGCGATCGGACAGTTGCCCGTGCAGCACTTCGCGCTTGAGCTCCAGCGCAACCAGCAGGAAGAACACCGCCATCAGGCCGTCGTTGATCCACAACAGCAGCGGCTTGTCCACGCCCAGCGTGCCCAGCTTCACCGTCAGCGGCAGCTTCTGCAGCCATTCGTAGCCGGGCGCCAGCGGCGAGTTGGCCGCGATCAGGCCCAGCGCCGCGGCGGCGACCAGCAGCACGCCTCCGGCCGACTCCAGCTTGAAGAACTCCGCCAGCGCCTGCGCCGCCCGCTCCTTCACCGTTGCCAGGCGCTCCATCGCGCGGCCTCAGGCGGCCGCACCGGCGAGGTGCAGCTGGAAAGCCAGCAACGCCGCGTAGCAGAGGAGCAGGAATGCGCCCTCGCCGCGCGCGATCCTCATGTCACGGCGCATCAGCGGATACAGCACCAGGGCGAGTCCCATCATCACGGGGATCTCCAGCCGCTCCAGCGAGGCGGCCACCGGCAACGGCATGATCGCCGCGGTGGCGCCGAGGATGAACAGGATATTGTAGATGTTGGAGCCGATCACGTTGCCGATCGCGAGGTCGCTCTGGCCCTTGGCCGCCGCGGCCACCGACGAGGCCAGCTCCGGCAAGGAGGTGCCGACTGCGACGATGGTCAGGCCGATCAGCAGGTCGGACAGCCCCCACAGCCGGGCCAGGCCGACCGCCGCGTCCACGCACAGGTCGGAGCCCAGCATCAGCAGGCCGAGGCCGCCGACCAGGAACAGCACGGTGGTCCAGGCGGCGTGGGTGGGGTGCGGCGCCGCCGCGAGTTCGGCCTGCACCTGCGCCGACTCCAGCCGGGCGTCGTGCAGCAGGAAGACCAGGAAGGCGATGAAGCCGCCCAGCATCAGCAGGCCTTCCCAGCGCGCGATCTGCCCATCCAGCGCCAGCAGCCACAGCAGGGCCGAGGCGGCGAGCATGATCGGCACCTCGATCCGCAGCATGCGCATGTGCACCACCAGCGGCGCGACCAGGGCCGAGATGCCGAGGATCAGCCCGATGTTGGCGATGTTGCTGCCGACGATGTTGCCGAGCGCGATGTCCGTGGTGCCGCGGCTGGCCGCCGAGAGGTTCACGGCCAGTTCCGGGGTCGAGGTGCCGAACCCGACGACGACCAGCCCGACCACGAAGGGGCTGATGCCGAGGCGCAACGCCAGGCCGGAGGCGCCGCGCACGAACACGTCGGCGCCGAGGCCCAGCACCACCAGTCCGACGCCAAGCCAGCCCAGCAGGGGCCACATCAGCCGCGCACCATCCAGAACTGGAACGCCGTGAGCGCGGCGAAGGCCAGCACCAGCAGCGCGCCCTCGCCGCGGCGGATGTTGAGGTCGCCGCGCAGCATCGGGTACAGCACCAGGCCGAAGGCGACCAGCGCCGGGATCTCGAGCTGCACCAGCGACTCCGGCACCGCGAGCGGCTGCAGCAGGGCCGTGGCGCCGAGGATCAGCGTGAGGTTGATCAGGTTCGAGCCCAGCACGCCCAGCACCACCTCGTCGCCGCGGCCCGCCGCGGCGGCGCGCAGCGCCAGCGCCAGCTGCGGCAGCGAGGTGGCGATCGCGACCACGGTCAGGCCCACGAACAGGTCGCTGACGTTCCACGCGCGCGCCAGGTGGGTGGCATGGAACACGACCAGGTCGGCGCCGTAGACCAGCAAGGCGAGGCCGACCAGCAGCCGCAACGCCATCAACGGCACCGCGTTGCGCGTGTCGCCGCGCGCCTCCAGCGCCGCGCGCGCCGCGTCGGTGCGGCGCGTGGCGCGATGGGTGGCGACGAAGGCCGCGAGCGCGAACCAGGCGAGCAGGAGCGCGGTGCCATCGAGGTAGCCGATGCGGCCGTTCCAGCTCATCGCCAGCAGCAGCAGGCCGAGGCCGAGGCCGGCCAGCAGCAGCGGCCCGGCCAGCGGGATGCGCACCTGCAGGGGCCGCAGCAGCGCGGCGAGGCCCAGCACCAGGCCCAGGTTCACCAGGCAGCTGCCGATGATGTTGCCGAGGGCGAGGCCGGGCTGGTCGAGCCCCACCGCGCTCACGTTGACCGCGAAATCGGGCACCGAGCCGGCGAAGGCGGCGGCGCTGGCGCCGACCGCGAACAACGAGGCGCGGGCGCGCAGGGCCAGGCCCTGCAGGCCCTTGACGAAGGAGTCGGCGCCCAGCGCGAGAAGCAGCACGCCGAGTGCGAACAGGCCCAGGGTCTGCGTCATGGCGGTGGTCCTCCGGGGGAGCGCAGTCTAGCGCGCCACCCCGGAATGGCGGCCGCGGCGCCGCGTGGCGGCATCAGAGCCCGGACAGGCTCCGCGCCAGGCCCCAGGCCGCGCCGCCCAGCAACGCGAACAGGGCCAGCGCCGCCAGCGTGAAGCCGGCGCTGCGGCGTCCCGCGGCCTGCAGGTAGCCGAGCGCGTACCACACGCGGCCCGCGACCCAGACCAGGCCCAGCGCGCCCGCCCAGCCCGGGTCCCAGTAGGTCGTGGCCAGCCACAGGCTGGGCAGGAACGCCACCGTCGCCTCCAGCGTGTTCATCTGCACCCGGAACGCGCGCTCGAAATCGGGCTGGCCGGTCGTGGCCGGCGCCTGGATCCCGTGGCGACGGCGGGCGTTGCCGACCAGCACCATGGTCCAGATCGACAGCCCCACGGTCAGCAGCGTGGCCACGGCGGGCAGGTGGTTCGACACGGCGTGCACCCCTCGAGCTCGGAAGACGCGCCGAGCTTAGCCGGTCCGATGCCGCGCGCCGGCCACGGTGCTACCTTGGCCGCCGGTCGCAGCGGAGCGGGACATGATCGCGCGCATCTGGCGGGGCCTCACCGCGCAGGACCAGGCCGACGAATACCTCGAGTACCTGCGCCTCACCGGCCTCAAGGAGTACCGGGAAACGCCGGGCAATCGCGGCGTGTTCGTGCTGCGCCGCACGCAGGGCGAACGCTGCGAGGTGGTCCTGGTGTCGCTGTGGGATTCGATGGACGCGATCCGGCGCTTCGCCGGCAGCAGTCCCGAGACCGCCAAGTACTATCCGGAGGACCGCCGCTTCCTGCTCGAGATGGAGCCCAACGTGCGCCACTACGAGGTCACGGATGCACCGGGCCTGTCGGCCCTGATGAGCGGCTGAACGCGTTCAGGCCCCGCGCCGCGCGCGCGCCGCGGCGAGGAAGTCGCGCAACAGCGGGTCGGCCGGCAGCAGGTCCGGGAAGCGGTGGTCGTGGAATTCCGGGTGCCACTGCACGCCGAGCAGGAAGCCCGGGCCCGCGCCGCGGATCGACTCGACCACGCCGTCCTCGGACCAGGCTTCCGCCACCAGCCCCTGTCCGACCGCCTTCACGCCCTGGTGGTGGATGGAGTTGACGCGGCCCCGTGCCAGCCCGCCGTAGGACTGCGCCAGGCGCGAGTCCGGCGCCAGCCGCAGCCCGTGCACGTGCTCGTCGTAGACCTCGCGCCGCACGTGCAGGGCCGTGGTGGCGCCGTCGGCGCGCAGGTCCTGGTACAGGGTGCCGCCGAAGGCCACGTTGATGAGCTGCATGCCGCGGCAGATGCCCAGCACCGGCTTGCCGGCGGCGGCGAAGCCGCGCAGCAGCTCGAGCTCGAAGCGGTCGCGCACGCCGTCGGGCACGCCGATGGTGTGGGTGGGCTCCTCGCCGTAGGCGCGCGGGTCGATGTCGGCGCCGCCCTGCAGGATCAGGCCGTCGAGCGCGGCGACATAGTCGGGGATGTCGATGTCGGCGCGACGGATGCGGCTGTCGCGCTCCACCGTCGGCACCATCGCCACCAGCGCGCCCAGCGACATCACCCAGTGCGCGACCGACTGCTCGAGGTACTGCAGGGTCTTGCCGCCGAAACCCAGCTCCGGCGGCACCTGGCGCAGGATGCGCGGCGACACGCCGATCAGGAGCTTGGGTGCGGATTGCATGCGCGCGCGAGGCTGCCGGGGCGGGGCCAGCCTATCAGCCGCGCCCACGGACGCAAGCGCGGTCGTTCACGACGATGGCGGCACGGTCGCCTCGACCAGCCATTCGACCACCGCGCGGGCCGCCTCCAGGCGTGTCGCCCCGGCGTCGCGGCGATCGCGGTAGATCGCCAGCTGCTCGTGCGCGCTGGTACCGCGCGCGACGATGGTGCCGAGGTGGCGCAGGGCATCGGCGCAACCCAGGGCCTGCGCATCCTCGTCCACCAGCGCGCGCAGCTCGTCGAGCCAGCGCACGAAGCTGGCCCCGGAGCCGCCGCGCTCGTCGATGGCGCTGGCCTCCATGCCCCAGCGCTTGGCGCGCCAGCGGTTCTCGTCGACCACGCGCCGGGTCAGCGCGCTGCGATCGCGGCCGAGTTCCGGTTGCCGCACCAGCGCGCGCACCAGGCAACGATAGAGCGCCGCGATCGCCAGCGAATCGTCGAGGCGCGTGCAGGCATCGGCGATCCGCAGTTCCAGGGTCGGATAGCGCTCGGCCGGCCGGATCGCCCACCACACCGAGCCAGGCCCGGCGATCGCGCCGTGGCGCACCAGCAGGTCGATGAACCGGCGGTATTCGGCCTCGTCGGCGTGGAAATCGGGAATGCCGGTGCGCGGCCACTCGTCGTAGGCGGCCTGGCGGTAGCTCAGCAGCCCGGTGCGCTGGCGGTTCCAGAACGGGGAGGACGTCGACAGGGCGAGGAACAGGGGCAACCAGCGCACGGCGCGATTCATCACGTCGACCCGGTCGACCCCGGCCGGCACCGCCACGTGCACGTGCAGGCCGCACAGCAGGTTGCGCCGACCCACGATCTGGAAATCGTCGATCAGCCGTTCGTAGCGCGGCTTGGGCGTGTGCACCTGCTCGTGCCAGGCGGCGAGCGGGTGGGTCCCGGCGGACACCAGGCGCAGGTCCAGCGACGCGGCGATTTCGGCCACGCCGCGCCGCAGGCGGGTCATTTCCGCGCGCGCCTGCGCGCAGGAGTCGAACACCGGCGAGGAGATCTCGATCTGCGACTGCAGCATCTCGCGACCGACCAGGTCGCCGTAGCGCTTGCGGCAGGACTTGAGCAGCAACGCCGGTACCCGCGCCACGACGTTGCCAGTGCGCGGGTGGGCGAGGAAGAACTCCTCCTCGATGCCGAAGGTGAAGGTGCGCGCGTCGATGGTGCCTGGCTCCGGTGCAGGGGACCGGGCACGGGAGCCTAGGTGCCGCGGCGTTACCACCCGGTTAAGCGCGCGTTGGCCGCGCTGGCGCAGCGGCAACGCAGCGGGTCGCCGCGGCCGAGGCAACGCGCGGGGCGCGGCTACTTCTTCTTCGGGATGTACAGGTCGGTGATCGTGCCTTCGTAGACCTCGGCCGCCATGCCCACCGACTCCGACAGGGTCGGGTGCGGATGCACGGTGAGGCCGATGTCGGCGGCGTCGCAGCCCATCTCGATCGCCAGCGCGACCTCGGCGATGAGGTCGCCGGCATTGGGCCCGACGATGCCGGCGCCGATCACGCGGTGCGAGGCCTCGTCGAACACCAGCTTGGTGAAGCCCTCGGTGCGGCCGATGCCGACCGCGCGGCCCGAGGCGGCGTAGGGGAACTTGCCGACGCCGATCGCCAGCCCCTTGGCCCTGGCCTCGCTCTCGGTCACGCCCACCCACGACACTTCCGGATCGGTGTACGCGACACTGGGGATCACGCGGGCGACGAACTCGCTCTTGTGCCCGGCGCAGACCTCGGCCGCGACCTTGCCCTCGTGCGTGGCCTTGTGCGCCAGCATCGGGTTGCCGACGATGTCGCCGATGGCGTGGATGTGCGGCACGTTGGTCCGCATCTGCCGGTCCACCGGGATGTAGCCGCGGTCGGTCACCGCCACGCCAGCCGCCTCGGCGCCGATGCGCTTGCCGTTCGGCGCCCGTCCCACCGACACCAGCACGCGGTCGTAGACCTGCGGTTCCGGCGCCTTGTCGCCTTCGAAGGTGGCCTTGAGCCCGTCCTTCGTCGCTTCGACCCGGGTCACCCTGGTCTTCAAGTGGATGCCGGCATAGCGCTTGGCGATGCGCTGCTGCAGCGGCCGCACCAGGTCGGGATCGGTGCCGGGCATGAGCTGGTCGAGCAGTTCCACCACCGTCACCCGCGAGCCCAGCGCCTCGTACACGCAAGCCATCTCCAGGCCGATGATGCCGCCGCCGATCACCAGCAGGCGGGGCGGCACCTCGGCCAGCTGCAAGGCATCGGTGGAGTCCATCAGGCGCGGGTCGTCCCACGGCAGCCCGGGCAGCTTCACCGCCTGCGAGCCGGCGGCGATGATCGCCTTCTCGAACCGGACCAGCTTGCGGCCTTCGGGCCCGTCGACCTCGAGCTCGTGCGGCGACACGAAGGTGCCGGTGCCGGTGAGGCGCGCGACCTTGCGCTGCCTGGCCATGCCGGCGAGGCCGCCGTTCATCTGCGCCACCACCTTGTCCTTGTAGGCGCGCAGCTGGTCGAGGTGGATCTTCGGCGCGCCGTACTCGATGCCGATGTCCTTCGCGTGCGCCGCCTCGTCGATCACGCGCGCGGCGTGCAGCAGCGCCTTCGACGGGATGCAGCCCACGTTGAGGCACACGCCGCCCAGCGCCGGATAGCGCTCGACCAGCACGGTGTCCAACCCGAGGTCGGCGGCGCGGAACGCCGCGGTGTAGCCGCCCGGGCCGGAGCCCAGCACCAGCACCTGGCATTCCACGTCGGCCTTGCGCCCGCTGGCCGCCGCGGCCTTCGGCCCCGCAATGACCGCGGGCGCACTTCCCTCTCCGCCCGGGAGCGGGTGGGCCGCAGGGCCGGGAGAGGATGCGGGACCCGCGGCCGCTGCCGGCTTCGCCGAACCCTCTCCCGCGGCCCCTCTCGCGGGGGGAGAGGGGGGATTCGCGGCCACGGTCGCGCCGGCATCGAGTACCGCCACCAGGCTGCCTTCCGACAACGTGTCGCCGACCTTGACCCGCAACTCGCGCACCACCCCCGCCGCCGGCGACGGCACTTCCATCGTCGCCTTGTCCGACTCCAGCGTGACCAGGCCCTGGTCCTTCTTCACCGCGTCGCCCACCGCGACCAGCAGTTCGATCACCGGCACGTCGCTGTAGTTGCCGATATCGGGGACCTTCACTTCGATCGTGGCCATGCGGGTTTCCGGGTGTCGGGTGACGGGCGCGCCCGCAAGCGGGCGCAGGTCGCGACGGCAGTCGTGCGCGCGGCGCTCCTACAGGAGCAGGCGGCGGATGTCGCCGAGTTGCTGGGCGAGGAATGCGGTGAAGCGCGCGGCGTCGGCACCATCGATCACGCGATGGTCGTAGGACAAGGACAGCGGCAGCATCAGGCGCGGGCGGAACTCCTTGCCGTCCCAGACCGGCCGCATCGCCGACTTCGACACGCCCAGGATCGCCACCTCCGGCGCGTTGACGATCGGCGTGAAGCCGGTGCCGCCGATGCCGCCCAGCGAGCTGATCGAGAAGCAGCCGCCCGACATCTCGGCCGGCCCGAGTTTCTTGTCGCGCGCCCTGGCGCTGAGCGTGCCGAGTTCGGCCGCCAGCTCCAGCAGGCCCTTGCGATCGCAGTCGCGGATCACCGGCACCACCAGCCCGTCCGGCGTGTCGACCGCGATGCCGACATGGAAGTACTGCTTGAGCACCAGGTTCTCGCCGCTGGCGTCGAGCGAGGCGTTGAAGTTCGGGAACTTCTTCAGCGCCGCCACCACCGCCTTGATCTGGAACACCAGCGGCGACACCTTGACGTCCTTGTACTCCTCGCCGAGCTTCTTGCGGAACGCCTCCAGCTCGGTGATGTCGGCCTCGTCGTGCTGGGTGACGTGCGGGATCATCACCCAGTTGCGCGCGAGGTTGGCGCCGGAGATCTTCTTGATCCGCGACAGCGGCCTGGTCTCCACCGGGCCGAACTTGGCGAAGTCGACCTGCGGCCACGGCAACAGGTTGAGCCCCGCGCCGCCGCCGCCAGCCGCGGGCGCGCGCGGCGCGCCGCCGGCCAGCGCACCCTTCACGAAGGCGGCGACGTCGGCGCGAGAGATGCGGCCCTTGCGCTCGCTGCCCTTGAGCAGTCCGAGGTCCACGCCGAGCTCGCGCGCGAAGGCGCGCACGCCGGGGCTCGCGTGCGGCACCTTGTCCGGCAGCACCTGCGAGCTGTCGAAGGCCACCGGCGGCGAAGCCGTCGGCGCGGTGGCGGGCGCGGTGGCGGGCGCGGCGGCCTTGGCCGGGGCGCTCGCTGCCGGCGCCACGCTGGCCGGGGAGGCCTGGGGCGCCGGGGCGGGACTCGCGACGGCCGCGGGCTTCGCCGGCGCGCCGGGGGCCGCGGCTGCCTCCTCGATCAGCGCCACCACGGTGCCCTCGCTCACCGTATCGCCGACCTTGACCTTGAGCTCGCGCACCACGCCGGCGAACGGCGCCGGCACTTCCATCGTCGCCTTGTCGGATTCGAGCGAGACCAGGCCCTGGTCGACCTTCACCGTGTCGCCGACCGCGACCAGCAGCTCGATGACCGGGACGTCGGCATAGTTGCCGATGTCGGGAACGCGCGCTTCCTTGGTCGCCATGTCCGCTCACTCGCTGGTCGGGCGCACGCCGGCTGCGCCGGCGCCGCGGCCCGCGCCCTCCGAGGCCGCCGCGTATTGGGCCCTATTGTGAAGGCGAGGCGCGCGCGGGCGCCAGCGCGCCGGCCACTGTCCGCCAGCGGACACGCCCGCGTCCGTATCCGCGACGCGCGCGCGGCCGATCGGCGCAAACCCGCGCCAGTGCTCGCGCTCCGGCATGGCATGGCGTTTGCTAATCCGGTATCGGGCCACCCCGAACCCCGGAGCAAGCCATGAACCGCCGGCTGCATCGCACCCTCGCTTCCCTGCGCTGGTCGCTGCTCGCGACCCTGGCGCTGGGCCTGCTCGGGCTGCTGGCGGGCGAGCCGGTGGCGTCGCGGCACCGCGATCGCGCGCCCGAGCTGGTGGCGTCGGTGTCGACGCCCGCGGATGCGCGGCAGCCGGCCCGCTGAGTTCCCCTGCCGGGCGCTGCGCGCCTGCGGGCCGCCCCGCGGCGCGCGAGGCGCCCGCGCTCAGGCGACGCTGAGCTTGACCTCGATGTTGTTGCGGGTGGCCTTCGAGTAGGGACAGACCTGGTGCGCGGCCTGCACCAGTTTCTCCGCGGTGGCGCGGTCGACGCCGTCGACCTCGACCGAAAGCTCGACGCCCAGGCCCAGTCCCTCGCCCTGCTTGCCGATGTGCACCTTGGCCGTCACCGCGATCCGGGTCGGCGCGATCTTCTGCTGCTTGGCCACGAAGCCCACCGCGCCGCCGAAGCAGGCCGCGTAACCCATCGCGAACAGCTGCTCGGGATTGGTGGTGTCGGGCCGCCCGGGGCCGCCCATCGACTTCGGGATCGACATCTCGATCTTGAGCAGGCCGTCGCTGGTCTCGACGTGGCCGTCGCGGCCGCCCACGGCGGTGGCTTGCGCGGAATAGAGGGCATCCATGGCGTGCTCCTGGCTCGGGTGGGGCGGCAATCCTAGCGCCTGCCGGGTCAAGGCGCCGTCATCCGGCGCCGGCGCCCAGGCTGCGCCGCAGCTCGCCCAGTTCGCCGCGCAGCGCGCGCAGTTCGGCCAGCATCTGCGCCCGCTCGACGTGCGCGGCCTCGGCCAGGCGCTCGTCGGTGTCCTTGATGTCGTCGGCGACCTGGTCCTGCATCGCGTTGACCACCACGGCGATGAACAGGTTGAGCACGGTGAAGGTCGACACCAGGATGTAGATGACGAAGAAGGCCCAGGCCCACGGCGCCTGCAGCATCAGCTCGCGGGCGATGTCGGCCCAGCCCTCCATGGTCATGATCTGGAACAGGGTGAACGCGGTGCTGCCCATGTCGCCGAAGTAGACCGGCGAGATCGACCCGAACAGCTTGGTCGCCATCACCGCGGCCACGTAGAGCACGATCGCCAGCAGCGCCGCGATCGAGCCCATGCCGGGCAACGCGCCGAGCAGGGCGTTCACCACCCGGCGCATGCTCGGCACGATCGAGACCAGTCGCAGCACGCGCAGCACCCGCAGCGCCCGGATCACGCTGAAGGCGCCGCTCGCCGGCAGCAGCGAGATGCCCACCACCACCAGGTCGAACAGCCGCCACGGGTCGCGGAAGAAGGCCAGCCGGTAGGCGACGAAGCGCAACGCCAGCTCGACCACGAAGATGGCCAGCGCGATGCGATCGAGCTGGTGCAGCAGGGCGCCGTGGCGCTGCATCGCCGTCGGCGAGGTCTCCAGGCCCAGGGTGATCGCGTTGAGCACGATCACGACGATGATGGCGTGGTTGAACCACGGCGCCTCGACCAGCTCGCGCAGGCGCTGGGCGGGGGCGTTTTTTGCGGCTTCCTTCATGGCGTCGTCCTGCGTTGCGGAATGGCGCGACTTTGGCAGCGCCGGGCCGCCGCGCTCAAGCCCGGCGATGGCGGCGCCGGCGCGCTTGGGCGCCGGGCGGTGGTCGCGCATACTGCGCCGCGTGAGCGATGCCTTCGACCTGCCGCCCGAGCGCGACCGCCTGCCCACGCTCGAGGGCGCGCGCGTGCGCCTGCGCGCGCCGCGCCCGGCCGACGCGGCAGCGGTGTTCGGCGTCTACTCCGATCCACGGGTGCTGCGCTACTGGAGCCACGGGCCGTGGACCGGCACGGCGCAGGCTGACGACTGGATCGCGCGTTCCTCGACCGGCTTCGCCGAGCGCGCCTTCCTGCAATGGGTGGTCGCCCGCGGCGAGGACGACGCGGTGATCGGCAGCACCACCTTGTTCGCCTGCCGCGCGCAGCACCGCCGCTGCGAGATCGGCTATGCGCTCGCGGCCGCGCACTGGGGCCGGGGCTACGCGCGCGAGGCCGTGGCGCTGGCGCTGGCCGAGGCCTTCGGCGCGCTGGCGCTGCATCGCGTCGAGGCCGACATCGACCCGCGCAACCTGGCCTCGATCCGCCTGGTCGAGGCGCTGGGCTTCCGCCACGAGGGCACCCTGCGCGCGCGTTACCACGTCGGCGGCGAGGTGCAGGACTCGGCGATCTACGGCCTGCTGGCCAGCGACCGCGCGCCCGCCTGAACCGGGCGCCGCGCGGCGGCGCCCGCGCCTACAATCCCCGCACCGTTCCCTCGCCACCGAGGACCGTCGCATGTACACGCTCTACTACGCCCCCGGCGCCGCCAGCCTCGCGGTGCACCTCGCCCTGCTCGAGCTGGACGCGCCCCACCGGCTCGAGCGCCTCGACCTGCAGGCGCGGCAGCACAAGTCGCCGGCCTACCTCAAGCTCAATCCCAACGGCGTGGTGCCCACCCTGCTGGTCGACGGGCAGCCGGTGTACGAATGCGCGGCACTGCTGCTGCTGCTGGCCGAGCGCCATCCGGGCGCCGGCCTGGCGCCGCAACCGGGCACGCCCGGGCGCGCGCCGTACCTGCAGTGGATCGTGCACTTCGCCAACACGCTGCAGCCGGCCTTCCGCGCCTGGTTCTATCCCGCCGAGCCGGCGGGCGAGGAGGCGGGCGCGGCGGCGCAGGAATCGGCGCGGCTGCGCATCGAGGCGTGCTGGGACCGCCTCAACGCCCACCTCGCGCATGCCGGCCCGCACGTGTGCGGCGCGCAGTACAGCATGGCCGACATGCTCGGCACGATGCTGATGCGCTGGTCGCGCAACATGCCGCGGCCGGCGACGGAGTGGCCGCATTGCCGCGCCCTGGCCGAGCGCGTGCGCGCGCGGCCGGCGTGGCGGCGCCTGTACGAGGTCGAGGGCCTGACCGAGTGGGCCTAGGGCGCGCGCCTCAGCGCTGCGCGGCCAGGTAGGCGGCGACGGCGTTGACCTCGGCCGCCTGCAGCGTCATCGGCGGGTGGGCGCGGCGCCCCTCGAGCATCGCGCGCAACTGCCGCGCCAGGTAGCTCGGCACCTGGCCCGCGACCCGCGGCACGATCGCGCCGCCGCGCCAGTCCGGTCCATGGCAGGCCGCGCAACCGGCGTCGGCGGCGATCGCCCTGCCGGCGTCGACCGCGTCGGCGGACAAGGCATGGTCCACCGCTGGCCACGGCCGCGCGGCTAGCAGCTCGGACAAGGCCTGGATCTGCGGCTCGGCGAGTCCTTCGCTGAACATGCCCATCGGGTAGGCGTCGCGATGGCGGTCGCGGAAGGCGCGCAACTGCGCGGCGAGGAACACCGCGTGCTGGCCGTCGATGATCGGCGGGCTGCCCTGCGGGTTGCCCAGCGCATGGCAGCCGCCGCAGTCGCGCGCGGCCGCCTCGATGGCTTCGGCGCCGGCGCCGGCTTGGGCGGCAGAGGCCGGCGCGGCGGACTGCAGGGCGAGCAGCAGGCACAGCGCGACCAAGGGCGGCACTCCGCGGGAAACGCGCGGGATTGTACGCCCGTGCACGCGCGCGCCCGCCGGCTCAGCCCGCACCGGCGGCGGTCTCGCGCAGCGCCACCTGCACCAGCCGCGCCATCAGCTTCTGGCCGAGGCCGCGCGGCTGCTGCAGCGCCAGCCTTTGCAGCAGCCGCGGCTCCTCGCCGCGCGCGGCGCCGGCCAGCGCGCCGCGGGCCAGCATGCGCAGGCGGGCGCCGCCGGTGGCGGTGCCGCGCTTGAGCCACTCCAGCGCGGCGAGCAGGCGCATCTCGTCGGCATCGAGGTCGGTGCCGAAGGGGAATCGCGGCAGCAGGCCGCGCGAGCCCAGCGGTGCCAGCGCCTGCGCCAGGCGCTGCGGCGTGTTGCCGCGCCAGGCCTCGGGAATGCGCCAGTCGCGCGCCAGCTTGCCGGCGGCGCGCGCGCGCTCCGCCAGCGCCTCCTGGAAGCGCGAGTCGGTGATCGCCAGCATGCGCTGGATGCACTCCTCGTCGGAGGCGCCGCGCAGGTCGGCGACGCCGTACTCGGTCACCACCACGTCGCGCAGGTGGCGCGGGATGGTGGTGTGGCCGTAGTTCCACACGATGTTGGACACCACCTTGCCGGCGGCCTCGCGCGTGGCGCGCAGCATCAGCACCGAACGACCGTCGGCGGTCGCGTGCGCCATCGCCACGAAGTTGTACTGGCCGCCGACGCCGCTCACGACCTGGCCGTCCTCCAGCGCGTCCGACACGGCGGCGCCGAGCAGGGTCTGCATCATGCAGGTGTTGAAGTAGCGCGCGTCGCGCCGCTGCAGGCGGTGCAGTTCCTCCGCGCCGCCGTAGAGCTCGTTGATGTGGGAGATGCGCGCCATGCACAGGCCCTCCCACGCCTCGCCGTCCAGCGCGCGCAGCCAGTCGTAGAACGGCCGCGTGCCGAGGAAGAAGCCGCCATGCAGCCAGCGCCCGCCGCGCAGGCGACGGCCGGCCATCAGTGCGTCGAGCCGCGCGCGGTGCTCCTCCACCGTGAGGTCGCCGCCGATGCGCTCGCCGCCAGGCAGGCGCAGGTACTCGCCCTCGAGCACGCAGCCCGGCGGCAACGCGTTCCACTCCAGCAGCTGCGCCACCGATTCGGGATCGAGCCGGCGCGGCATGACCCCGTACTCGAGCAGGGCCTCCACCGTGCCCGGCGCCAGCGTCTCGGCCAGCGCGCGGTCGGCCAGGGCCTGTTCCAGCGGCAGGCAATCCCACACGCGCCGGCGCAGGATGCCGGCCTCGCGCAGGTGCATGAATCCGTCCATCACCATCTCGCTGGCGCCGTACAGGCCTGCGTCCAACGGCGCCTCGCCGCCCCAGTCGCGCACGATCGCCGGCGTCGCGGTGCCGTTGCGCAGCGCCTGCAGCGACTCGCGCCAGGCGCCGTTCTCGCGTTGGCGCAGGATCAGGCCGTGCACCAGCGAATCGGACAGCGCCCCGATGCCGATCTGCAGCGAACCGCCGTCGCGCACCAGCGCGCTGGCGTGCAGGCCGAGGGCGAACTCCGCCGGCGCCACCGAGGCGCGCGGCAGCGCGAACAGGCGGTAGGCGGGGCCGGGCTTCTCCACCAGCAGGTCGGCGAAGTCCAGCGGCAGCGGCTCGTCGTGGTCGAGGAACGGCAACTCGGGGTGGACCACGCACACCACCAGGGGCCGCGGCTTGCCCTGCCGGCGCAGGTGGTCGAGCAGGTCGAGCGTGGTGTCGGAATTGCTCGAGAACGACAGCCGCTCGCCGCGCCGGGCCACCATCTGCAGCATCAGGTTGATGCCGCGCGAGGCCAGCTCGCGCGACACGTGGGTGTAGTTGAGCGAGGTGTAGGCACGCTGCGCGCGCTCGACCTTGAGCAACGCGCCGGACTGCAGGTAGAACTCGCGGACGTCGACGTGCGCCGGCAGGCGGCCGGCGCGCAGGTCGGCGAGGTATTCGAGGTCGGGATAGTCGGCGCCGAAGTGGCGCTCGATGAAGGGCCCGGCGAAGCGGCCCTCGAGCCCGCCGGCGACCCGCGGCCGCTCGAGCGACAGCGCGGTGTACAGGGTGAGCGGTCGCGAGGGGTCGTCCTTGACCCGGCGGTACAACGCGTTGATCAGCCGGTTCGGCTTGCCCAGGCCCAGCGGTGTCGCCACCACCAGCGGCCCGGCGACGCGCGCGAGGATGCGGTCGACCGCGGTTTCCACCGAATCCAAGCGCTCGAACGCCACGACCGCCTCCCGCCGGGTGCCGGAGGCATCGTAACGCGGCGGGCTACGCGGCGAACCGCCGGCGCGACCGCCCCTTGGGGCAAGCAGCGGCCGGCGCCGTCGGCGGAACGCGGCGGGCGCCGCGGCCCGGGCCGGCCTCAGTCGGCGTCGAAGCGCACCAGGTCGAGCGGCCGGTCGTCGGCGAGGCGCAGGTCCAGGGTGGCCTCGAGCCGGTCGAGGTCGGCGACCGAGGGACACAGGGCCTCGGCGCGCTTTTCGAGCCGCTCGGCGCGGGCCTCGACGTCGCGCTCGATCGCGGTCTCCATGCGCTCCACCCGCGCCTCGAGCTCCTCGGCGGCATGCTCGTCGCCGGTGAGCGCGATGCGGATCGCCTCGCCGGTGATGTCGCCGATCAGGGTCGGCACCAGGCCCTCGACCGTGTCCTCGATGATCTGCTCGACCTCGCGGTCGTTGAAGGCCTCGCGCTCGAAGCTGGCGTCGATCTGGGCCTGGATGCGCTGGCGCGCGATGGCCAGGCGCTGCGCGGCGGCCTCCACGTCGGCGGCGTTGTTGAAGGCGTTCGACACGTGCTGCACGGCGGAGAAGGCGATCTCCACCGCCTCGCTGGCCAGCGCCTTGGCCTCCGGCACCAGTTCGCGCACGGTGGCCTCGTAGCGCAGCAGTCGCTCGCGGTCCGCGCCGGAGACCGCCATCGTGCGGCCGTCGATGCGCAGTTCCCCGCGCGCCATCTCGATCCTGCCCGGGGTGCCGTCGTCGCGGCTGAACAGCAGCGCCTGCGGCGTGATCTGCAGGCCATAGTCGCTCTCGACGTCGCACAGGCCGATCTCGTCGTCGTGCGCCGCGGCGGCGCCGGCGGTCGTGGCCAGGATCAGGGCGATGAGGGTACGGCGCATGGCGCGGGGCTCCGGCGGTCGGGTGGTCTGCACCCAGTGATGCCATGATCGGCCGCAGGGTTTACACGCGCGCGTGCCGGTCGTATGACATGACCAACGGCCTACCCCGGCCGGAACGGAGGATTTGCCGATGCGTTTCCTGCACAGCATGGTGCGCGTGCGCGACCTCGAGGCCGCGCTGCGCTTCTACCGCGACGCGCTCGGCCTCGAGGAACTGCGCCGCAAGGACTACCCGCAGGGCCGCTACACCCTGGTGTTCCTGGCCGCCCCCGGGCAGGCGGGCGTGGCCGAGGTGGAGCTCACGCACAACTGGGACGACGAGGACTACGGCGGCGCGCGCAACTTCGGCCACCTCGCCTACGAGGTGGACGACATCTACGCCACCTGCGAGCGCCTCGCCGCGATGGGCGTCACCATCAACCGGCCGCCGCGCGACGGGCGCATGGCCTTCGTGCGTTCGCCCGACGCGATCTCGATCGAGCTGCTGCAGCGCGGCGGCGCGCTACCGCCGCGCGAGCCGTGGGCGTCGATGCCCAACGTCGGCAGCTGGTAGGACCGCCTCAGGCCTGGCGCGGGCGCGGCGGCGGCAACCCCGGGGCGGGCTCCCCGCCGGGCGGCGCCGCGCCGGCGTCGGCCGTGCCCTCGGCCGCGGCCGCGCCCATCCAGGCCGGCGTGTTGTGCCGCGCGCCCAGCGTGGTGTTGAGGCGGAACAGCCAGCCGGGCGCGTGTTCGCCCGCGGGACCTTCGGGTTCGTGGTCGGCCATGTCCCCAGGGATGCGCCAACGGCGCAAAAGGTTGCCTGGCCCGGGGCAACGGCCGGGAATCGAGCCCTGGAGCGCCGGCGCCGCCGCCCCGCCCGGCCGTTCAGGCCTCGGGCGCGCGCAGGCGTTGGGCCGAGACCACGGCGGCCACCGGCAACTCGCCGCCGTAGAGGTGCGGGTAGTCCTGGCCGCTGCCGGGCGCGCGCTCGACCCGGAGGCGGCCGGCCAGCGCCTGCACGTCCAGGGTCAGGGCGATCACCTCGCCCGCGCCGCGCCAATGGCGCTCCAGCACGCCGCCGACCTGGTCGGCGAAGGCGCAATGGATGAAACCCTCGGTCGCGCGCGAGGGCGCGTCGAGCTGGCCGCTGTCCTGCGCCGCTTCCCAGCGCGCCGGGGTGGTCAGGTGCACGATCGTCCGCGCGCCGCTCACGTCACGCCGCCGAACCGGACCAGGTAGCAGCGCGCGCCGCCGGGGTCCTCGATCGCGGCGATGCGGCCCACGCCCGCGGCATCGAAGGGCGCGGTCACGACCTTGCCGCCGAGCTCGGCGACGCGCGCCGCCGCCGCGGTGCAGTCGCCGACCCGCCAGTAGACCGACCAGTGCGCGCGGGTCTCGCCCCACTGCGCATCCATGGGCAGCAGCCCGCCCCAGTCGTAGCGGTCCACCGACCAGATCCGGTAGGCGCTGGCGACGTGCTGCGGCTGCTCGCGCACCGACCAGCCCAGCAGGCGCGCATAGAAGGCGGCGGCCCTGGCCGCGTCGCGGGTGGCGAGCTCGACCCAGCCCGCGGCCCGCTCCTCGTGCACCGCGCCGGCGCCGGGATGGGCGCGCGGTTGCCACAGGCGGAAGGCGGCGCCCTCGGGGTCGGACAGCACCGCCATGCGGCCGTGGTCCATCACGTCGTGGGGGCCGGCGAGGATGCGCGCGCCGGCTGCGGCGGCGAGCGCGCACCGCGCGTCGACGTCCTCCACCGCGAAGTACAGGTTCCAGTGCGAAGTCACGCCGCGTTCGCGCTCGGCCGCGCCGAGTCCGCCGCACGCGGCCACGTCCCGGCCTTCGAGCTGGAAGCGCGTGTAGGTGCCACCGTCGGGCAGCGCCGTATCGACCGCCGTCCACTGCATCAGCGCGGTCCAGAAGGCGCGCGCGGCGGCCGCGTCGCTGCTGGCCAGTTCCAGCCAGCAGGGCGCGCCCAGCGCGTAACCGGTCATCGTGGTCACGGCATCCCCTCCCTTCGACCCGCGCGGCAGACCATACTCTGCCGTCCGTACAACGGAATCCAGCGACGGGAGCCGCCATGCCGCGCCAGACCCTCGACGATCCGCGCGCCGCCAGCGTCGGCCCCTACTCGCACGCGGTCTGGGCCGGGGAGCTGCTGTACCTGTCGGGACAGACCCCGATCGACCCGGCGACCCGCGCACTGGTCGCCGGCGACATCGGCGCGCAGACGCGGCAGTGCCTCGCCAACCTGGGCGCGGTGCTGGCGCAGGCGGGGCTCGGCCTCGGCGAGGTCGTCAAGTGCAACGTCTACCTGGTGGACATGGCGGACTTCGCGGCGATGAACAGCGCCTACCGCGAGGCCTTCGCCGCCCCCTATCCCGCCCGCACCACGGTCGGCGTCGCCGCGCTGCCGCTGGGCGCCCGGGTCGAGATCGAACTGGTCGCGCGGCGCCCGCCGGGGAGCTGACGCCGGCGCGCCGGCACGGCGCCGGGCTGTGATGCAGCGCAAGGCGCGCCACCACCGCCACGGGCAGGATCGGTGCATGTGCCTGCGCCCCTGCCTCCTCGCCGCCGCCGCGCTGCTGCCCGCCGCGACGCACGCGGCCACCTACCAGGTCGGCCCTGGCCGGCCCAATGCCACGCTCAACGCCCTGTTCGCCGCCGTCGACCTCGGCCCGGGCGACGTGGTCGAGGTCGATGGCAACGTGGTCTACGGCGGCGACATCGTGATGCCCGCGGCCGATGGCGGCGCCGCCGGCAATCCGGTCACGCTGCGCGGCATCCGCGTCAACGGCCAGCGGCCGCACCTGCGCGGCGGGACCAACACCATCGAGTTCCGCCTCGCCGACCACGTGGTGTTCGAGGGCTTCGAGGTCAGCGGCACCGGCGACACCCTGGACGGCACCTTCCGCTGCATCTACCACCACTCGCACGACGTGCTGATCCGCGATGCCTACGTCCACGACTGCCCGCGCCACGGCATCCTCGGCGCCGACAACGATTCCGGCTCGCTCACGGTCGAGTACTCGGAGATCGCCAACGCGGGCTCCAACGGCGGCAACCACGCCATCTACATGGCGACCGACGAGGTCGCCCACCCGGGCTCGGTGTTCCGCCTGCAGTACAGCTACGTGCACGACAGCCGTTTCGACGATTCCCGCGATGGCGGCAACCTGATCAAGAGCCGCGCCGAGCGCAACGAGATCCACTACAACTGGCTCGAGGGCGCGTACTTCCACGAGCTGGAGCTGATCGGCCCCGATCCCGCCGGCGGCGTGCCCGAGGACCAGGCACGCGAGGACTCCGACGTGGTCGGCAACGTCATCGTGCACACCGCCGCCTTCGGCGCGGTGATGCGCTTCGGCGGCGATGCCACCGGCCAGAGCAAGGGCCGCTACCGCTTCGTCAACAACACCGTGGTGCGCCTCGGCGGCGCGGGCGACACGCCGACCATCTTCCGCCTGTTCGACGGCATCGAGGCCCTGCAGGCGCACAACAACGTGATCTGGCGCGAGGGCGCGGCGGCCACCCGCATCATCCGCGAGGTCGAGGCCGTGTGGAGCGGCGGCGTGTCGCGCATCGCCGGTTCCAACAACTGGATCGAGAGCGGCGCCAGCTTCGTGCCGGCGGCCTGGACCGCGACCCTGTCCGGGTCGGACCCCGGCTTCGGCAGCACGGCCGCGTTCGATTTCCGTCCCGCGGCCGGCAGCCCGCTGCTCGACCAGGGCAACGGCGCGCCCACCGCCCCCGCGGGCTACGCGATCGCAAACCCGCTGTTCCCGCCCGCGCGACATCCGCCGCAGCGCGCCGCGCCGGCGCCGGGCTCGGCGCTCGAACGCGTGCCCAACGGCGCGATCGACATCGGCGCCTTCGAGCAGGTCGACGCCGGCGTGCTCCTGCGCGACGGCTTCGAAGGCTGAAGCCGCTCGCGCGCGGCAGGGCCTGCGCTCAGGGCGGCACGTCCGCCCCCGCGGAGGGCCGGCGCGCGTGCGCGCGACGTTCGCTGCGGATGAGATAGACGCCGGCGCCGATCACGATCAATGCGCCGAGCAGGGTGCGGCCGTTCGGCGGCGTCGCCCACAGCAGCCAGTCGAGGCCGATTCCCCACGCCAGGGCGGTGTACTCCAGCGGCGCGATCACGGCCGCCTCGCCGCGGCGGAAGGCCTCGGTGATCGCCCACTGCCCCAGCACGCCGGTGACCGCGATCGCCGCCAGCACCGGCCAGTCCTGCGCACGGATCGCCTGCCAGTCCGGCAGCGCGAGCGCGGTGGCGCCCAGGCTCAGCATGGCGACCATCCAGAACACCATCGACTGGGTCGAATCGGTGCGGCCCAGCACGCGCACGGTCAGGGCCGAGAGCGCGTAGGCGCTGGCGGCGAACAGCATCGCCAGCCCCGGCCACAGCGACACGCCGGCGCCGCTGGGCCGCAGCACCACGGCCACGCCGGCCAGGCCCAGCGCGATCGCGATCCAGCGCGCGGCGCCGACCGCCTCGCCCAGCAGCGGCCCGGCCAGGGCGGTGATCAGCAGCGGGGCGACGAAGAAGATCGCGTAGGCCTCGCCCAGCGGCAGGTGCCGCAGCGCCCATGCGAACGAGGACAGCATCCCGATCGCGAGCAGGCCGCGCACCAGGTGCAAGGGCCAGCGCACCCGCAGCAAGCGACCGAGGCCGCCGGTGGCCACGACCCACGCCAGCACCAGCGGCAGCGAGCACAGGCCGCGCAGCGCCGCCACCTGCATCGGCGGATAGTGCGGCGCCAGCCACTTGAGGCAGGCGTCCATCAGCGCCAGCGTGCCGACGGCGAACACCATGAAGCCGATGCCGCGCAGGTTCTCCTGCCTTGCCGCGTCCATGCGTCGCCGCGACGCCTAGTTGGTGCCGAAGCTGTTGGCCGTGACCCGCGCGCGCACGTCGGCCGCGTTCTGGTTCTCCGCCAGCCAGGTCATCGCGCGCCTGACCCGGTCGTAGCCGCTGGGATGGTCGTAGAACAGGATTTCCTCCCACGGCCCCGGCTGGATCTTGCGGTAGGTGGACAGGCGCATCGCCGCCATCGCGAAGCCGTGCGGCTCGCGCGCGGCGGCCAGGCCGTAGGCATCGGCCTCGGCCTCGGCCTGGCGGATGATCGAGTTCTGCACCGGCGTGAGCAGGGTGAGGAACACCGCCAGGATCGCCAGCGCCGCCGGCAGGCCCGCCGGATCGGCGCGCCCTTCCACGCCCCAGCGCGCGCCCCAGCGGGCGATCGACCAGTCCATCACGCGCGCCACGACCAGGTAGCCGAGCGTGAGCAGCAGCGACAGGTAGATGGTCAGGCGCAGGCCGTGGTTGAGCACGTAGTGGCCCATCTCGTGGCCCATCACCGCGCGCACCTCCGCGTCCGAGGTGCGCTTGAGCAGGTTGTCGTTGAGCGAGACCCGCGTGGTGCCGAACATGCCCGACACGTTGGCGCTGATGCGGGTGGTCTGGCGCGAGGCGTCGAACTGGTACACCTCCTCGGCCGGCACCCGGTTGGCCCGCGCCAGCGACAGGATCGAGTCGCGCAGCATGCCCGGCGCCAGCGGCCGGTAGTCGTTGAACAGGGGGCTGATGTAGACCGGCGCGATCATCGCGCCGAACAGCACGAACACCACGGTCAGCGCGCCCGCCCAGGCCCACCACGCGCGGCCGGCGCGGCGCACGGCGGCGTAGATCGCGGCGATCGCCGGCGCGGCCAGCACCATCGACACCGCCAGCGCCTTGGCCTGGTCGCCGAGCCAGGCGCCGTAGCCCTGGGTGGCCAATCCGTACGCATGCTCGCGCACGAAGCCGGTGTAGCTCGCCCACGGCAGGGTGAGCACGAACATCGTGGCGAGCCAGCCGACCGCGTACAGCAGCGCGACCAGGAACGGCCGCCGGGTGATCCGCTGCGCCAGCTCGCGCAGGCGCCGCGACCAGCCCGACCACAGGATCAGCGCCGCGGCCGCCAGCGTGTACAGCAGGTCGACCAGCGACAGCGCGTAGTTGCCCTCGTAGTACGCGTCCGACTGCGCGCGCTGCGCCGGCGTGAGCAGCGCCAGGTAGGCCTGCGTGGCCCGCTCGACGTCGAAATCCGGGCCGGGCCGGGCGGCCGCGGGGATCTGCAGGCCCGCCGGCAGCTCGCGCTCGAGCGCCGGCACCTCCTGCGCGGCCGCCGCGGTCGCGAAGCCCGCGCCGATGCACAGCAGCACTGCCAGCCATCGCTTCATCGTCGCGCGTCCCCTGCCCTGGAACGCGCAGTGTATGCGCGCGCGCGGCTGGCAGTCTGCCTTGCCGCCGGAACCGCCGGTTCAGTCGATGGCGGCGACCGCCACTTCGCCCTGCTCGCGATAGCGCTTGACCAGCGCCTCGAACTGCTCGTTGCCCAGCGCCTGGCGCAGCTTGTACTCCGCCGGCCGGTACGACGTGCGGTACTCGGCGAAGGCGATGTGCGCGCCCAGCACCATGCGCACCTGGCGCGTGGTGAGGCCGGTCTGGTCGGCGAGCGACTGCACGTCGACCCGGCCGCCCGCACTGGCGGCGCCTGCCAGCAGCAGCGCCGCGAGGCCCGTGATGATCCGCTTGCCCATGGTCTACTCCTCGATGTCGGGATCGCGGGCCGGTCCGCGCAGCGATCGTGGCGTCGCTGCACCCGTCCCGCGGCGACGGCGCAATGCCGTCACGCACAGTGATAGATGGCGCACGGTCGATTGCCGTCGTGCCGGAGGTCACGGCGGGCGCGGACGCGCAGTTTCGATGCACGACGACCGGCATGGCGCGATCCGCCGTCGGGGCGGGAGCGGTTTGCGCCACCTCCCTGGGGCGCCCTTCCGGGCTCGCCGATCCAGGCATGGCCGTGGTCGGGACCCTGCCGGGCCAACGCGGTGGGCAGCCTTGGCGGAAATCGCCTTGGCGGATTTCGCCATGATGATTGCGATTCCGCCACTGCCATGGCAGGCTTCCGGCGTCGATAGTGACCACACGCCGGAACCCCCCTTCCCCGGCGTCTGGAGAAGGCAAATGCGTCGCCGTCGAATCGTTGTCGCCGCCGTGCTGGCCGCGCTGGCCCTGGGCGCAGCGGCCGTTCCGGCACCCGCTCCGCAGCCGGTCGAACCCCCGGTCTACGTCGCCGGCAGCCAGTACAGCGCCACGCTGGACCAGGAGACGCGCAACTGGCGCCTGCTGCCGCTGGACGGCCAGGACCTGATCGTGGCCAATCCCGACGTGTACTGCCGCGCCGACGCGGCGATCCCCAACGGCGTGTGGCTGGTGGCCACCGATCCTGCGGGCGGCATCGAGTTGCGCGCCACCTCGCAGGTCGAACTGCCGGCCGGCTACCCGGCGCAGGTCGCGCTGCGCGCCTGCGGCGAGGCCGGCGAGGCCAACGCGCTGCATGCGCCGCGCGCACTGATCGACCTGCTGGCCGGCAACACCGGCGCGGTGTACGTGCATGACTGAGCGGCGCGCCCGCGTGGCGCCGGCCCGGCACCAGCCGCTGCGGCTTGCGATCCTGGCGCTCGACGGCAGCATGCTGTCGTCGATCGCCGGGCCGATCGACGCCCTGCGCGTGGCGCAGAAGCTGGCGCACATCCGCCAGCCGCTGGCGCCGCCGCTGTTCGAGCCGCGGGTCGTGAGCGTGCGCGGCGCCACCCGCGTGCGCACCTCCAGCGGGCTGGACATCGACGGCGTCGCCGCGCCCGCCGCCGAGATCGACGTGGTGCTGGTGCCGGGCGTGATGCACTCCAGCCCGGGCGAGCTCGCCGGCCGCCTGCAGGCGCTGCGGCCCGAGATCGAATGGCTGCGCGCGATGCACCTGCGCGGCGTGCGCATCGCGGCCTCGTGCAGCGGCACCTTCCTGCTCGCCGCCACCGGCCTGCTCGACGGGCGCCGCGCCACCACCAGCTGGTGGCTGGCGGCGGCGATGCGCAACGCGTTTCCGGCCGTGGCGCTCGAATCCGACCAGATGCTGGTCGAGGACGGCGGCGTGATCACGACCGGCGCCGCCACCGCGATCTACCAGCTGATCCTGCGCCTGGTCGCCGAGACCGGCGGCGACGACCTCGCGCAGCAGACCGCGCGCATGCTGGTGATCGACGCCGAACGCCAGAGCCAGGCCCCGTACGTGAGCGAGGCCCTGATCCAGCGCCCGCGCAACTCGCTGTCGGAACGCGCCGACCGCCTGTTGCAGGAGGCGCTCGACGGCCAGATCTCGGTCGCCGCGCTGGCGCAGCAGCTCAACACCAGCGAGCGCAGCCTGCTGCGCCATTTCAAGGAGCAGTACGGCGAGAGCCCGATCGCGCACATCCAGCGCCTGCGGGTGGAGCGGGCCAAGGCCCTGCTCGAGACCTCGCACCTGTCGTTCGAGGAGATCGTCGAGCGCTGCGGCTACAGCGACGTGTCGAGCTTCCGCAAGCTGTTCAAGCGCGCCACCACCCTCACCCCGATGGACTACCGCGAGCGCTTCCGCCTGCGCGCGCGCTGAGCGGACACTGCGGTCGTGGGTGCGGGCGCGCCCGCAGCCGTCGTTCGACCGCGCGCGGGCCGCACGCCGCATGGCCTTTCGGCGCCGGGGAACGCGCCGGCTTCCGATTACACTCGCGCGATGGACCACCTCGATGCCGAACGGCAGTTCCTGCTGGACCTGCGCGCCGCGACCCGCGCCATCGCGCTCGGCAGCTATCGGCGCGCGCAGGTGGAGCGCAAGGCCGACGGCACCGACGTCACGGCGGCCGACCGCGCCGCCGAGCAGTGCATCCGCGAGCGGTTGGCGCGGCGCTTCCCGGCCGACGGCGTGCTGGGCGAGGAGTTCGGCGCCAGCGGCGACCCGCGCGACGGCCGCTGCTGGATCCTCGACCCCATCGACGGCACCACCTGGTTCGCGCTCGGCACGCCGCTGTTCGCCACCCTCGTCGCGCTGTGCGTCGACGGCGAGCCGGTGCTGGGGCTGGCCGATTTCCCGGCGCTCGGCGAAAGCTACCTCGGCGTGCGCGGAGGCGGCGCCTGGTGGCTGGTGGACGGCGCGGAACCCGGACGCGTGCGCGTGGCCGCGCCGAAGCCGCTCGGCGAGGCCTTCGGCTCGGCCTCGGGCATCCACGACACCCCGTGGACGCCGCGCGGCCAGGCCGCGGCCTACGACCTCGGCGCGCTGAGCCGGGCCTGCCGCCGCTTCCGCTTCTGCGGCGATGCCCTGCAGCACATGCTGGTGGCGCGCGGCGGCATCGACCTCGCCGTCGATGCGCGCATGGCGCCGTGGGACAGCGCGGCGCTGGTGCCGATCGTCGAGGAGGCCGGCGGCGTGGTGGCGGACGCGCGGGGCGGGCGCGAGGGCGTGGTCTTCGCCGGCTCCCTGCTCGCCGCGAGCCACCGCGGCCTGCTCGAGGCCGCGGTCGAGCGCCTGCGCCTCGCCACCAGCCCCGGGTGAGCGCTACTGCGACGGCGCGCCCAGCATGGTGCACAGCACCTCGGTGCCGGGGATCACGCGCTGCAGGGTGATCTCGCCGCTGAGGCCGGCGCCGGGCAGGTTGTACTGGGCCACGCCCGCGGTGCAGCTGTCGAAGCGCAACTGCAGCGTGCCGACCTGCGTGGTGCTGGTCGTGCGCGGCGCGTCGAAGGCGCCGCCGCCGGTCTGGAACACCTGCAGGTTGGCGCTGTTGCCGGTGTAGTTGCCCTGCGCGGTGAACCAGCGCTGCTCCGGCGCGCCGATCTTCGCGCCGGCGCCGGCCGCCGGCACGTCGTAGGTGAACCAGGCCACGAACAGGAAGCGCGAGGCCGGTTCCACGTCCATCAGGAAACCCTGGCCCGCGGTGGTGGGCTCGTACCAGGTGCCGGCGATGCCCTGGTTGATCGTGAAGGTGTTCGCCTGCACGCGCACCACGCCGTTCATGGTCGAGCCCAGCGGCTGGCCGGAGTCGCCGTGCGGCCCGCAGTAGTAGAAGTAGTTGCCGGGCCGGTCGAACTGGCGCGTGTAGACGAAGCTGACGTTGGGGTTGCCGGATCGGAACGAGGCGTCGTCCGCGATGACGTTGTGGCCCATGCCGGTGTTGTTGGTCCAGCGCACGGAGTCGCCGGGGCTGATGACGACCTCGTTGGGCACGAACTGGAAATTGGTGACGGCCACTTCCACCGTGGCGGCGCCGGCCGTGCCGGCGCCGAGCAGCGTGAGCAGCGAAATCGCGATCTGGTGCTTGCGCATGGCTCGCTCCCGGGATGGGGGATGCGGATGCCGGTGGCCAGGCGCCGACCGGCTGCCGCATGTTCCGATACCCGATCCCGCGGGCCCGATGACAGGCCACGGCC
>CAZTNB010000002.1:40121-53547 GCA_964614825.1 uncultured Gammaproteobacteria bacterium
TGCGCGCCGAAGGCATAGGCGATCGGCGCCGCGATGAAGCTCAGCGTCACGCTCAGCCCGGTCACCGCGATGGTGAAGTACGCGATGCCCAGGGGCAGCATCAGGGCGAAGTACAGCATCGTCGACCAGGTGCGCGGGTCGGTGAACAGGCGCTTGACCCGCTCCATCCAGCCCAGCCCACGCTCGGTGTAGAGCGGCCGCCGCGGCATGCGTTCGCCCAGCATGGTCTCGACGATGCGGCCCTCCACCAGCGACAGCACGCGCACCGTGGCCAGGAACAGGACCAGGAACGGAATGCCGATGATCAGGATGAAGAGCCCGGCCGACAGGCTCAGGCCAGTCACCACCCAGGAGAAGTAGAAGACGCCGGTGGCCAGCGACAGCAGCATGTAGAACAGGGCGCCGTAGGTGCGGGTGTCGGCCGCCACGCCGAAGAAGCGCGCGATCGGGCCCTTGCGCGGCGCCGGTGGCGGCATACGCAGCGCGCGCGCCACCGTGACCTCGGTGTCGCGGTAGATCGCCGCCACTTCCGCCGGCGAGCCGTAGCTGCCGGCGACGCGGGCCAGCACCGCGGCCTCGGTTTCGTCCGGGTGCTCGGCGCGCTCGGCGCGCAGGTGCTCCTCGGCGTCGTACAGCGCGTCCTGGATCAGCGCCGGGTCGGCGTCGCCCAGCGCGGCGCGGATCTGTTCCAGGTACTGCTCGATGGTGGTCGGCAGGGGCGCGTTCATCGTTGTCCTTCCTCGAGCACGGCGTCGACGTAGTCGCGGGTCGCGGTCCAGCTCTCGAGCCAGTGGCCGAGCACGGTGCGACCCAGGGCGGTGATGCGGTAGTAGCGCCGCGGCGGTCCGGCGACGGAGGGTTCCACCTCGCTGTCGAGCAGGCCACCGGCGGCAAGGTTGCGCAGCACCGGATACAGCGCGCTCTGCTTGCCGGCGAGCACGCCCTCGGCGTTCTCGCCCAGGCGCTTGGCGATCTGGTAGCCATACATCGGCGCGGCCGCGCGTTCGAGCACCGCCAGCAGCACCAGCGCCGTGGTGCCGGCGGCCAGTTCCTTCTGGAATTTGCGCTGGTGCGACTCGGTGTCCATGGCCCATCCCTGCTGCGGATGGCGCAATACTACCGACTCAACACTAGTGCGCCCGTGTCATTAGTCACCCCGGGGGTCGCAGCCCCCCGAGCCCCGCCTTCGTTGGAGCGCGAGCGGCGAGGCCCGCGATCCCGACCTGCCGGACGGCTACGGTGCCGGCGGCTGGCTGGCTTCCAGCACCCGCAGGATGTTGCCGCCGAGGATCCTGGCCAGGTCTTCGTCGGAATAGCCGCGCGCCTTGAGCGCGGCCGACAGCTTCGGCAGGTCCTGCACGCCGTCGATGCCGACCGGCATGAACGGCGCGCCGTCGAAATCGCTGCCCAGGCCCACGTGGTCCACGCCGGCCACCTTGGCGATGTGGTCGATGTGGTCCACCAGCACGGACAGCGGCGTGCGCGGCAGCCTGGCGCGGGTTTCCTGCTCGACCATCCAGTCGATGCGCGGATCGTCGCCCAGCTTCGCGCCCAGTTCGGCCATGCGCTGGTAGCGCTGCGGCAGGGTGGCGTTGAAGGCCGGATCGATGAAGTCGGCGTAGTAGTTGACCATCACCACGCCGCCGTTGGCGCCGATCGCGCGCAGCAGCTCGTCGGAGAGGTTGCGGTGGTGGTCGGTCAGCGCGCGCGCCGAGGAGTGCGAGGCCATGACCGGCCTGGTCGCCACCGCCAGCACGTCGCGCACGGTCTCGTCGGCGGTGTGCGAGACATCCACCAGCATCCCCAGCCGGTTCATCTCGCGCACCACCTCGCGGCCGAAGTCGGTCAGTCCGCCGTGCGCGCCGGCGATCGGGCCGTACAGGCCGCCCGAGGAATCGGCCCAGTCGGTGTGCCTGGTGTGGGTCAGGGTCATGTAGCGCACGCCCTGGGCGTGGAAGGCGCGCAGCAGCGCCAGGCTGTCCTCGATCGCGTAGCCGCCCTCGATGCCCATCAGCACCGCGAAGCGTCCTTCCTGCGCCGCGCGCCGCACGTCGCCCGCGGTGGTCGCCAGCACCGCGCGGTCCGCGTGCGCCGCGACCTGGTCCTTGACCGCCGCGATCATGTCGAAGGCGCGCCGCGCCGGCCCGCCGCCCTCGGCCGCGCCCTTGCCCACGTAGTCGGCCGCCACGTAGATGGAGAAGAACGCCGCGTCCAGCCCGCCGCTGCGTGCCCGGTCGAGGTCGAAGTGGGTGCAGTAGTTGCCGTCGTCGCGCCGCGGCAGCGAACCGGAATAGGCCGCCATGACGTCGGTGCAACCGGGCCGGTCGCCGCGGCTGCCGATGTCGAAGCCCACGTCGAGCATGGCCGACGGCACGTCGATGTGGCCGTCGACCACGATCGCGTCGAAGTGCGCCGCGGGTTCCTTCGCCACCGCGACGGACGCCGCCATCGCCACCATTGCCGCCGCCAGCCTGCCGATGCGCATGCGCCGCTCCTCGTCCCGGGTGCGCGCAGTCTAGCGGTCGCGCAGCGACAGCGTGCCGAACAGCAGGTCGCAGATCGGCCAGGTGATGTTGAAGTTGCAGCGCGTCATCAGCGCCGGATCGTGGTGGCGCCGGTGCAGGCGACCCATCCAGCGCACCAGCGCCAGCCGCGCGACCCGCGAGCCCGCCGGCGCGTGCCACGCCAGGTGCAGCAGTTCGTACATGAGGAAGTAGCCCAGGCCGGTGGCGACGAACAGCCAGGCCACGTTGGCCGAGATCGCCCAGGCCAGGCCGAACCACACCGGCAGCGCGAAGGCGCCGAAGAAGAACAGCACCAGCAGCGGCGGGAACAGCACCGCGCGCAGGTCGCGCAGGTCGGTGAGCGCCATCGCCTCGTGGCTGAAATAGCGGTGGTGCTGGCCGGCGTGGCGCCGGTACACCAGGCCCAGCCCGCGCACCGGATGGTGCATGGGGAAGCGATGGCCCACGTACTCGGCCAGGTTGGCGTACAGGAACGCCAGCGGCAAGGTCAGCCATTCCAGCGGCCGCACCGCCTCGAGCTGCAGCAGGCACAGGGCCAGTGCCGCGCTGCCGCCGCCGAAGGTGAGCAGCAGGTGCACCGCGCCGCGGTAGCCCGCCGGCACTTCGTGCGCGCGGTACTCCGCGCGGAAGCGCGCGACCGCCTCGGGCACCTGCGCGGCCGCGCCCGCGTGCATGCCGCCTCAGCCCGCCAGCGCCGCGCGCAGCGGCGCGAACTCGCGCTCGCGCGCCTCGCGCGGCGCCTCCGGCCGCTCGGCGGGGTACTCGAACAACCGGACCCCGGCGGTGCGCGGCACGAAGTGCAGGTGGAAATGGAACACGGTCTGGCCGCCGTGCCGCTCGTTGTTCTGCACCAGGGTCATGCCGTCGGCGGCGAAGGCGCGCTTGATCTCGCGCGCCAGCCGCGGGGCGAGGCCGAACAGGTGCGCGGCCAGGTCCGGCGGCATCGCGTAGAGGTCGGCCACGTGCTCGCGCGGCAGCAGCAGCGTGTGGCCGCGCGCCAGCGGATAGCGGTCGGCCACCGCGAGGCAGCGCGCGTCGCTCCAGACCACGGTCGCCTCGCGCCGGCCGGCGACGATGTCGCAGAACACGCAGCCGGGCCCGTGCTCGTGCGCCGGCTCCGCCGCGCGGGCGGAGAGGGCCACGGTGGCGCCCAGGCCCTGCAGGACACTACGGCGGCTCGGCATGCGGCGATGCTCCGGCGTGGCTGTGCGCGCATCCTACTAGCGCCCCGGCGCGCCGCGCCGGCTATGCTGGGGCGTGCCCGAACTGCCGGACCTCGTGGTCTACCTCGACGCCCTGGCCCCGCGCGTGCTGGGCCATGCGCCGGCGCGCGTGCGGGTGGGCAGTCCCTTCGTCCTGCGCACCGTGGCGCCGCCGCCCGAGGCGCTGGAGGGCACGCGCGTCACCGGCCTGCAGCGGATCGGCAAGCGCATCGTGCTGGCCTTCGAGCAGGAGCGCTTCCTCGTCATCCACCTGATGGTCGCGGGCCGCCTGCGCTGGCTGGCGCCGAGCGCCAAGGCGCCGGCGCGGATCACCCTCGCCACGCTGGAGTTCGCGCACGGCACGCTCGCGCTCACCGAGGCCGGCAGCAAGCGCCGCGCCTCGCTGCACGTGGTCGCGGGCGCCGCGCCGCTGGCGGCCATGGACCCGGGCGGCATCGACCCGCTGGGCGCCGACCTCGCCAGCTTCACCGCGCGCCTGCTCACGCCCAACGCCACCCTCAAGCGCGCGCTCACCGACCCGCGGCGCTTCAGCGGCATCGGCAACGCCTACTCCGACGAGATCCTGCACCGGGCCCGGCTCTCGCCGCTCAAGCTCGCGCAGCAGCTGGCTTCGTCGGAGATCGCGCGGCTGCACGTCGCGGTCCACGACGTGCTGGCCGAATGGACCCGCCGGCTGCGCCTGGAGGCCGGCGACCGCTTCCCGGACAAGGTGACCGCGTTCCGCCCGGAGATGGCGGTGCATGGCCGCTACGGCCAACCCTGCCCGGTGTGCGCCGCGCCGGTGCAGCGCATCGTGCACGTCGACAACGAGATCAACTACTGCGCGCGCTGCCAGACCGGCGGCCGCGTGCTGGCCGACCGCGCGCTGTCGCAGCTGCTGCACGACAGCTTCCCGCGGCGCATCGAGGACCTCGAGTAGCGGACGCGCGGTCGCTCGAGCGCCGCCACGCGGCGGGTCCGACCCGACCCCGCGCGATCAACCCAGTTCGCCGACGGCGCGATAGGCCTCGTCGATGGCCGAATGCGCGTATGCCGACCACGCCGCGTCCGAGTTGGCGATCGCCACCTTGCCGACCGGCTTGCACGCCAGGGCGATCGTCTCCTCGTAGGTGTCCTCGTCGTCGCACAAGCCGTTCACGCCCCAGGCATAGCCGTGCGACCAGCGGTTCACGGTCAGCGCGAGCAGGTCGCGGTCGGCGTCGAAGCCGCCCGGGCCCAGCATCCGCGACAGGTCCTTGCGCACGGCCGCCTCGTAGGCCGCGTAGGGCGTGTCGAGCAGGGTGGCGCGCGCCGCGCGCAGGGCCTTGCGCACGTCCTTGCCCAGGCCGTCCACCACCGGCACGTGCACCATGTGCACCACCATCGGCTGCGCGGGATCGGACGGGAAGGCGTAGCTGCCCATGCTCACGGGATAATCGAGCTTGACCCGGCAGTGGAAGCTCGAGACGCCGTAGATCTCGTGCACGCCGAGCTTCACCCACGGCTCCCAGTTGCGGATCACCGCGTTGCTGTACACCAGCGGCGACTTGACGTTCTCGCGCAGCGCCGCGGCCTGCGCCGCCGGCAGGTCGGCGAGGATGTAGGGGATCAGCATGTTGAAACATGCCAGCACGCAGTGCCGCGAGCGGATGCGGTGCAGCCTGCCGTCGGACTGCGGGATGTAGCCGATCTCGACCCCGTCCGCGCCGTTGACCACGCGCACCACCGTGCTGTCGAGCCGCAGCCGGGTGGCGCTGCCGGGCTGGTCCAGCCTGGAGTAGTCGAAGCGCGCGGTGACGATGTCCTCCATGGTCGTGCCCGGCGCCACGCCCGGGACCAGCGCCCGCACCAGCAGGCGCGCCACCGAGGCATTGCCGTCGGGGAAGTGGTAGACGTAGGGCTCCTCGAGCTCGCCCGCGGCCTCGGGATCGCTGGGCAGCGCGATGCCCTGCAACCCGGGATAGGCGTAGAGCCCGGCGTCGAGCGCGGTGATGTATCCGGGCGCCAGGCCGAAGAAATCCAGCGGCCGGTTGCGGAAGTAGCCGATCGCCTCGTCGGACAAGCCCCAGTCCTTGCGCAGGAAGTCCACGTACGAGGTGCGCGAGAGGTACGCCTCGCGCGCGGCGTCGTCGGCGAGGTGGCCGAGGGTCACGCGCTTGCTGGTGTAGAGCTCGAGCAGTTGCGCGCGCGCGGCCTCCGACAGCGGGAAGTCGCCGATGAACTTCTCCAGCGCACGGCCGTTGCGGCGCTCGCGCGGAATGTCGTCGGAAACCCAGTCCGTGGGATCGCCGGTCACCAGCGCGTCGCGTCCGTAGGCGTCGCGATCGAAGAAGCTGGCGCGCGACAGCCCGAGGTCCGGGTAGGTCGTCGCCTTGAAGTAGCTGCTTTCGAACTTCGCCACGTCCACGCCCAGCGAGCGCAACAGGTCGTTGACGGTGTCGCTGAAGTTGGCCTTGGGCGACTGCAGCGCCTCGCTGCCGCCGTAGCCGACCAGCAGGCGGCCGCCGGCCTCGAATTCGTTGCGCTTGGCGTGCCCGCCGAAATCCTCCAGCGCGTCGAGGATCAGGATCCGGGCCTGGGCGCCGTGCTTCTTGCGGTAGAACCAGGCGGCGGCGAGGCCGCTGATGCCGCCGCCCACGACCACCAGGTCGTAGGTCTCCTCCACCGGCAGGCCGCCGACCCGATAGCGCTTGCCCTGCAGGGCCATGCCGTGCGCCGCGGCGAACGCGGCATCGGTCTGGCCGCGCAGGCCGGACAGTCCCGGCGGATAGCCGGCGGCGGCGGCCTGCCGGGCCAGCAGTTCGCGCGGCGTGGCGGCGCCCAGGATCGCCAGGGCGGCGCCATTGAGGAAATCACGGCGGGTGATGTCGGACATGCGGTCTCTCCGTCGATGCCCGGCACCGCGAGGCACCGGGCGGACCGGCGCCGCGCACCGGCGGCGCCCGCGAATCGCGCTCGACGCGAAGGCCGGCGCCTACGCAGGCGGATCGACGTAGTGATGGCAGTTGCGCGAGGGCAGGCGGGCGACCACGACACCGCGATGATCGACGCGGGGCCGGCCGAAGTCACGCCGCCTTGCAGCGGACCGGGCCGCGCGCCGGCCGGATGACGGCCCTACTTGGGCGGCAGCGTGCCCGGCGCCGGCGCCGGCGCGCCCTCGGCCTCGCCCTCGGCGGGCGCGGTGCGCGCGGTCTTCTTCATGAGCTTTTCCTCGCGCTTCTTCTTCTTCGCCAGTTCCTTCTGGCGTTTCTCGAACGAGTAATTGGGCTTGGCCACGGGCGTGCATCCGGAAAAGGCGTCGAAGGGTCGACGGACGGTGCGAAGCATCGCACATCCGGGCGCGGCGGCGCTCAGCGCGCCAGTTCACGCGCGTGATGGTGCAGGTGCGCCTCGATGAAGCTCTGGATGAACCAGTAGCCGTGGTCGTAGCCGGCGTGCCGGCGCAGGCGCAGGGCCTGCCCGGCGCGCGCGCAGGCGGCCTCGAACAACTCCGGCCGCAATTGCGTCTCGAGGAAGCGGTCGGCCAGCCCCTGGTCGAGCAGGATCGTGCCCGGGTGCGGCTGCCGCCCCACCAGCACGCAGGCGTCGTGCTCGTCCCAGGCCGCGCGATCCTCGCCGAGGTAGCGCGCGAAGGCCTTGAGTCCCCACGGCACCTGCGTGGGCGCCACGATCGGCGCGAAGGCCGACACCGAGCGGTACTGGCGCGGATGCCGCAGCGCCAGCGTCAGGGCGCCGTGGCCGCCCATCGAATGGCCGAAGATGCCGCAACGCGCCGGGTCGGCGGCGAAGTGCCGCGCCACCAGCGCCGGCAGTTCCCGCGCCACGTACTCGTGCATGCGGAAGTGCGCGCGCCACGGCGCCTGCGTGGCGTCGAGGTAGAAGCCGGCGCCGGCGCCGAATTCCCAGTCGTCCGCCTCGCCCGCGATGCCGGTATCGCGCGGGCTGGTGTCGGGCGAGACCAGCATCAGGCCCAGCTCGGCCGCCACGCGCTGCGCGCCGGCCTTGATCGGGAAAGTCTCCTCGGTGCAGGTCAGCCCGGCGAGGTAGTACAGCACCGGCACCGGGCCCGCCGCGGCCTGCGGCGGCCGGTACACGCCGAAGCGCATCGGCAGGCCGATCGCCGCGGAGTCGTGGCGGTAGAAGCCCTGCACGCCGCCGTGGCAGCGCTGCTCGGACAGGACCTCGAGGCCCATCAGTACACGACCACGCTGCGGATCGATTCGCCGCGATGCATGAGCTCGAAGCCCTCGTTGATGCGCTCCAGCGGCAGCGTGTGCGTGATCAGCGAATCGATGTCGATGCGCTTGTCCATGTACCAGTCGACGATCCTCGGCACGTCGGTGCGGCCGCGCGCGCCGCCGAAGGCGCTGCCGCGCCAGTTGCGCCCGGTCACCAGCTGGAACGGCCGGGTCGAGATCTCCTGCCCCGCCGCCGCCACGCCGATGATCACCGAGGTGCCCCAGCCCTTGTGGCAGCACTCCAGCGCCTGGCGCATCACCTGGGTGTTGCCGATGCACTCGAAGCTGTAGTCGGCGCCGCCGCCGGTGAGTTCCACCAGGTGGCCGACCAGGTCGCCGGACACCTCGGCCGGATTCACGAAGTGCGTCATGCCGAACTTCCGCGCCAGCGCCTGCCGCGCCGGATTGAGGTCCACGCCCACGATCATCGCCGCGCCGGCCATGCGCGCGCCCTGCACCACGTTGAGGCCGATGCCGCCGAGGCCGAACACCACCACCCTGGAGCCGGGCTCGACCTTCGCGGTCCAGATCACCGCGCCGATGCCGGTGGTGACGCCGCAGCCGATGTAGCAGACCTTGTCGAAGGGCGCGTCCGCGCGGATCTTCGCCAGCGCGATCTCCGGCAGCACCGTGTAGTTGGCGAAGGTCGAGGTGCCCATGTAGTGGTGCAGCGGCTTGCCGCCCAGCGAGAAGCGGCTGGTGCCGTCGGGCATCAGGCCCTTGCCCTGGGTGGCGCGGATCGCCTGGCACAGGTTGGTCTTGGGATTGAGGCAGTACTCGCACTCGCGGCATTCGGGCGTGTACAGCGGGATGACGTGGTCGCCCGGGCGCAGGCTCTTCACGCCCGCGCCGACCTCGACCACCACGCCGGCGCCCTCGTGGCCCAGGATCGCGGGGAACAGGCCCTCGGGGTCGGCGCCCGAGAGCGTGTAGGCATCGGTGTGGCAGATGCCGGTGGCCTTGACCTCGACCAGCACCTCGCCGGCCTTGGGTCCCTCCAGATCGACCATTTCGAGCTCGAGCGGTGCGCCGGCCCGATGGGCTACCGCGGCACGTACCTTCATCGCGCGACTCCAGGCGGTGACGAGGCCCGGAGTGTAACGATGCGCGCGCGCCGCGCGCGTCGACGCCCGGTCGGCGCCCGGCGCGCCGCAACCCTCAGGCGCCGCAGGCCTTGCGCACCGGCGGCGGATCGCCGCGCAGGGACTCGCCCAGGTAGTAGTCGAGCAGCATGCGCGCCAGCGGTTGCTCCGCCGCGGGCACCAGCGGACCGGCCGCGGCCAGCCAGCCGTCGATGCACGACTGCGCCGTCGCCGTCCCCGCCGCGCAGGCCAGCAGGCCGGTGAAGGCCTCGCGATAGCGGCCGAACTCCGCACGTCCCATCGGCGCGCCATGGCCCGGCACCAGGGTCTCGAACGGCACCGCGTCCAGTTCGGCCAGGGCCCGTGTCCAGCCGCTGGCGCAAGCGGTGTCGAAGAAGGGCGCCGGCAGCGTGACCAGGTCGCCGGCGACCAGCACCTTGGTGGACGCGTCGTAGAGCCACACGTCGCCCGCGGTGGCGGCGCCGCGCGCCAGCCCCACCTGCAGCGGCAGGCCGGCCAGCGTCGCGGCCCCCGGCGCCTGCACCACGTGGTCGGGCGCCAGCGCCGGGCCGGACCCGAGGATGGCGAGCTCGGCCTCGAGCGGCGCGCGCCTGGCCGCGTCGTCGCCGGCCTCGCGCAGCATCTGCTGCAACTGGCGTCGGTAGTCGGCGAGGAAGCCATCCATGGCGTCCGCCAGCGCCCCGCTGGCGTGGACCTGCGCGCCGGGAAAGGCGAGGCGCAGGCGCGGATTGCCGCCGATGTGGTCGAGGTGCCAGTGCGTGTTGACGATCGCGACCACCGGTTGTTCGCGCTCGACCGCGAAGTCGATCAGGGCCCGGGTATGCGCGGGATGGCGGCCGGTGTCGACCACCAGCAGCCCCCGCGGCCCCGCCAGCACGACCGAATTGCCGTCGGGCTGGCGGCCCGGCTCGAAGGCGCCGCGCAGCAGGAAGGTGTGCGGCGCGATCGACTCCAGCGCGGCGGCGGCGGTACCGCCCGGGCCGAGACCGAGGCCGAGGCAAACGACGGCGAGGATGCGGCGAACCATGGCCCGGCTCCGAGTGCGGCGGTGGCGTTGCGACAGCTCTAGCGCCCGCGCCCTCCCGCGCGCAGTGACGAACGGCATGGCGCGGCCCCTTTCGCGCAAGCGCGGCAACACGGCCGCGGCGGCGGGGCGCCGCTGCTACGCTAGCGCATCGCCTGCCGAGCGCGGAGACGCCCATGTCGAACGGTCCCACGCGGCGCCATTTCCTGCGCATGGCGGGCGTCGCCGGCGTGATGCCGCTGCTGGGCGAGGGCGGCCTCGCCCTGGCGCAGGTTCCGGCCGCGGCTGCCGCCGGGACCGAAGCCAAGGTCTGGCTCAACGCCAACGAGAACCCCGCCGGCCCCTGCGCCGCGGCGCGCGAGGCCCTCGCGGCGATGACGCCGCAGGGCGGCCGTTACCTGTTCGAGCAGACCGGGCGGCTGGTGGAGATCGCCGCGCAGCGCCTCGGCCTGCGGCCGGAGCACGTGCTGCCCTACGCCGGCTCGAGCGAGCCGCTGCACTACGGCGTGCTCGCCTGCACTTCGCCGGTGCGCGGCCTGGTGACCGCCAACCCCACGTTCGAGGCGGCCTGGGATGCGGCCGGCCTCACGCGGGCGCGGGTGACCAAGGTGCCGCTGGCCGAGGATGGCTCGCACGACCTGCGCCGGATGGTGGCGGCCGACCCGCAGGCCGGCCTCCTGTACGTGTGCAATCCCAACAATCCCACCGGCACGCTCAGCTCGCGCGCCGAGATCGAGTGGGCGCTGGCGCACAAGCCCAAGGGCGCGGTGGTCATGGTCGACGAGGCCTACATCGACTACACCGACGAGCGCAGCGTGGTCGACCTCGTCGAGGCCGGCGCCGACCTCATCGTGCTGCGCACGTTCTCGAAGCTGTACGGCATGGCCGGCCTGCGATGCGGCCTCGCCCTCGCGCGCCCGGACCTGCTCGAGCGCCTGGAGCATTACGGCGCCAACCCGATGCCGGTGACCGCGACCGCGGCGGCGATCGCGAGCCTGGGCGACTCCGGCCTGGTGGCGCAACGCAAGCGCGAGACCGCGCGCGTGCGCGAGGAGACCTTCGCCTGGCTGCGCGCGCAGGGCTATTCCTTCATGCCGTCGAGCACCAACTGCTTCCTGCTCGACGCCGGCCGGCCCGGCAAGCCGGTGATGGCGGCGATGGCCGAACGCGGCGTGGTGATCGGCCGCACCTGGGAGGTATGGCCGGACAAGGTGCGGATCACGATCGGCACGCAAGAGGAGATGCTGCGCTTCCGCTCGGCGTGGCAGGCCGTGATGGCGGCCGGCGCGAAGGCCGTCGCCGCCGGCGCGCCCGCGGTGGCGGATCCGCTCGCGCGCTTCGCGCGCCCGAGCTGAGCGTTCGCGCCACGCCGGCCCCGCCCCGGCGGCGCGGCGCTACTTCGAGGGCAACTCGACCCAGCGCCCCGGCTCGAAGCCGCCGGGCTCGAACAGCAGGGTGACCGGTCCCTGGTCGCGCAACGTGGCCTCGATCGCCAGGCGCCGGGTCCCCGGCAGCTTCGCCGCCAGCGCCGCATCGTCGTCGATGAAGATCGCCGGCTCCCCGGTCTCGGGCAGGTGCGCCTTCCAGCGCGTCGCCGCCGCATCGTCGAAGCGCAGCAGCAGGCTGCAGGGCTCCGGGCAGAGGAAGCCGCCGCCGCCGGCGTACAGGTACGCGCTGCGGCCCCACTCGGCATGGCGGCGGAAGATGAAGCGGACCTGCGCCGCGCCGGCGGGATCGGTGCTGAAGATCGAGGCCGACGACTGCGCCCCGCCCGACTGCACGCCGGTCTGGTAGTCCCACAGGGCCGCCAGCCGCTTGGCGTCGACGCCGGCCTTGTACTTCGCCTCGACCGCGGGCAGCGAGGCCGCCACCTCGGCGGCGGCGGGCGTGCCCGGGTACTTGCGCTGGATCTCGCGCCCCACCGTCACCGCGAACTCGAGCGAGTTCGCTCCGACCAGCTGGCGGTAGGTGGCGAGGTCCTGCGCGGCGCGCGGATCGGCGGCCGGCGCGGCCGGCGGGGGCTTGCCGCCGCAGGCGGCGAGCGACAGGAGCAGGATCACGACGACAGCGCGCGATGCGGCGACCATGCGGGACTCCACCACGGACTCGGGACCGGCTGCGGCATGATAGGCGCGCGCCGCCACCAACGGGAGCCGCCCATGCGCCATCCGACCGCGATCCTCGCCCTGTTCTGCGCCGCGGCCAGCGCCCTGGCGGCCGATCCCGCGCCACGCGCGCGCGACCTCGGCATCCCCTTCTACGGCACGCCCGGCCCGCTCAACGCGATCACCGACGTGGCCGGGGTCGAAGTGGGCTACACCACGCTGATCTCGGGCTCGGCCGCGCGCCCGCTGGAGGGCCCGGTCATCCGCACCGGCGTCACCGCGGTGCTGCCGCGCGGCCGCGCCGGCGCCGCGCAATCGGTCTACGGCGGCTGGTTCACCCTCAACGGCAACGGCGAGATGACCGGCACCACCTGGCTCGAGGAATCGGGCACGCTGGCCGGCCCGGTGATGATCACCAACACCCACAGCGTGGGCGTGGTGCACGACGCCACCATCGCCTGGCTGGTCGAGCACAGCGAGGTCGAGGACAGCTGGTCGCTGCCGGTGGTGGCCGAGACCTGGGACGGCTGGCTCAACGAGCTCAACGGTTTCCACGTCAAGCCCGAGCATGCGCGCGCCGCGCTCGACGGCGCGCGCGGCGGCGCCATCGCCGAGGGCAACGTCGGCGGCGGCACCGGCATGCACAGCTTCGAGTTCAAGGGCGGCACCGGCACCGCGTCGCGCCGCGTGCGGGTCAAGGGCGTGGCCGACTACACCGTGGGCGTGCTGGTGCAATCCAACTTCGGCCGCCGCTGGCAATTGCAGGTCGCCGGCGTGCCGGTCGGCCGCGCCATGCCCGAGAACGCGCCCTTCACCGCGGAGGCCGGCACCAACAACGAACTGGGCTCGATCATCGCGGTCGTCGCCACCGACGCGCCGCTGCTGCCGCACCAGCTCGAGCGCGTCGCGCGCCGGGTATCGATCGGCCTCGCCCGCGTGGGCAGCATGTCGGGCAACGGCTCGGGCGACATCTTCGTCGCCTTCAGCACCGCCAACGTGGAGGCTGCGTCCTCGGGCGGGGGCATCGCCCGGGTGGAGGCGCTGGCCAACGACTCCCTCGACGGCCTGTTCGAGGCCACCGCGCTCGCCACCGAAGAGGCGATCGTCAACGCGATGGTGGCGGCGCGCACCCTCGACGGCATCGACGGCCACGTGCTGCACGCGATCGACCACGAGCAGTTGCGCGCGCAGTTGCGCAAGTACGGGCGCCTGGACGCGACGCCCTGAGG
>CAZTNB010000003.1:0-50138 GCA_964614825.1 uncultured Gammaproteobacteria bacterium
GGCAGGAGCACAAGGTGGTGTCGCCGGTGTCGCCGGTGATCACCGCCTTCGCCCGCATCGGCGACGCGCGTCGCGCGCTGACGCCGCTGCTGCGCTTCGACCAGGGCCCGAGCGAGCTGTTGCTGGTCGACCTCGGCGGCGGCCGCAACCGCCTCGGCGGTTCGGTGCTGGCGCACACCCACGGCCAGCTCGGCGACAGCGCGCCGGACGCCGACGACGCCGGTCGCCTCAAGGCCTTCTTCGATGCGATCCAGGTCCTCAACCTGCGCGGCCTGCTGCTCGCGTACCACGACCGTTCCGACGGCGGCGCCATCGTCACCCTGCTCGAGATGGCCTTCGCCGGCCATTGCGGCCTCGACCTGCTGCTCGACGGCTGGGCCCGCGACACGCGCGCCGCGCTGTTCGCCGAGGAGCTGGGCGCGGTGATCCAGGTGCGCGACGCCGACGTGCCGCTGGTGCGCGAGATCCTCGCCGGCCACGGCCTGGGCCCGCTGGTGCACGGGGTCGGACGCCCGCTGGAAGGCGAGGCGGTGCGCCTGCGCCAGGAGGGCCGCCTGCTCGGCACCTTCAGCCGCGCCGAGCTGGTCGCGGCCTGGCACGAGACCAGCCATGCGATGCAGCGCCTGCGCGACGACCCGGCCTGCGCCGACGAGGAGCGCGCGGCGCTGGTCGCCGGCGACGAGCCCGGCCTGGCGCCGCAGCTGGGCTTCGATCCCGACGACGACGTCGCCGCGCCCTATGTCGCGACCGGCGCCCGTCCGCGCGTGGCGGTGCTGCGCGAGCAGGGCGTCAACGGCCAGGTGGAGATGGCGGCGGCCTTCACCCGCGCCGGCTTCGACGCCGACGACGTGCACATGAGCGACCTGATCGAGGGCCGCGCGCGCCTCGACGCCTACGCCGGCTTCGTCGCCTGCGGCGGCTTCTCCTACGGCGACGTGCTCGGCGCCGGCCGCGGCTGGGCGACCTCGATCCGCTACCGCGCGGCGCTGGCCGGGCAATTCGAACGCTTCCTCGCCGACCGCGCGCGCTTCGCGCTGGGCGTGTGCAACGGCTGCCAGATGCTGGCGGCGCTCAAGGACCTGATCCCGGGCGCGCAGGCCTGGCCGCGCTTCCTGCGCAACCGCTCCGAGCAGTTCGAGGCACGCCTCGCGCTGGTGGAGGTGATGCCTTCGCCCTCGCTGTTCCTGCGCGGCATGGAGGGCTCGCGGATCCCGGTGGCGGTGGCGCACGGCGAGGGTCGCGCCGAGTTCGCCAGCGCGCAGGAACGCGCCGCGGCGCTGGGCTGCCTGCGCTACGTAGACGGCCGTGGCGCGCCCGCCGAGCGCTATCCGGCCAACCCCAACGGCTCGCCCGGCGGCGTCACCGGGCTGACCAACGCCGATGGCCGCGTGACCATCCTCATGCCGCATCCGGAACGCGTGTTCCGCGGCGTGCAGCTGTCGTGGCGGCCACCGCAGTGGGGCGAGGACTCGCCGTGGCTGCGGATGTTCCGCAACGCCAGGACCTGGCTGGGCTGAGGGCATGGACGCGCCGCCTCCCAGCGTCCCGCCGCAGGAGCCCAGGCCGCGGCTCAAGGGCTTCTTCCTCGCCGCCCTGCTGTGGCTGCCGCTGGCGTTCTTCCTCTGGTACACGCTGCGCACCGCGGTGGTTTTCGCGCCGATCCGCGTCGCCGGTTGGGTGCTCACGGGCTGGATGCCGGAGCTGTTCCATGGCACCGCGCAGGAGTACGAACGCTTCATCTACGCCATCACGGCCAACGTGGCCGGCGTCCCCGGCCTGCCCACCGCCACGCTGGAGATCGCGCTCGACGTCAACGCGCTGCAGTACTGCTACGGCTTGCCGGTGCTGGCGGGGCTGGTCATGGCCACGCCGCTCGACTGGCGCCGCACCTTCGCGCAGCTGTTCGGCGGCTGGTTGCTGCTGGTCCCGGTGCAGGCCTTCGGCCTGGTGTTCGAGGCGTTCCGCGACGTCTACTTCGGCCTCGGCGGCGCGGTGGCCTCCGGGCTGGTCGACGCGGGCTATGGCGCGGCCGCGTCGGCCGCGGCGCAGGCGGCGGCCAGCGCCGGCGCCGCTACACTGGCCGCCCATGGGTTGTCGCCGGAGCTGGTCGGGGTGGCCTACCAGTTCGCCTACCTGGCGCTGCCGGCCATCGCGCCGGTGGTGCTCTGGGTCGCGTTCAACCGGCGCTTCATCGAGGACCTGACCCTCGAAGGCCGGCGTCCCGCGGAACCAGCGCCCGCCCGCCGCGGTCCAACCGATTCCTGAGCCCGACCAGCGCATGAACGCCGCCGCCCTCGCCGAAGCCCCCGCCGCAACCGTCGCCGGCACCGACATCGCGGCGCTGGACGAACGCATCTCGCACCTCCTGCAGAGCCGCGGACGGCTCAAGGAGACCGACGTGGTGCGCGCGCGGCGCCTGTACGACGAGGACCCGCGCGGCAGCTTCGTGATGCTGCTGGCGCGCCTGGGCCTGATCTCCGAGCGCGACCTGGTCGAGGCCACCGGCGAGGTGCTGGGCCTGCCGCTGCTGGCGGCCAAGGACTGTCCCGACGGGCCTCCGGCCGGCGTGCAGGTCTCGGTCAAGTTCCTCAAGGCGCACCACGTGGTGCCGGTGGCCGAGGACGACGCCGAGGTCGGCCTGCTGGTCGCCAATCCGCTCGACCGCTACCCGATCGACGCCATGCAGCTCGCCACCGGCAAGCGCATCGCGACCAAGCTCGGCCTGCAGAGCGAGATCGACGACCTCATCGAGCGCTACTACGGCTCCGGCCGCAGCGCCATGGGCACCATCGTCGAGAACCTGTCCGACGAGGCCAACCGCAGCGAGGACGACGTCGAGCACCTGCGCGACCTCGCCTCCGAGGCGCCGGTGATCCGGCTGGTGAACCTGGTGATCCAGCGCGCGGTGGAAGCGCGCGCCTCCGACATCCACATCGAGCCGTTCGAGAACCGGCTCAAGGTGCGCTACCGCATCGACGGCGTGCTCGAGGAAGTGGAGTCGCCGCCGGCCGCGTCCACCGCCGCCGTGATCAGCCGCATCAAGATCATGGCCAAGCTCAACATCGCCGAGCGCCGGCTGCCGCAGGACGGCCGCATCATGCTGCGCGTGCAGGGCAAGGAGCTGGACCTGCGCGTGTCCACGGTGCCGACCTCGTGGGGCGAGTCGGTGGTGATGCGTATCCTCGACCGCGAGAGCGTGGTGCTGGATTTCCACGCCCTGGGCTTCACCGACGAATTCCTCGGCAAGTTCATCAGCGTGCTGGAGATGCCGCACGGCATCCTGCTCGTCACCGGCCCCACCGGCTCGGGCAAGACCACCACGCTGTACACGGCGCTGAGCAAGCTCAACACGCCCGACGTCAAGATCATCACGGTCGAGGATCCGGTCGAGTACCAGCTCGAGGGCGTCAACCAGATCCAGGCCAAGCCCAGCATCGGGCTGGACTTCTCGCACGCGCTGCGCTCGATCGTGCGCCAGGACCCCGACATCATCATGATCGGCGAGATGCGCGACCTCGAGACCGCGAAGATCGCGATCCAGTCGGCGCTTACCGGCCACCTGGTGCTGTCCACGCTGCATACCAACAACGCCGCCGGCGGCGTGACCCGCGTGCTCGACATGGGCGTGGAGGACTACCTGCTCACCTCGACCATCAACGGCATCCTCGCCCAGCGCCTGGTGCGGCGGCTCGAGCCCACCCACGCGCAGCGCTACGAGGCCATGCCCGAGGTGATCGAGCAGTTCGGCCTGCGCCGCTTCCAGCCCGAGGGCACCATCTACCTGTACAAGCCGGTGCCGTCGCCGCTCACGCCGACCGGCTACCTCGGCCGCACCACGATCATGGAGTTCCTGGTGATGAGCGATCCGCTGCGGCGCCTGGTCATGCAGCACGCCGGCATGGGCGAGATCGAGGAGCAGGCGCGCGCCGAGGGCATGCGCACCATGTACGAGGATGGCCTGGTGAAGGCGCTCGCCGGCGTGACCACGATCGAGGAAGTGTTGCGGGTGACGCAGGAGAACTGACGCCGCGACGGCAGGGCCGGCTCCACCGGCCGCCCGGGCGGCGCCAACCCGGCGCAAGCCGGGATCCAGTCGCGCGGGGATGCCGGCCGGCGCGCCGCGCGGCCGTCCGCGATCGCGCCACGGGATCCCGGCTCGCGCCGGGATGTCGCCACGAAAGACCTGCGACCACCGCGACCCTTGCCGCGGTCGTCCATTGAACCGAGGCTCCACGCCCACCATGGCGCTATTCCGCTACAAGGCCGTCGCCAGCACCGGCGAGACCATCGAGGGCCAGATGGAGGCCGCCTCGCGCGAGGAGGTCATCGGCCGCCTGCAGGAAGGCGGCAACATCCCGATCGAGGCGCGCGAGGCCGCGGCGGGCGCCGGCACCGGGCTGGCGGCCCTGTTCAGCCGCGCCGACCTCAACCAGGCCGAGATCGTGGCCTTCACCCAGCAGCTCGCCGTGCTGCTCGGCGCCGGCCAGCCGCTGGACCGCGCGCTGCAGATCCTGCTCGAGCTGCCCGACAGCGAGCGCGCCAGGAAGCTGCTGGAGCGCGTGCGCGAATCGGTGCGCGGCGGCACGCCGCTGTCGTCGGCGCTGGAGCAGCAGCATGGCGTGTTCTCGCGCCTGTACGTGAACATGGTCCGCGCGGGCGAGGCGTCCGGCTCGCTGCAGGAGACCCTGCGCCGGCTGGCCGAGTACCTCGAGCGCAGCCGCGCGATGCGCGAGAGCGTGGTCAGCGCGCTGATCTACCCGGTCATCCTGCTCGTGCTCGTGGTCGGCGCGCTGGCGCTGCTGCTGATCTACGTGGTGCCGCAGTTCGTGCCGCTGTTCGAGGACATGGGGGTCGAACTGCCGCTGATCACCCGCTTCGTGCTCGCGCTGGGCGACTTCCTCGCCAGCTGGTGGTGGGTGCTGGCGCTGGCCGTCGTCGTCGCCGTGGCCTGGGCGCAGCGGCAGCTGCAGCAGCCGGCCTCGCGCCTCGCCTTCGACGCCTGGACCCTGGGCGCGCGCTGGATCGGCGCGCTGGTGGCCAAGATCGAAACCGCGCGCCTGTCGCGCACCCTGGGAACTTTGCTCGGCAATGGCGTTCCATTGCTGACCAGCCTCGCGATCGGGCGCAACGTGCTCGGCAACACGGCGCTGGTGGCCGCGGTCGACGCCGCGGCGGACGAGGTCAAGACCGGCGGCGGGCTGGCGTGGGCGCTGGGCCGGAGCAAGCGCTTCCCCAGCCTCGCGCTGCAGATGATCTCGGTCGGCGAGGAATCCGGCGAGCTCGACGGCATGCTGCTCAAGGTGGCCGACACCTTCGACGGCGAGGTCAAGCGCTCGATCGACCGCTCGCTCGCCGCGCTGGTCCCCATGCTCACCATCGTGATGGCGCTGCTGGTGGCGTTCATCATGCTGGCCATCCTGCTGCCGATCCTCGACCTCAGCCGCAACATCCAGTGACAAGGAACCCGACCATGACGCGACCGAAGCTCCCCGCATTGAAGGGCCGCGCCGCGCGCGGCTTCAGCCTGATCGAGATCCTGGTCGTGATGGCACTGATCGGCATCGTGATCGCGCTGGTCGCCAACCGCATCGGCGACGGCGCGGTGCGCGGCAAGGTCAACGCGACCAAGATCGCGATCGACTCGCTGGCCGGCAAGGTCGAGACCTACGCGCTCGACAACGGCTCGCCGCCGCAGCGCATCGAGGACCTGGTGCAGAAGCCCGGCGACGCCACCAACTGGCAGGGGCCCTACGCCAAGGAGAAGGAGCTCAAGGATCCGTGGAACCATCCCTTCGTCTACCGCTATCCGGGCGACAAGGGCGGCGATTTCGACCTGTATTCGCTCGGGCCCGACGGCAAGGAAGGCGGCGAGGGGCTCAAGGGCGCGGACATCGGCAACTGGTGAGCCGCGGCGGAGCCGCCAGGATTCGCGCGGTGGACGCCCGTGCCCGGCGAGGGCGGCCATGGCCGCGGCCGGTGCCGCGGTCGCGGCTGCAGCCGCCGCGGGGGTTGCGGCGCGCGCGCGGCTTCACCCTGATCGAGATCGTCGCCGTGCTGGTGCTGATCGCGATCCTGCTCGGGCTGGCCAGCCTCGGCTTCTCGCAGACCATCAACGCCGCGCGCGTGCGCGCCGCCGGCAAGGACCTGGTGGCGGCGCTGCGCTACACGCGCGGCCAGGCCATCGTCAGCGGCGAGGAGCAGGCGCTGGAGCTCGACGTCGAGCACCGCACCTACACCGCGCCCAGGCGCGACGCGCAGGAGTTGCCCGGCAAGATGGAGCTGCGCCTGGTGACCGCGGCCGAGGAGCAGACCAGCGACACCACCGGCCGCATCCGCTTCTACCCCGACGGCAGTTCCACCGGCGGCAAGGTGCGCCTGATCTCGGGCGAGCGCGAGTGGCAGGTGCAGGTGGGCTGGCTCACCGGCGAAGTGCGCCTGCGCGAGGCCGGCCAGTGAGCACGCAGGCGCGCCGCCGACCGCGCCTGCCGCGACCCGCGCGCGGCTTCACCCTGATCGAGCTGGTCACGGCCTTCGTCGTGTTCGCGGTCGCCTTCGGCGCGCTGATGGAGATCGCCACCAGCTCGATGCGGTCGGCGCGGCGCTCCGCCGCCTACACCCAGGCCGCGTTGTGGGCGCAGTCGCGACTCGACGTGGTGGGCATCGGCCAGCCGCTGCGCGACGGCCGCGACAACGGCCGCTTCGACGAGTCCTACGACTGGGAGCTGGACGTGCGCAAGATCGACCCGCCGCCGGCCACGGACGGCACCATCGACGCCGGCGTGGTCGACCTGTTCCGGGTCGAGCTGGTGGTGCGCTGGCGCGACGGCGTCCGCGAACAGTCGGCCAGCTTCGTCACCCTGCGCGCGCAGCAGCCGGGCGCCGACCAGGGCATCCAGGGCGGATGACGCGCCTCCCGCGCCACCGTCGCGCCGCGCGCGGCTTCACCCTGGTCGAGCTGCTGCTGGCCACGGTGCTGCTGGCCCTGCTGGTGGCCGGCGCCTGGTCGGGCATCCGCACCGCGACCCGCGCCGCCGCCAGCGGCGAGGACCTGATCGAGCGCACCAACCGCATGCGCGTGGCGCAGGAGTTCCTGCGCCGCGAGGTGGGCCAGGCGCTGGGGCTCGCCTACGAGGAGAAGTCCGGCACCGGCGAGCGCGTCCTGTTCGGCGGCGAGCGCGACCGCCTGGTCTTCGTCGCGCCGATGCCGGGCTACCTCGGCCACGGCGGACCGTACGTCCAGCAGCTGTCCTTCGAGCCCGGCCCCGGCGGCCGCGAGCTGGTGTTCCACCACGTCATGCTCAACGGCTACGACGCGCGCGAGGACTCGGTGGAGAACGACAGCGAGCCGGTGGTGCTGCTCGACCGCATCCGCGTCGCCCGCTTCCAGTACCGCGCCATCGACGAGCGCGGCGAGCTCGGCGACTGGCGCGACGAGTGGGACAAGCCGGGCCAGCTGCCGCTGATGATCAAGGTCGAGCTCGAGTTCGAGCGCGACGCCGGCATGACCTGGCCGGAACTCGTGATCCCGCTGATGGTCGATCCGGGGGCCGCCAACGCGGCCAACGAACCGAGCTTCTTCACCGGCTGATGCGCACCGACCGCCGCCCGTTCCGCGCCGCGCCGCCCCGGGGCATCGCCCTGGTGCTGGTGCTGTGGGTGGTCGCGCTGCTGGTGATCCTGCTCGGCGGCTTCGTGGTGCTGGCGCGCACCGAGAACCTGCAGACGCGGCACCTCTTCGACGGCACCCGGGCCCGCTACGCGGCCGAATCGGGCCTTGCCTACGCCGCGCTGGAGCTGCGCCGGGTCAATCCCGAGCTGCGCTGGGTGCCCGACGGCCGCAGCTACGCCTTCGAGTTCGAGGGCGCCAAGGTCGAGGTCGAGATCACCGACGAGTCGGGCAAGATCGACATCAACGGCGCCGACGAGCAGGTGCTGGCGGCGCTGCTGCGCGTGGTCGGCGCCGACGAGCAGCGCGCCACGCAGATCGCCGATGCGGCGCTCGACTTCCGCGACCCCGACGACCTGATCCGCCCCAATGGCGCCGAGGACCGCGAGTACGAGGCGGCGGGCCTGCCGTACACGCCCTCGAACCGCAACTTCGGCACGGTGGAGGAACTGCAGCAGGTGCTGGGCATGGACTACGAGCTGTACCGGCTGCTGGAGCCGCACATCACCGTCTACGCCCGCGCCAGCCGTCCCAACCCGGCCTTCGCCTCGGCCACCGTGCTGCAGGCCTTGCCGGGCATGACCCCCGAGATCGCCGCCGCGCTGGTCGAGCAGCGCCGGCAGCTGCTGCCGGGGCAGGCGGCCGAGCCGCTGGTGCTGCCCGACGGCACGCCGCTGGTGCCGGCAGGCGGAGGCGTCACGTATACTGTGCGATCGAAGGCCACGCTGCCCAACGGCGCGTGGACCGTCCTGGATGCGACGATCCGTCTCGGCGGCGCCCCCGGCGGGCGTGCCTTCAGCATCCTCCGCTGGCGCCCGGGAAGCGTCAGGTAAGTCCACATGTCCGAATCGGTGCTGACCAGCCAACTGGCCCGCCTGCGGGTCGCCTACGCCGGCACTTCGCTGCATCGCTTCCTCACCTGGTGGGGGCGCGAACTCGCGGCGATGGTGCCGGCGCGCGTGCGCGAGTGGTTCGTCGAGCGCCGCGAAGAGGTGCGCGCGGGCATCGAGGGCGGCGAGCTGGTCCTGGCCCCGGCCGCGCCGGCCGAACCGGTGCGGATCGCGCTGGCGCCCGATGCGGCCGCGGCGCGGCCCGCGGTGGCGCAGGCGCTGGTGCGCGAGGAGGAGCCGCCCGCCGTGGTCCTGGCGCTGCCCGCCGCGCGCGTGCTGCGGCGCACGCTGACCCTGCCGATGGCGGCGGAGGAGAACCTGCGCCAGGTGCTGGGCTTCGAGCTCGACCGGCAGACGCCGTTCCGCGCCGAGCAGGTGTATTTCGACTGCCGCGTGCAGCGGCGCGATCCCGCGGCGCGGCAGCTGGTGGCGGAGTTCGCGCTGGTGCCGCGCGCGGCGGTGGACGCCGAGCTGGCCACGCTGGAGGCGGCCGGCGTGCCGCTGGAGGCGATCGACGCGGTGGACGCCGACGGCGCGCGGCTGGGCTTCAACCTGCTGCCGCGCGAGCGTCGCGCGCCGCGCCGCCGTTTCTGGCTCAAGGTGAACCTGGCCCTGGCGGCCGTGGCGCTGCTGCTGCTGGTCGGCGTGATGGCGCAGTCGGTGGCCAACCGCGAGCAGGCGCTGGCCGCGCTCGAGGCGCAGACCGAGAAGGAGCGCGCGGACGCCAGGAGCGTCGCCACGCTGCGCAACACGCTCAAGCAGGCCATCGATGGCGCCAGCTTCCTGACCGAGCGCAAGGGCGCCCGCCCGCCCACCATCGACGTGATGCTGGACCTCACCCGGCGCCTGCCGGCCGACACCTGGCTGCAGCGCTTTTCCGTCAACGCCGACCAGGTGCAGTTGCAGGGACAGTCGCGCGAGGCGGCGGCGCTGATCACGCTGCTGCAGGCATCGCCGTACCTCGAGGGTCCCGCCCTGCAGGGCGCGATCACGCCCGATGCGCGCACCGGCAAGGAGCAGTTCCTGATCCAGGCCAAGCTGCGCAATCCGCCGGCGCCGGAGGCCGGGGCCGCGGCCTCCGCGACGCCCGCCGCGCCGGCGACCCCGGCGACGCAGCCCGCCGCGCCGCCAGGCGGTGCGCCGGGCCAAGCGCCCGAGAAGGCGCCCGAACCGGAGAAGGCCGATGCAGTGGCTTCCTAGTTCGGACAATGGCCGTTTCCTCGCCGTGGTCCTGCTGGTGATCGCGGTGCTGCTGGCGTACCTGGTCGGCGTGCACTGGTGGTTCACGGCGCGGCACCTGGAGATCGCCGGCCAGATGGCCGACCTGCGCGAGCGCGAGCTGCGCTTCCGCCGCACGGTCGAGCAGCGCAAGGAGATCGAGGAGCGCTTGGCCGCGGTGCGCGCCTACGAGGCCAGCAACCCCGCGTTCCTCGCCGAGGGCGACTTCGATTCGGCTGCCGCGGGACTGAGCCAGCGGCTCAAGCAGATCGTGCAGGCGCATGCGCGCGACGCGCAGAGCTGCCAGATCATCATGAACCAGTACCAGCGGCCGGCCGAGAAGGAGCTGTTCGAGCGCGCCTCGATCCGCGTGCGCCTGCGCTGCAGCCTGGAGGAATTCGGCCCGATCCTGCACGACCTCGAGAGCGGCAGCCCGATGCTGCTGGTGGACGAGGTGCAGGTGTGGAAGCAGACCGGCTACCGCGCGCCCGGCTCGAACCAGGTGGCGAGTTACCTCGACATCCAGTTCACCCTGTCGGGTTACCTGCGCAAGCCCGGCGCGCCGAAGGCGGCCTCGTGACCCGCGGCCGGCGCACCGCGATCGTGACCGGCGCCGTGGCCGCCGTGCTGGCCTTGCTGGCCGTGGCCCTGCGCATGGGCCTCGGCACCCAGTTCACGCTGGCGCGCGACGAGGGCCCGCCGCCCGCGCTCGCGCTGGGCCAGATCCGCGGCGAGCCGCCCAAGCTGCGCGCCTGGGTGGAGTACGGCGAACTGATGGCGCGGCCGCTGTTCAACGAGAGCCGCGCCCCCGAGGCGCAGCCCGAGAGCGGCGACGCCGTGGCCGACGGCACCGCCCAGCCGCTCAACGTGCAGCTCACCGGCGTGATCCTTTCCGGCAGCCTGCAGCTGGCGCTGGTGCGCGACACCACCAACGGCGAAACCGCGCGCGTGCGGCTCGGGCAGCCGCTCGAAGGCCCCATGGCCGGATGGAAGCTGGTGGAACTGAAGCCACGGCTCGCGGTCTTCGATGGCGCCGGACTCGGCCGCCAGGAGCTGGAACTGACCGTGGACACCAAGGGTGCGCCGCCGCCGCCGGCAGCGGCGCCCCCGGCGCAGGCCCCCGCGCAGGTCCCGGCGGCGCCGGTGGCGGCCAACGCGCAACCTGCCACGGCGCCGGTCGCGCCGGCGCAGGCGCCGGGGCAGCCGGCCAGCGCGGACGAGATCCGGCGCCGGATCGAGGAGCGGCGGCGGCAGTTGCGCGAGGAAGCGCAGCGCATGCTGGACCAGAACCAGAACCAGAACCAATGAAGGACGCCCGACATGAGCTCGCGCCGGCACCCGCGCCGCCCACCGCCCCGGATCGATGCCATGCTGGCCCCGGCCTTGCCGCGCCTGCCCGGCCGCACGGCGGTACCACGAGATTCCGCGGAGTGACATCGCCCATGCGACTGCAATCCCTGCTGCACCTGGTCGCCGCCGCGTGGGTCACGGTGCTGGCCGGTTGCGTCCAGAACCCGACCCGCCACATCGAGTCGGCCCCGATCGATTCGGAGGCGCCGCTGGCGGCGCTGGAGCCGGCGGAGCAGGCCGGCACGGAGGGCGGGGCGCCCAACGGCGCCGCTGCAGGCACGGTCGCGGACAGCGGCCCGAGGGCGCAGATCACCACCGGCACCGGCGAGTTCTTCGACGCCGCCGCGGCGTCGCGCCGGGCGCCGACGCCGGCCCCGGGCGACGTCACCTTCAACTTCGAGGGCGAGGCGATCCAGGCCGTCATCAAGGCCATCCTCGGCGACTTCCTGCAGGAGAACTACGTCATCGCGCCGGGCGTGCAGGGCACGGTCACCTTCTCGACCGCGCGGCCGATCAACGCCGCGCAGGCGCGCTCGGTGCTGGAGTACCTGTTGTCGCAGAACGGCCTGGCGATGGTGCTTCGCGACGGCCGCTACACCGTGCTGCCGGTCGCGCAGGCCATCCCCGGCAACCTGAGCCCGCGCGTCGGCACGGCCCCGGCGCGCGGCTTCGAGGTGCGCGTGGTGCCGCTGCGCTTCGTCTCCGCCACCGAGATGGAGAAGCTGCTGGCGCCGTTCGTCAAGCAGGGCGCGATCGTGCGTGCCGACAATGCGCGCAGCCTGATGCTGCTGGCCGGCAACAGCACCGACCTCGCCGCGTACATGGACACCATCGAGGTGTTCGACGTCGACTGGCTCAAGGGCATGTCGGTGGGCATCTTCCCGCTGGAGCGGGTCGAGGCCACGGTGGTGGTGCCGGAACTGGAGAAGGTGTTCGGCGAGGGCTCCAACTCGCCGCTGGCCGGCATGTTCCGCTTCCTGCCGATCGAGCGCATGAACGCGGTGCTGGTGATCACGCCGCAGCCCTCGTACCTGCAGAAGGCCGAGGAATGGCTCGGCCGCCTCGACCGCGGCGGCGCCGATGCCGGCACCCAGTTGTTCGTCTACTACGTCAAGAACGTCAAGGCCGTCGACCTCGCCGAGAACCTCACCGAGGTGTTCGGCGGCTCCGGCGCCTCGAAGTCGGCGGCCAGCGGCACCGGCGGCGGCGGCAGCGTGGTGCCGGGCACGGAGTCGGTGGAGATCAGCACCTACGACACCAACAAGCAGCAGCAGCGCGACCGCGACCTCGCGCAGGGCAGGCCGGCGCCGCCGCCGTCCGGCCCGGCCTTCTCGGCGGGCGCGCCCGGCGGCGACGGCATCGCGATCAACAGCAGCGACGACATCCGCATCACCGCGATCGAGGAATCGAACGCGCTGCTGGTGCGCGCCACCGCCGGCCAGTACGACTCGATCCTGCGCGCGATCAAGCGCCTCGACACGGTGCCGCTGCAGGTGCACATCGAGGCGCGGGTGCTGCAGGTGGTGCTCAAGGACGACCTCAGCCTCGGCGTGCAGTGGTACTTCGAGAATGCGCAGCCGGCCGGCGAATCGCCGCCGTTGCGCCCGGACAGCAACGTGTGGAAGACCTGGGCCGGCACGATCAGCAACTCCGGCCTCGGCTGGACCTTCGTCACCGACAACATCACCGCCATCGTCAACACGCTCGAGGACGCGTCCGACGTCAAGGTCGTGGCCGCGCCCTCGCTGGTCGTGCTCAACAACAAGCAGGCCAACATCAACGTCGGCACGCAGATCCCGGTCGTGAGCACGTTCTACAACTCCGGTACCGGCGGGCAGAACCCGACCGACACGACCTCGAGCTACGTGCAGTTCCGCGACACCGGCGTCACCCTCGACGTCACCCCGCGCGTGAACCCGGGCGGCCTGGTGTTCATGGAGATCAAGCAGGAACAGAGCAACCCGGGTCCGACTTCGGAAGCGGTCGCGGGCAACGTGCCGGTCGACAAGCGCACCATCCAGACCGAGGTCGCCGTGCAGAGCGGCGAGACCGTGCTGCTCGGCGGCCTGATCCGCGAGGGCATCACCAACGGCCAGGCCGGCGTGCCGTACCTGTCGCGGATCCCGCTGCTCGGCGCGCTGTTCGGCAGCCAGAGCCAGAAGTGGGAGCGCCAGGAACTGCTGGTGATGATCACGCCCACCGTGATCGAGAACGTGCAGGACGCGCGCGACGTCACCGAGGACTACAAGGAGCGCTTCCAGGGCCTCAAGCCGCTGCAGAGGCTGATCGAGCCCGCCCCGGGGCAGGGCGCCGAGCGCTGATGCCGTCGCCACGACCGAACCCAGAACCAAGGAAATCCGCAATGAACCGATCCACCCCGATGCGCGCCCTGGCCACGCTGCTGGTCCTGCTGCTGGCCGCCTGCGCCAGCGGCGGCGGCGCCGGCGGCGCCACGCCGCAGGAGCAGGTGATGCAGCGCGCCGCCGAACGCTGGCAGTACCTGATCGACAAGCAGCCGGAAAAGGCCTGGGAGTACCTCAGCAAGGGCGTGCGCTCGGCCAAGCCCCAGGCCGAGTACGCGGTGGAGATGAAGGCGCGGCCGGTGAAGTGGCTGTCGGTCGAGCCGCTCGAGGCAGATTGCGAGGGCGACCGTTGTGACGTGCATATCAAATTGGTGTACGAGGTGGCGATTCCGGGCATGGCCAGCGAGCCGATGCAGGCCCCTTCGTACCTCGACGAGCGCTGGATCCGCCAGGATGGGCGCTGGGTGCACGTGCCCAAGGACTACCTGTAGGGGGGGATTGCGCTGGCCGGAACGTTCGCTTAACATCCCGGCCGCTCATGCCTAACCTGCCGTTACCTTCGGCGGCGCACGCCGTTGACGAGTCGGAGTGGGGTTAGTGAGTCGCAGAAAAAGCCCTGTGGTCCTAATTAGGAGTGTTGTGATGAAAAGAAATAGTCTGACGACGGCCCTTCTCGCCGGCCTCGCGGGCGCGGCGGGTCTGGCCACGACCGCCAACGCGGTCAACCTGAACCCGGATGGCCTGGGTCAGGTCCTGATCTATCCCTTCTACACCGTTGACGGTGGCAACAACACGCAGATTTCGGTGATCAACACCACGAATCGCGTGAAGGCCGTCAAGGTCCGCTTCCTCGAAGCCCGCAACTCGAAGGAAGTGCTCGACTTCAACCTGTACCTGTCGCCGTTCGACGTCTGGACGGGTGCTGCGCTGGCTGGCGCCTCCACCGGCCCCGGCTCGCTGCTCACGAACGACACCTCGTGCACCGTGCCGCGCTTCACCCCGGGCGTTGCGGTTCCCTTCCGTAACTACCAGTACACCGGCACCAACCAGGATCACCCGGATGCGACGGCTGCCATCCTGAGCACGCTCGAGCGTACCCGCCAGGGTCACATCGAGATGATCGAGATGGGTCTGCTCCAGACCGGCAACGGCGCCCTGCAGCTGGCCGAAGAGGCCACCCACGGCCCGACCGGTATCCCGTCGAACTGCCAGGCGCTGGTGAATGCCTGGATCTCGGGTTCGGGCGGTTGGGCGGTCGGCGGCGGTCAGCAGAACATCGACCTGCCCGCGGGCGGCCTGTTCGGCGCCGGCGCGATCGTCGAAGTGGCGAAGGGCAGCCTGGTCTCGTACAACGCCGAGGCCATCGAAGGCTTCTACACCGATGCCGCGGCTCCGGGCGCGCTGCATGCCCAGCCGGGTTCGACCGATCCGGACCTGCGTGACGCCGACAACGGCGCCAACGTGACCGCGACCGTGTTCGCGAACAACGGCAGTGCGGTCCTGACCGAAACCTACACGACGCTGCCGCTGTCGCTGCCGGATCCGGTCTCGCTGGTGTTCACGCACGACGCGATCTACAACGAGTTCAACACCGAGACCGCCATCGGTGGCGTTTCCGAGTGGGTGATCACGTTCCCGACCAAGCGCTACTACGTCGACTTCGACACGCCGCCCGCCATCGCGCCCTTCACCAACGTTTTCGGCGACAATGGCTCGGCTTGCGAGCCGGTGACGATCGCTTACTGGGATCGTGAAGAGCGGACCCCGGGCACCGTTCCGGGTACCGTCGACTTCTCGCCGCCGCCGCCGGCTGGCGCCCCGAACGTTCCGGCCTTCTGCAACGAAGCCAACGTTCTGGCGTTCAACCAGGCCGGTTTCACCGCCACCACCATCCTGGCTGCACAGCCGACCACCGGCCTCGCCGGCATCGGTTCGAACCTGGCGACCTCCACGGTCACCGGTTCGGTGTTCGAGAACGGTTGGGCGCGCATCACCTTCAACAACCCGCTCACCGCCACGCAGGACAACATCCTGACTGGCCCGAGCAGCCGTCAGTACTTCGGCCTGCCGGTCGTGGGCTTCTGGGCCGTGGGTTACGTGAACACCGCTGCGCAGCCGGGCATCCTGGCCACGTACAACGGCACGTTCCGTCACCGCGCCAGCCGCTCGACCTCGGGCTGATATCGCCGAGTCCGAGTCAAAGCAGCACGCTGCACCGAGAGGCCCCGGGAAACCGGGGCCTCTTTTTTTTGCGGTTGGGATCGCCCGGGCGCCGGGCGCCACGGCCCGGACGAGGCCGCCCGCAGTCGGGCATCGCGTTCAGCCACCGTCCAGATTCCAGCTGCCGCCGCCCGCGCGTGTCGCCGGCGCCATCGCCGGCCGGCACCCTGTTTGCGCGCTTCGTCAGCCGAATCGCACCGCCCGAGCAATGCGGCGCGACGGTTCGTTGGCCAAGCGTTAACACTGGTCGCCGCGGCGGGCCGGCGGAAGGCGCGTGCTAAACTGCCGCGAATCACGTGTTCCACCCCGCAGGTGCACCGAATGTCGCGCATTACCCTGCTGCTGGCGCTCGCCGCCGTCCTCGCCCTTCCGGCCCTGGCCCAGGACAAGTCGATCACCTTCGACAACGTCACGCCGAACAAGACCGTGCGCCTGCAGAACGGCGGCACGCTCTCGATCGCGGTCGACGGCAACGTCACGGCGAAGTGCCTCAATGCCGACGCCGATCCGGCCAACTGCGACGACATCGGTACCGGTGGCGGCGTGGGCACGCCCACGGTGTCGCTGGCCGGCGGCAATTTCAGCCAGACCGCCGACGGCAACAACGCCTACCCGGCCGGTACCACCTTCACGCTGACGCCGACGGTCAGCAATGCCGAGGCCTGCATCCGCCTGCTCGAGGCCGGCACGCCGGTCAACGTGTCGGGCTGGTCGCCGAACACGCTGGTTGCGCCGCCGGTGCCGGCCGCGACCGTGGGCCTGCCCACGGTGAGCGCCAACTACGGCTTCCTGCTGCGCTGCTTCGCCGCCGGTGGCGCGACCCAGTCGCAGCCGTATCGCGTCACGACCAACGCCAACACGGTGGGTGGCGGCGGCGCCGACCAGTGCAACGCCGGCGCGGTGACGCCGCCCGCCGTGCCGCCGACCGGCTACAGCCTCAATCCCAGCCCGGCTTCGTTCCCGCAGATGATCGACGTCTTCGGCGCGCCGTGCCAGGACTTCCCGATCACCGGCGGTGGCGTGTGCCGCATGAACACCAGCCGCGCCACCTACCTCGCGGTGAAGTTCACGGTGCCCACCGACATCAACGCCTTCAACGGACTCGCCAAGCAGTTCACCTGGCTGGAGAACCAGCAGGACGGCGCCGCCGACGAGTTCAAGGTCTACATCTCGATCAGCCAGTGCCCGGGCGACTTCCGCATCCCGACCACGGTCGCGGCGCCGGCCAACGACCCGACGTACTCGCTGGCCTGCCGCAACTTCACCGTGTCGCCGATCGCGCTGACCACGATCCCGACCCGCGGCATCCGCTACGACCTCAACGGCACGCCCTCGAACGTGGGCGGCAACCTGCAGTGCGGCCTGACCCTGGGCAACACGTACTACCTCAACTTCATCCTGGCCCACCCGGAAGGCGGCATCCTGCCGGGCGAGCACCGCTGCAAGAACAACCTCGAGTTCTGCGGACTGCAGGTCAAGGCCGAGTAAGCGTTTCCCCGCATCGTCCAGCACGCGGGGCGGCCTGGCCGCCCCGCGGCATTTCCGGATCCCCGCCATGAACCCCAAGACCCCGGGCCGCACCCTCGGCCTGCTGCTGCTTGTCCCGGCGATCCTGCTCGCCGCCTCCGACGCCTCGCAGGTGGTGACCCGCCGCGGCACCGCCACCGTGCGCCTGATCGACGTCGACGCCTACGTGGAGCAGATGCCGCGCGAACAGCGCTCGCAGTTCGTGATCGATCCCGACCGCGTCGAGAAGATGCTCGACAACCTGCTGCTGGCCGAACAGCTCGCCAACGAGCAGCGCGAACTCGAGAAGTCGAAGGGCATGGATCCGCTGCTCGCGGCGCGCCTGCGCTTCGTCGAGAACGAGGCCCGCGCCCAGTTCTACCTGGCGCGGATCCGCGAGGAGGCGCCCAAGGTCGACGTCGCCGCGCTGGCCCGGGAGAAGTACACCGCCGCGCCGGAGCGCTTCCGGGCGCCCGATACGCTGGACCTGCGCCACGTCCTGATCAAGCTCACCGACCGCAGCGAGCAGGACGCGCTGGCCCTCGCGGACAGGGTGCGCGCCGATGCGCTGGCCCACCCCGACCAGTTCGCCGACCTCGCCAGGCGCTACTCCGAGGACCAGACCACGGCGCCCAATGGCGGCCTGCTGGCCGACGTCACCGCCGCCACCCTGACGCCGAAGTTCGCCGAGGCGGCGCTGGCCTTGACCACCCCCGGCGAGGTCTCGCCGGTGGTGCAGACACCCTTCGGCATGCACGTGATCCAGCTGGTGGCGCGCCAGCCGGGGCAGCAGCGCAGCTTCGACGAGGTCAAGGCCGAACTCGAGGAGCAGGTCGCCGCCGAGGCGGCCGGGCGCTGGGCGCAGGAGAAGATCGAGAAGCTGCGCAACACGCCGGTCGAGACCGACGACGTGGTGGCCAGCAGCATCCGCAACCGCTACGACGAGCCGGCGGCGCCCAAGGCGCCGTAGGCCCCGGGCGCCGGCGCGGGCCTTGAAGCCGCGCGCCGGCGCGTCCACTATCGCGCCAGCGCGCGACGCGCCGCGGCACGCACCCGACGGTGGCGCACGCGCGCCGCGTGCCGGGCAGCGGCAGCCGGACCGGCGCCGCCCCATCCCTTCGGTCCACTAGCGCCGGTTCGCGATCCCCCACCATGGCCCAGGCGACGCAGCGTTGGCTCCACCTGCTGCGCCACTTCGTGGTGCGGGACCTGCGCCAGCGCTACCTCGGCAGCCTCTGGGGCGGGACCTGGGCCCTGCTGCAGCCGCTGCTGACCCTGGCCATCTACGCCCTGGTCTTCGTCGAGGTGCTCAAGGTGCGCCTGCCGGAGGCCGCGGGCGCCGGCTTCGTGCCGTTCTTCGCCGCCGGCCTGTGGCCGTGGACCGCCTTCGCCGAGTCGCTCAACCGCGGCATGGCCGCGATCCCGGACAACGCCGGCCTGCTGGGCAAGGTCGCGCTGCCGAGCAGCGTGCTGGTGGCGGCGCCGATCAGCACCAGCTTCCTGGTGCACGGCGTCGGCTTCCTCGGCGTGCTCGGCGTGCTGGCCGCGCTGGGGCAGGGCGTGCACCTGTCCGGATTGCCATCGGCGGCGCTGATGTTCGTGCTGCTGTATGGACTGGCGCTGGGGCTGGGCCTGCTGCTGGCCGCGCTGCAGGTGTTCGTGCGCGACCTCGCGCACGTGGTCGCGCAGCTGCTGTCGCTGCTGTTCTTCCTCACCCCCATCGTCTACGCGCGCGAGATGGTGCCGGCGCGCTTCGCCGACTGGCTGGCCCTCAATCCGCTGACCGCCTTCGTCGAGGGCGTGCGCGCGCCGCTGCTGGGCGCCGGCACGGCCACGTGGTGGCTGCCGCCGCTGGCCACGGCGCTGGCGCTGCTGCTCGGCGTGGCGGTGTTCCGGCGCCTGTCGCGCCACTTCGAGGACTTCCTGTGAGCGCGGTGCTGGCCCGGCTCGACGGCGTGCGCAAGGCCTTCCCGCACGTCACCCGGCGCAGCGACCGCCTGCGCGCCCTGTGGCGCCTGCTCGCCGGGCAGCCGCCGGCCGACCCGGCGGTGGTGCTCGACGGCATCTCGCTGGAAGTGCGCCGCGGCGAATCGCTCGGCATCGTCGGCGAGAACGGCGCCGGCAAGAGCACGCTGCTCAAGGTCCTCACCGGCGTGCTGGCGCCGACCGCGGGCCAGGTCGAGCTGGCCGGCAGCGTGGCCGCGCTGCTGGAACTCGGCGCCGGCTTCCATCCCGAATTCACCGGCCGCGAGAACGTGGAGATGGCCGGCGCGCTGATGGGCTTCGGTCCCGGCGAACTGCGCGCGCAGCTGCCGCAGATCCTGGAGTTCGCCGACATCGGCCGCTACATCGACGAACCGGTCAAGCATTACTCCTCCGGCATGGTGGTGCGCCTGGGTTTCGCCCTGGTGGCCACGCGCCGGCCCGACCTGCTGATCACCGACGAGGTGCTCGCGGTCGGCGACGAGGCCTTCCAGCGCAAGTGCGTGCGCTGGATCGAGGACTACCTCGGCGGCGGCGGCACCCTGATGCTGGTCTCGCACAGCATGTACCACGTGCAGAAGCTGTGCCGGCGCGCGTGCTGGATCCATCGCGGCCGCATCGAGGCGATCGGCGACGTCTACGAGGTGACCCAGCGCTACCTCGCCTGGCAGGAGACCCGCATCGCCGCCGACGGCGTGGCCGCGCAGCGGGGCGCCAGCGGGCTCGAGTTCCAGACCCGGGCGCTGCGCGTGAACGGGGTCGGCGCGGGCAAGGTCGTCGCCGTGGACGCCGGCGGCAGCATCGCGGTCGAGGCCGAGCTGCATTCGGCCAGCGGCCGGGTGCCGGTGCTGGGCGTGGGAATCGTGCGCGGCGACGGCACGCCGGTGTACGGCATCACCTCGGAGATGGAGGGCGCCAGGCCGCGCGCCGGCGCCGCCGGCACCTGGCACTTCGCGCTGCGCTTCCCGCAGCTCGCGCTGCTGCCGGGCGCCTACACCGTGCGCGCGCACGCGATGGACCCGGAGGCATTGCGGCTGTTCGACACCGTGGAGCAGCCGTTCACCGTGCGCGGGCGCACGCGCGAGCTGGGCCTGGTGCGCCTGCCGCACGATTGGGACGGCGGCGCATGAGCGGGCAGGCGGCGGCGGTGCTGCCCGAGGTCATCGTGCCGGTCCACGACGGCGTCGAGGCGCTGTCGGGTTGCCTGGCCAGCCTGCGGCGCACGCTGCCGCGCGCGGCGCGCCTGCAGCTGGTCGACGACGCCTCGCCCGATCCGCGCGTCGGCGCGCTGCTGCGTGCCTTCGAGGCCGAACCGCCGTGCACGGTAGAGCTGCACGTGCAGGCGCGGAACCTGGGCTTCGTCGGCACCGTGAACGCGGCGATGGCGCGGGCGCGCGGTGACGTGGTGCTGCTCAACGCCGACACCGTGGCCACCCGCGGCTGGCTCGAGCGCCTCGGCGCCTGTGCCGCGGCCGTGCCCCGGCTCGCCACCGCCACGCCGTGGTCCAACAACGCCGAGATCTGCTCGTACCCGCTGTTCTGCCGCGCCAACCCGCTGCCCGCCGATCCCGACGCGATCGCCGCGGCCGCGGCGCGGCTGGCGCCGGAGTACCCCGAGCTGCCGACCGCGGTCGGCTTCTGCATGCTGATCCGGCGCGCCGCGCTCGATGCGATCGGCGACTTCGACGCCGAGACCTTCGGCCGCGGCTATGGCGAGGAGAACGATTTCTGCCGGCGCGCGGCGGCCCACGGCTGGCGCAACGTGCTGTGCGACGACGCCTACGTGGCGCACGTCGGCGGGCAGTCGTTCGCGCCGCTGGGCCTTGCGCCCGGCGGCGAGAACCTGCGCCGGCTGGTGGCGCGCTACCCCCGCTACAATGCCGAGGTGGCCGACTTCATCGCCCGCGACCCGCTGGCGCCGCGCCGTGCCGCGCTGGCCGCGCGACTCGCGGCCGCCCCAGCCGAGACCCCCGCGTGAGCGACGCCCTCGAATTCACCGGAGAACGCTTCACGCCCGAGTGCGTGCGCGAGATCTGGTACGAGCACTGGCACCGCTACGCGTGGGCGCGCGGCTTCGCGGCCGGCCGCCGGGTGCTCGATGCCGCCTGCGGCGAAGGCTACGGCTCGGCGCTGCTGGCCGAGTCCGCCGCCAGCGTGGTCGGCGTGGACCTCTCGCCCGCGGCGGTGGCGCATGCCCGCGCGCGCTACGGCGGGCGCGCCAACCTGCGCTACGAGCAGGGCGACGCCACCGCGCTGGCGGCGTTCGCGGACGGCGCCTTCGACCTGGTGGTCTCGTTCGAGACGCTCGAGCACGTGCAGGCCCAGGAGGCGCTGGTGGCGGGCTTCGCCCGCGTGCTGGCGCCCGACGGCCTGCTCCTGCTGTCCTCGCCCGACAAGCGCACGTACTCCGACGCCCGCGGCTACCGCAACGAGCACCACGTGCGCGAGCTGTACCGCGAGGAGCTGGAGGCGCTGCTCGGCCGGCACTTCGGCGCGGTGCGCCTGTACGCGCACAAGCTGCTGTTCCAGTCCGCGATCTGGCCGCTGCAGGCGCCGGCGACGGCGCTGGAGACCCTGACCGCGCACGCCGGCGGCACGCGCGTGGAGCCGGTGCTGGCCTACGAGCCGCTGTACTTCCTCGCCGTGTGCGCGCGCAGCGAAGCCGACCTGCCGGCCGCCGCGATCGCCCGCGCCTCCCTGTTCGGCGATGCCGAGGAGAGCGTCTACCGGCACTACGACCACGAGGTGCGCAAGAACATGGGCGCCGGCCTGCGCATCCAGGAACTCGAGCGCGAACTGGCCGCGGCCCGCGCCGCCGCGCCCGGCCCCGCGGCCGGCGGCTGGTGGGCGCGGCTGCGACGCCTGTTCAGGGACTGAGCCCGGCATGGACTTCCAGATCGACTTCGGCAACGCACTGGCGCCGCCGCCGACCGACGCCACGCCGCTGCTGGCATCGGTCGAGGGCATCGCGCACACGCTGGGGCCGGAGGAGTGCGTGTTCGAGGATCGCGCCAGCGGCGCGATCCACGTCATGACCGTGCAGGTGGTGCAGGCGCTGGAGTTGTGCCGGCCGTTCCGCGGCATGGACCAGCACGTCGCCGCGGTGGCCGCCGCGCTGCCCGGGATGGGCGCGCAGCTGCCCGCGGTGCGACGCGTGCTCGAGCAGATGGTCGAGCGCGGCCTGCTGCGCGAATCCGGGGCCTGGATCGCCACGCTCGGGCGCGAGGCCGCGCCGGTGCAGGGCGAGCTCGGACCGGTCTTCGTGCGCGCCTGCGACCGCCCGGCGCAGCTCGAGTCCCTGCTCGAGTCGCTGGCGCAGGCGGAGCGCGCGGGCGCGCGCCGCCGCCGCGTGGTCGTGCTCGACGATTCGCGCGATCCGGCCGCCAGCCAGCGCCATGCCGCGGCCGTGGCCCGGCGCAGGGCCGACGGCGGCCCGGCGCTGCACGTCGATGCGGCGCGCTGGTCGGGCCTGGTGGCGCAGCTGGCGCGCGCCGTGCCGGAGGCCGCGCCGGCGCTGGCGTACGCGCTGGCCGCGCCCACCGAGGCGACGGCCGCCGGCGGCGGCCGCGGCTTCAACCTCGCCACGCTGCTGGGCCAGGGCAGCCGCTATGCGCTGCTCGACGACGACTTCCTCCTGCCGCTGCACCGCGTGCCGGGCGCGGGCGACGGCATCGAGCTGGCGGGCTCGCCCGACCTGCCGGCGCGTTTCCACGACGACCTGGCCCAGGCGCTGGCCGAGGGCGAGCGCGACGCCGGCGATCCCTTCGAGCGCCAGCTCGCCTGGTGCGGACAGCCGCTGCACCTGGTGCTGTCCGACCCGGCGCTGGCGCCGACGCGCGCGCAGCTCGCCGGATTGACCCCGAGCGCGCTGCCGCACTGCGGTCCCGGCAGCCACGTCATCGCCACCGGCAACGGCCATCGCGGGCACTCGGGCGCGGCCGGCATCGACTGGATGTACCTGCTCGACGCCGACAGCCGCCGCAGCCTCGCCGGCGATCGCGCGCGCTACCTGCGCGCGCTCGAAGGCGCGTCGGTCGGCTACGGCGCGCCGCGCGCGCGCCTGCTCGACCAGGGCCACTTCCTGCCGTTCCTGCTCGACGGCACGCGCCTGCTGCCGCCCACGCTGCCGGCCGGCCGCAGCGAGGACCTGCTGTTCGGCATGCTGTGCAAGGCGCTGCATCCGCGCAGCGTGGTGCTGCAGGACAACCGCACCATCGGCCACGTGCAGGAGGGCGCGCGCGACCGCAGCCGCCTGCTCGACCGCGCCGACACGCCGGGTCTGGCGGTGTTCGTCAACGATTTCCTCGGTTCGCGCCTGGGCGAGATCCGCGCGCAGGCCCCGGCGCAGCGGCTGGCGACCGTGGCCGCCTGGCTGCGCGACCTCGCCGGCGCGGCCGCGGCCGACCGGGTGGCGCTGCTCGACGACTTCCTGCGCTTCCGCCGCGCCGACCTGGTGCATCGCCTGCAGGCCGTGTTCGCCGGCGCCGGCGACGCGCCGCTGCACTTCCAGGCCGACCTGCGGCGCCTGATCGAGGTCAACGGGCGCGCCGTCGCGCGGCGCGAGGCGCCATGCCTCGCCGGCTGGCCGGACACGCTCGATGCCGCGGGCTGCGCGCAGCGGCTGGCGCAGGAGCTGCGCGCCTGCGCCGACACGCTGGAGCACTGGCCGCGCCTGCTGGAGGCCGCGCGGCCGCTGGCGGCGCGCCTGCTCGCGGTCGCCTGAGCCGCCGATGGCCGCCGAGGTCGACGTGGTGGTGGTCGCGCACGACAGCGGCGCGACCCTGCATGACTGCGTGGCGCGCGCGCTGGCGCAGGCGCAGGCGCGCCGCGTGTGGGTGGTCGACAACGGCTCGCGCGACGGCGCGGTGGCGACGCTGGCGCCCGACTCGCGCCTGGCGGTGGTGCGCAACGCGGGCAATCCCGGCTTCGCCGTGGCCTGCAACCAGGGCGCGGCCGCCGGCGATGCGCCGTGGCTGCTGTTCCTCAACCCGGACTGCCTGCTCGGCCCCGATACGCTGGCGCGACTGCTGCAGCGCGCGGCCGAATGGCCCGCGGTGGCGCTGTGGGGCGCCGACGTGCGCGACGCGCAGGGCAAGCCGGAGCCGGCGGCGCGGCGCCGCGATCCCACCCTGGCGCGCAGCCTGGCGCAGCTCAGCGGTTGGGCGCGCCTGGACCCGGCGCGCGGGCTGCACGTGGCACCCGATCCGGCGCAGCCGCGGCACGCGGTCGACGCGGTCTCGGGCGCGCTGATGCTGCTGCGCCGCGAGTTCCATGCCCGCCTCGGCGGTTTCGACGAAGGCTATCGCCTGCACTGCGAGGACCTGGACCTGTGCCGCCGCGTGCGCGCCGCGGGCGCCGGCGTCGCGGTCGCGGAGGGGGTCGAGGTGGTGCATCTCAAGGGCGGCTCCAGCCGGCGCCGGCCGCTGTTCGTGGCCTGGCACAAGGCCCGCGGCATGGGCCGCTACCGGCGCAAGTTCGGCCCGCACGGGATCGCGGGCGCGATCGGCGCGGCCGGCATCTGGACCCGCTTCGCGCTGGCGGCGCCCTGGCATGCGCTGCGCCAGGCGCTGGCCGCGGTGCGCACGGCGTGACCCCCGCGCAGCGCTTCGCGCAGCTGCGCGAACTCGCCCTGCAGGGCCGCCCCGACGCGGCCCGGCCGGGCCTCGAGGCCCTGCACCACGAGCTCCCGCACGACCCCGAGCCGGCCGCGATGCTGGCCTGGATCGCCAACGCGCTGCGCCGCGACGCCGACTGCCCGCACTGGCTCGCGCAGGTCTACGCGCGCGCGCCCACGCACACCGCGGCGCGCTCGATCGAGATCGAACTGGCGTTGCGGCAGGGCCGCGCGCCCGACGCGCTGCGGGTGGCGCAGGCGCTGGTCGCCGACGAGCCGCCCTCGGCGTGGGCGCTGCAGACGCTGGGCCTGGCCCGCGCGGCCACCGGCGACGCGGGTGGCGCGATCGAGGCGCTGGATCGCGCCTTGGCCCTGGATCCCGCGTACGCGCCGGCCTGGATCTCGCGCGGCGCCCTGCGCCTGGCGGGCGGCGACGCGGACGGCGCGGCCGCGGACTACGCCACCGCCTGCCGCCTGCAGCCGGGCGACTACGAGGCGCGGCTGCGGCTCGCGCTCGCGCACCTGCGCCGCAACGACGGCGCCGCCGCGCGGCCGATCCTCGCGCGCCTGGTGGCCGAGCAGCCGCAGGACGGCATGGCCTGGCGCGGGCTGGCCGAGGCGGAGGAACTGTGCGGTCGCGTCGAGCCGGCGGTCGCCGCGCGCGAGCGCGCCGTCGCCCTCGATCCGGCCAACGCCGAGCAGCACCTGCAGCAAGCGCTGATGCTGGCGCGCTTCGGCCTGGCCGACGCCGCGCGCGCGGCGGCGGCCCGCGCCGCCGGGCTGGCGCCGGACGCGCTGCTGCCGCGCTGGCTCGGCTGGCAGCTGCTGCCCCTTCTGTATCGCGATGGCGCCGACATCGCCGATTGGCGCGAGCGCTGGCGCGCCGGGCTGGCGCGCTTCGAGGCCCTGGACCTGGCGCCCGCGGCCGTGGCGGCGCAGCTGCCGGAACTGCTGGCCACCGTGCCGAACTTCGCCTTGCACTACCAGGGCGAGGTGCTGCTCGACGAACAGCGGCGCTACGGCGCGCTGGTGACCCGCTGCGTCGAGCGCGTGTGGCCGCGTCGCGCGCCGCGCCCGCCCGCCGCCGATGGCCGCCTGCGCGTGGCCTTCGCCTCGGCGCACCTGCGCGACCACACCATCACCAAGCTGTTCCGGGCCTGGATCGAGCGCATCGACCGCGCGCGGTTCGAGACCTGGGCCCTGCACTTCGGCCCGCGCCAGGACGGCGTGTCGCGCGAGCTGGCCGCGCGCGCGGATCACTGGATCGCCGGCATCGCCACCAACGAGGGCTGGGTCGAGGCGGTCGCGGCCGCGCGCCTCGATGCCATCGTGTACCTCGACATCGGCATGGATGGCCTGACCCAGGTGCTGGCGCCGCAACGGCTGGCGCCCCTGCAGTGCGTGGCCTGGGGCCATCCGGTCACCACCGGGCTCGCCACCATCGACTGGTTCCTGAGCGCGCAGGCGATGGAAGCGGCGCACGGCGACGCGCACTACACCGAGCGGGTCGAGCGGCTGCCGGGGCTCGGCATCCACTACGCGCTGCCGGCGCGCGCCCGCGGCTTCCGCCGTGCCGCCCGCGACCCGGCGCGCGCGCCGCGCTACCTGTGCGCGCAGAGCGTGTTCAAGTTCCTGCCGCTGCACTTCGAACTCTACGCGCGCATCGCCGAACGGGTGCCGCAGGCGCGCTTCGACTTCGTGCCGCACCCGGTGCGCGCGGTGCGCGACCAGCTCGCCGCCGCCTTCCGCGCCGCGTTCGCGCGCCGCGGCCTGGACTTCGACGCGCGCGCGACCCTGCACGCCTACCTGCCCGAGGCTGCATTCTTCGAGCGCCTGGCCGAGGCCGACGTGCTGCTCGACACCCTGGGCTGGTCCGGCGGCAACACCACGCTCGAGGCGCTGGCGATGGACCTGCCGGTGGTGACCTGCGCCGGCGCCACCATGCGCTCGCGCCACAGCCACGCGATGCTGGCCTTGATGGGGCTGGACGGCACGCTCTCGGCCGCCGACGCCGACGCCTACGTCGAGACCGCGGTGCGCCTGGGCACCGATCCCGCGTTCCACCGGGGGCAGGTGGAGGCGATCGCGCGGCGCAAGGCCGTGCTGTACGAGGCGCCGGACGCGGTGCCGGCGCTGGAGCGGTTCCTGCTGCGCGAGTCGGGCCGAGGCTGACGGCCCGGGCGCGGCGGACTCAGGGCGCGGGCACGGCGTGCCCGGCCGAGGCGCGTTCGAGGAACTGCGTGAAGGCGGCGACCACCGCCTCGCCCTGGTACAGGCGACCGCGCGCCGCGAGGATGCGCTGGCGCAGGGCCTCGCGTTGCCGCGGCGAGCGCGCCAGCGCGATCGCCAGCTCGCAATAGGCGTCCTCGCTGTCGACCACCAGCTCCGGCACGCCCAGCACCTCGAGCATCGCCGCGGTCTGCCGGCTGCGCATGCGCAGGCCGGGCAGGGTGATGGTGGGCAGGCCGATGCCGAGCAGCTCCAGCGAGGTGATGCCGCCGGAGAAGCCGACCGTGTCGAGATTGAGGTCGCAGGCCGCGGCCAGCGCCAGGAACCCGGCGTAGGGCAGTTCACGGCCCACGTGCAGCCGGCCCGCGGCATCCACGCCCGCCGCCGCGAAGCTGCGCCGCACGCGCGCCTCCAGTTCGGCGCAAACCGCCGGGTCCGGATCCGGCGCGAAGTGGAACTCGGCCTCCGGCACCGCGGCGGCGATGCGCGCGTAGAGCCGGTCGTGGCGCGGCGTGATCTTGAGCGCGCGCTGCGCGACCAGGCAGCGCACCGGCGCCGCGTTCGCGCCGCGCGGCGCGACCCAGGCCGGGTCCGGCCGCGCCGGCGCGGGCTCGAAGCAGGCGCCGAGCCCCGGCAGCCGCACCAGCGTCTCGCGATAGTCGGCGGCCGCGTCCGCGCGTTCCGCCGCGTCGGCGCCGAGGTAGTAGTCGATGCTGTCGAATCCGCTCGCGATCGGATGGCCCCACAGCACGCACTGCACCGGCGCGAGGCGCTGGGCCGCGAGCCATTGCGCGGTGCCGTCGAGGCCGAGGTCGGTGTAGACCAGCAGGTCCGCCTCGGCGGCGAGGATGCGCTCGCGCCACCACGGCGCCGGGGCCTCGGCGGCGAAGTGCGCATGCGCGTAGGCCGCCATCCGCGCCGTGACCTCGTCGCGCACCTCGCCCAGCTGCAGCAGCACGACCTCGAAGCGCTGGCGGTCGAGGCCGCAGATCAGGCCCTCGAAGGCCTTCATCACGCTGTGGTGGTGGAAGTAGCGCGACACGAAGGCCACCCGGATGCGCGCCCGCGCGGCGCGCGGCCCGAAGGCCCGGTCCGGATGGCGCGCCTGCGCGAAGCGGCGCACCAGCCGCGCGTAGCGCGCGTGCTCGGGGTCGAAGTCGTCGCCGAACGCATGCAGCGCGGCGTCGGTGCAGGTCACCAGCGCGGACTCCACCGCGGCCTGCACGGCGGGGTCGGCCGCATCCAGGCCCTCGAAGTACGCCAGCGTGTCGCGCCAGCGCTGGCGGAAGGCGGCGAGCGCGGCGTCATCGGCGAATACCGGCGAGGGCGGCTGCTGGCCCAGCACCCAGCGCGACACCAGGTCGCCCGGGTCGCGTTGCAGCGCCGCCTCGAAGGCCGCGTGCGCGGCGCGGCCCTGGCCGGAACGCCACAGCACCAGCGCGAGGCCGAGTTCGGCGCCGGGGCTGTCCGGCGCGACCTCGATCAGGCGCCGCAGCGCGCGCTCCGCCATCGGCAGCTGGTGCGCGGCCAGGCACAGCCGCGCGTACGCGCGCAGGACCACCGGGTCGCGGTCGTCGAGCTGGATCGCCTCGCTCGCCGCCGCCGCCCACAGGTCGCGCTCGCCCAGGCGCTCGGCCGCGTCGGCGATGTGCAGGAGGATCGTGGTGTCGCGCGGCGCCAGGCGCTGGGCCTCGAGCCAGCGCGCCAGCGCGCCGCGCAGGTCGCCGGCCTGCGCGAGCGCGAGGCCCTCGGACACGAGGCCGTGCGGGCTGGCGGGTGGCATCGGTCCCATGTCCGGAGTCTAGCCGGACCGGCGCCCGGCATCGCCGCGACCGGCCCGGACCGCGCCGGGCCGCGCCGTCAGCGCAGCGGCTTGTACTTGATCCGGTGCGGCTTGGCCGCCTCGTCGCCCATGCGCCGCTTCTTGTCTTCCTCGTACTCGTGGTAGTTGCCGGGGAAGAACTCGACGTGGGAATCGCCCTCGAAGGCCAGGATGTGGGTGGCGATGCGATCGAGGAACCAGCGGTCGTGCGAGATCACGAACACGCAGCCGGGGAACTCCAGCAGGGCGTCCTCCAGGGCGCGCAGCGTCTCCACGTCGAGGTCGTTGGAGGGCTCGTCGAGCAACAGCACGTTGCCGCCGGCCAGCAGCGTCTTGGCCAGGTGCAGGCGCCCGCGCTCGCCGCCGGAGAGCTGGCCCACCAGCTTCTGCTGGTCGGCGCCCTTGAAGTTGAAGCGGCCGATGTAGGCGCGCGACTGGAACTCGAACTTGCCGATCGCGATGATGTCCGAGCCGCCCGAGACCTCCTGCCACACGGTCTTGCTGCCGTCGAGCGCGTCGCGCGACTGGTCGACGAAGGCGAGCTGCACGGTCTTGCCGAGCACGATCTCGCCGGAGTCGGGCTTTTCCACTCCGCGGATCATCTTGAACAGGGTCGACTTGCCGGCGCCGTTGGGGCCGATGATGCCGACGATCGCGCCGGGCGGCACCTGGAACGAGAGGTCGTCGATCAGCAGGCGGTCGCCGAAGCCCTTGGTGACGTGCTTGAACTCCAGCACCTGGTTGCCGAGGCGCTCGCCCGGCGGGATGAAGATCTCGTTGGTCTCGTTGCGGGCCTGGTATTCCTGCGAGTTGAGCTCCTCGAAGCGGGCCAGGCGCGCCTTGCTCTTGACCGTGCGGCCCTTGGCGTTCTTGCGCACCCATTCGAGTTCGGACTGCAGCGCCTTCTGGCGCGCCTTCTCGCCCGAGGCTTCCTGCTTGAGGCGCTGGTCCTTCTGCTCCAGCCACGAGGAGTAGTTGCCCTTCCACGGAATGCCGCGGCCGCGGTCGAGCTCGAGGATCCACTCGGCGGCGTTGTCGAGGAAGTAGCGGTCGTGGGTCACCGCGACCACGGTGCCGGGATAGCGCTGCAGGAACTGCTCGAGCCACTCCACGCTCTCGGCGTCGAGGTGGTTGGTGGGTTCGTCGAGCAGCAGCATGTCGGGCTGCGACAGCAGCAGGCGGCACAGCGCGACGCGGCGGCGCTCGCCGCCCGAGAGCTGCTTGACCGGCGTGTCCCAGGCCGGCAGGCGCAGCGCGTCGGCCGCGACCTCGAGCTGCTGGTCGATGTTGTGGCCGTCGCCGGCGTGGATGATCGCCTCGAGCCGGGCCTGCTCGGCGGCGAGCTTGTCGAAGTCGGCATCGGGCTCGGCGTAGGCCGCGTAGACCTTCTCGAGCTGCGCCTGCGCATCCTTGAGGTTGCCCAGTCCCTCCTCGACCACCTCGCGCACGGTCTTGGAATCGTCGAGCAGCGGCTCCTGCGCCAGGTAGCCGACCTTGATCCCCGGCTGCGGGCGCGCTTCGCCGTTGAACTCGGTGTCCACCCCCGCCATGATCCGGAGCACCGTGGACTTGCCGGCGCCGTTCACGCCCAGCAGGCCGATCTTGGCCCCGGGGAAGAACGACAGCGAGATGTCCTTGATGATTTCGCGCTTCGGGGGAACGACCTTGCTCACCCCGTTCATGGTGTAGATGTACTGCATGGGTAGACCTGCCTGGAGATGGGGCGGCGACGGAACCGTCGTCGCGGCGACCCGCAGTGGCGGGCGCGGAAAGGGCGCGCGATTGTCCAAGACGCGCGGGTCCAAGTCCAGCGCCAGCCGACGGACGGGGACGCCGGCGTGAGCGCGACGCTGGCGCGCGCGCTGGCCGCGCACCAGGCGGGACGCTACGCCGAGGCCGAGGCCGCGTACGGCGAGCGGCTGGCGGCGGCGGCCGACGATGCGGTGGCCCTGCACGGCCTGGGCCTGCTGCGGCACCAGCAGGGCCGCGGCGCGGAAGCCGCGGCGCTGATCGGCCGCGCGATCGCGGCCGGACTCGCCGGCGCGACGCCGCACGCCAACCTGGCCGCGGTGCGGCTGGCCGGCGGCGACCCCGCAGGCGCCGCGGCCGCGGCCACGACGGCCCTGGCGCACGATCCGGAACACTACGGCGCCCTGCTCAACCTCGGCCTCGCCGCCGAGGCGCAGGGCGACTGGCCGCGCGCGCGCGCCGCGCTGGAACGCGCCGCCGCGCGCAGGCCGGGCGATGCCACCGCGCTGGACGCGCTCCTGCGCGTGCTCGACCGCGCCGGCGATGCGTCCGCGGCGCTGGCCCTGCGCGCGGCGCGCTGGCGCGACCGGCCGGGCGATGCCGGCCTGGCGCTGGAATTCGGCCGCGCCTGCCACCGCGAGGGGCGGCTGGCCGAAGCCCTCGAGGCGCTCGAAGCCGCGGTCGCGCCGGCGCGGCCCGCCGACGAGGCGCTGCTGATGCACGCGGTGGCCGCGCTCGACCTCGGCGAAACCGCGCTCTCGCTGCGCAGCTACGGGCGCCTGCTGGCCTCGCGCCCCGACTACGCCGAGGCCGACAGCAATCGCCTCATCGCCCTGCAGCACGATCCGGCGGCCACGCCGGAGGCGCTGCATGCCGCGCACCGGGCCTGGGCGCAACGGCATGCGCCGGACTCGCTGCAGCGGCCGCTGCCGCGGCCCGCCGCGGACGCGCCTCGCCGCCTCGCCTTCGTCTCGCCGCGCCTGCACGAGGGCCCGGTGGCGACGTTCCTCGAGCCGCTGTTGCAGGCGCTGGACCGCGGCCGCTTCGAGCTGTGGTTCTACAGCGGCTCCGCGCACGCCGACGCCGCGACCGCGCGCCTGCGCGCGCTGGCCGACGGCTGGTGCGAGGCCTGGCGGCTCGACGACCCGGCGCTGTGCGAGCGCCTGCGCGCCGATCGCATCGACGTGCTGTTCGATCTCTCCGGCCACGCGCCGGCGCATCGCCTGCGCGCGCTGGCGCGCCGCGCCGCGCCGGTGCAGGTGTGCTGGCTGGACTATTTCTGCACCACCGGCGTGGCGGCGCTGGACTGGTACTACAGCGACGCCGGCCTGTCGCCCGAGGGCGGCCCGCAGCGCTACAGCGAGCGCCTGCTGCGCCTGCCGGCCGGTCGGCTGTGCTACGCGCCTCCCGCCGGCGCGCCGGCGGTGGCGCCGCGCGGCGCCGGGCCGCTGCGCTTCGCCAGCTTCAACCGCCTGTCCAAGCTCGACGACGCAGTGGCCGCGGCGTGGTCGCGCATCCTCGCCGCGGCGCCGGGCAGCGTGCTGCGCCTGCGCGGCTTCGGCCTCGACGACCCGCGCACCCGCGCCTTCGTGCAGTCGCGGCGCTTCGCGCCGCACGGCATCGGCCCGGAGCGCATCGAGTTCGAGGGCTACGGCACGCACGCGCAAGCGATGGCGGCCTGGGGCGAGGTGGACGTGGCGCTGGACCCGTTCCCGTTCTCGGGCTGCGCCACCACCTGCGACGCGCTGTGGATGGGCGTGCCGGTCGTGACCCGCGCCGGCGACACCCTGGTCAGCCGGCAGAGCGCCGCGCTGCTGCAGCAGGCCGGGTTGCCGGAGCTGGTGGCCACGGACTGGGACGACTACGTGCGGCGCGCGCTCGACCTGGCGGGCGACGCACCGCGGCGCGCGCGCCTGCGCACGGAGCTGCGCGAGCGCGCCCGTGGTGGCTTCGGCGATGCCGCGCGCTTCGCGCGCGACTTCGAGCACGCGCTGCTCGCCTGCTGGCGGGAGGCGCCGGCCGGGCGCGCGCCCGCGTAGCGGCGCCGCGGACGCGTTGCTACGACGCGAAGCTGGCCGGATCGAGCAGGAAGCGCTGGAAGGCCTCGACCACGCGCTGGTCGCGGTACAGCACGTGCTTGCGCTCGAGCACCCTGTCGCGCAGCGCCTCGCGGCGCGCGCGATCGCGGCCCAGCTCGACCGCCAGCCGCACGTAGTCGTCCTCGTCGCGCGCCACCAGTTCGTCGAGGTCCATCGCCAGCAGCATGGCGTGCGTGTGGCGGCTGCGCATCACCGCGCCGGGCAGGGTGATCGTGGGCACGTCGAACCAGCTGATCTCGAGCGTGGTGTTGCCGCCCGACCAGCCGATCGAATCGAGGTTGAGGTCGGCGCTGCGGGCGAGGGCGAGGAAGCGCTCCTCGCTCAGGAAGGGCAGGATGTGCACGTGGCGGTCGAAGTCCAGGCCGCGGCGCTCGAAGGCGCCGCGCATGCGCGCCGCCAGCGCCTCGCGCACGTGCGCGCGCGGGAACGGCACCAGGCTGAAGCGCGCCTGCGGCACCTCGGCGGCGATGCGCGCCAGCAGGTCGTCGTGCGCCGGGTGGATCTTGTAGGCGCTCTGCGCGAACAGGTAGTGCACCGCGCCGGGGTCGCGCCGCGCCGGCGGCACGTAGTCCGGGTCGGGCGCGAGGTCGGGCGGCGCGAAGCAGGTGCCGATGCCGGGCAGCAGCGCCAGGCGCTCGGTGTAGTGGCGTTGGGCCTCCGGCGGTTCCATCAGCGCGGCCGACACGAACCAGTCGATGTGCTCGTAGCCGGTCGTCACCGGGTGGCCCCACAGGGCGCACTGCAGCGCCGCGAAGCGGAACGAGGCCAGGGTCTGCACCGTGGGGTGCATGCCGATGTCGAGGTAGACCAGCGCGTCCAGCCGCGCGCCGTGCAGCAGTCGCGCCCATTCGCCCGGATTGCGCTCGCCGGCCTCGAAGCGGTCGACCTGCGCGCGCAGCGCGGCGGTGACCGCGTCCTCGCGATCGTCGAGATGGAAGGCCGCGACCTCGAAGCGCGCGCGGTCGAGCCCGCGCAGCAGCGCCCCCATGAGCTTGGTGACCGTATGCCGGCGCAGGAAGCCGGACACGAAGCCGACGCGGAAGCGCGCGGCCGGCGGCGGCGGCGCGAAGGTGCCGAGCTCGGGCAGCAGGCTGCGCGCCATGCGCTCGACCACGCGCGCGTAGCGCCGCTGCTCGGCCACGAAGGGCTCGCCCAGGTAGTGCAGGTAGAAGCTGGTGGCGTTGGTCAGCACCGGGCCGAAGTAGCCGCGCGTGTGCGCATCGTCCACGTCGACCTGCTCGAACTGCGCCAGGCCGGCGCGCCAGCGCGCGAGGAAGGCCTGCTCGGCGGCGGCGTCGGCGTTGATGATCGAATCGGGGTGCTGGAAGCGCGCCCAGCGCGCGGTGAGGTTGCCGGGGTCGAGGGCCAGGGTCCTGTCGTACCAGTGCGCGGCGTCGCCGAACAGCTCGACGCTGCGGTAGGCGTTGGCGACCCGGTACTGCGCCTCGGCGGAGTCCGGCTGCAGCGCCGCCACGCGCAGCCGCGCCGCGATCAGCTCCTCGAAGTTGCCGTCGCGGCCGAGCTGGCGCTGCGCGTTGGCGACGCCCTCGAGCGCGTCGACGTGGTCGGGGTCGAGCGCAAGGCAGCGGCGCAGCGCGGCGAGCGCGGCCTGCGGCCGGCGCAGTTCGAGCAGCAGCGCGGCCATCGCGTGCAGCGGCTCGATCCAGCCCGGCTGCGCCGCGACGGCGCGTTCGAAGCCCGCCAGCGCCGAGGCCTGGCGGCCCTCGGCCAGGTCGAGCATGGCGAGGTCGTAGGCGAAGGCGGCCACCTGCGGCGCCAGTTGCACCATGCGCTCCAGCGCGGCGCGCAGGCCGGCCGCGTCGCCGGCGCGGCGCTCCAGCGCCGCAAGCTCGACCAGCGCCGGCACCGACCCCGGGTCGCTGCGCAGCGCCGCCTCGACGCTCAGGCGCGCGTCGGCGTAGTCGCCCTGCGCGGCCTGCGCGCGCGCCAGCAGGGCACGCGCCCGCGCGTCGCCCGGTTGCGCGCGCAGGCGCTCGAGCAACAGCGCGGCGGCACGGCCGGCGTCGCCGCCGCGCAGGGCCGCGAAGGCCACGGCCAGCGTGTCGGTCGATGGGGTGCGATCAGGCATGGGCTTCGACGCGTCGGACGGCGCCGCATGCGGGCTCCGCGGCCGCGGATTGTCCCACGATCAGCCGCGCGCCGGCCGCAGCAGCTCGCACAGCGCCTGCAGCGGCGCGCGGGTGCCGTACCAGGCCGGCGCCGCCGCCCGCACGCGCGCGGCCATCTCGTCGTGCCAGGCGTCGTCGTGCGCGAGGCGCCGCGCGCGCTCGGCATAGCCGGCCTCGTCGGCGGCCACCAGCTCGTCGAGCCCGCCCAGCGCCAGCAGGCCCGCGCTGTGCCGGCTGCGCATCTGCGCGCCCGGGCGCGTTACCACCGGCACGCCCCAGGCCAGCGTCTCCAGGGTGGTGTTGCCGCCCGACCAGTCGAGCGAATCGAGCATCGCGCGCGCGCCGCGGGCGAGGCCGAGGAACTGCGGCCAGGGCAGCATCGGCAGCACGCGCAGGTGGCGCGCGGGATCGAGGCCGGCGCCGCGGAAGGCGCGGCCGATGCGCGCCGCCAGTGCCTCGCGCACGTGGGGCTGCGCGTGCGGCGTCAGCACCAGCGGGTGCCGCGGACATTCGGCGGCGATCCGCGCGAACAGGGCGTCGTGGCCCGGGTGCAGCTTGGCCGCGGTCTGCGGGCAGAACAGGTAGCCGCGCGCGCCCTGCGGCAGGGCCAGCGGCGGCGCGGCCGGCTCGATGGCGGGGCGCTCGAAGCAGACGCCCAGCGCCGGCAGCCGCAGCAGGCGCTCGCTGTAGTGCGCGTCCGCGTCCGCGGGCTCCATCGCCGCGCCCGACAGGAAGGCGTCGATGGTGTCCAGGCCGGTGCTGACCGGATGGCCCCAGGCCACCGCCTGCCACGGCGCCAGGCGCAGCGTCGAGAGCACCTGCGAGTGCGGATGCATGCCGATGTCGAGATGCACCAGCGCATCGAGGCGCGCGGCGCGGATCAGCGCCGGCCAGTCCTCGACCCGCTGCTGCGCCGGCACGAAGTACCGCACCGCGGCGCGCACGCGCGCGGTGGCGGCGTCCTCGAGCGGATCGAGGTGGAAGGCCCAGGTCTGGAAGCCGGCGCGCGTCGTCGCCTCCAGCCAGGCGCCGAACAGCTTGAGCACCGTGTGCTGGTGGAAGTGCGAGGACACGAAACCGATCCGCGGCGGTCCATCGGCCGGCGTGGCGGCGGGCGCGTCGGCGTCGGCGAAGGCGATGCGCGCCAGGCGCCGCAGCAGCGCGCCGTGGCGCCGCTGCGCGGCCAGCAGCGGTTCGCCGAGGTAGTGGCGGTGGAAGTTGGTGGTCGAGTCGAGCAGGGCCAGCGCGCCCGCGGCATCGAGGCACCGCTCCAGCGCGAGCTGCTCGAACTCGCCGAGCCCGGCTTCCCATTCGGCGATGCAGGCCTGGCGCTGCGCCTCGTCCTCGCACACCACCGGCAGGGTCTGCCAGGCGAGCCAGCGCGTGAGCAGGTCCTCGCCATCGAGGGCGCGGGCGCGCGCGAACGCGGCCCGCGCCTCGGGCATGCGCTCCTCGCGGCGCAGCGCATCGCCCAGTTGCGCCTGGCGCAGCGCCGAACCCGGCTGCAGCGCGACCAGCCGCTCGCGCGCCCAGCGTTCCGCATCGGCCTTGCCCAGGGCCTGCGCCGCCTCCGCCAGCCCGGCCAGCGGTTCGGGGTGGTCCGGGGCGAGTCGTTGCGCCCGGGCGTGGCAGGCCTCGGCCGCCGCGGCGTCGCCGCGATCCATGGCGAGCCGGCCGCGGGCCAGCCAGGCGGGCATGAAATCGGGGTGCCGCTCCACCAGCCGGGCCAGCGTCTCCTCGGCCGCGACGACCTGCCCGGACCGGGCCAGCACGTCGGCGTAGTCCAGGGCCAGGGCCGGCTGCTGCGGCGCGAGCACGGCAGCGCGCTCCAGTGCCTGCAGCAGTTGCCCGGCATGGCCCAGCCGGCGGGCCAGCATGGCGCGCTCGAGCCAAAGCGGCGCGAAGGCCGGGTCGAGCCGGGTCGCGGTGTCCAGGGCCGCCGCCGCGGCACCCAGGTCGTCGAGGGCGAGGCAGGCGCGCGCCTGCAGGGTACGGACCGGGGCGGTGTCGTGGCCGGCCGCCAGCAGGTCCTGGCACGCGGCGCGGGCATCCCGGTGGCGGCCCTCGCGCAGGGCGGCCAGGATCGGGGCCAGGTCGGGCCGATTCATGGGGTGCGGGACCCGATCCGGCAGGTTCGCGTCGCCGCGGGCTCGGCCGGTATCATGCAAGGCTGGCCGCGCCAGTCCCGGCGCCGCCCAGCCCCTGCCAGGAGCCGCGGATGTTCCCGTCGTCGATGCGCATCGATTCCTTCGATCCCGAACTGGCCGCGGCCATCCGCGCCGAGCGCCAACGGCAGGAGGACCACGTCGAGCTGATCGCGTCGGAGAATTATGCCAGCCCGCGCGTGCTCGAGGCCCAGGGCACGGTCCTGACCAACAAGTACGCCGAGGGCTACCCCGGCAAGCGCTACTACGGCGGCTGCGAGCACGTCGACGTGGCCGAGCGGCTGGCGATCGAGCGCGCCCGGCAGTTGTTCGGCGCCGACTACGCCAACGTGCAGCCGCACTCGGGTTCGCAGGCCAACGCGGCGGTGTACCTGGCGCTGCTCAGCCCCGGCGACACCATCCTGGGCATGAGCCTGGCCCATGGCGGCCACCTCACCCACGGCGCCAAGGTCAACTTCTCCGGCAAGCTGTTCAACGCCGTGCAGTACGGCATCGACACCACGACCGGCCTGATCGACTACGACGCGATGGAGCGCCAGGCGCGCGAGCACAAGCCGAAGATGCTGATCGGCGGCTTCTCGGCCTACTCGCAGGTCGTCGACTGGGCGCGCATGGCCGCGATCGCGAAGTCGGTGGGCGCGTACTTCGTGGTCGACATGGCGCACGTGGCGGGCCTGGTCGCGGCCGGCGAGTACCCCAACCCGGTGCCGCACGCCGACGTGGTCACCTCGACCACGCACAAGACCCTGCGCGGCCCGCGCGGCGGCATCATCCTGGCCCGGGCCAACCCGGAGATCGAGAAGAAGCTGCAGTCGATGGTGTTCCCCGGCACCCAGGGCGGCCCGCTGATGCACGTGATCGCGGCCAAGGCGGTGGCGTTCAAGGAAGCGCTGGCGCCGGAGTTCAAGGCCTACCAGCACCAGGTGGTGAAGAACGCGCAGGCCATGGCCGAGGCGATCATGGCGCGCGGCTACAGGGTCGTGTCGGGCGGGACCAAGAACCACCTGTTCCTGGTCGACCTGATCGGCCGCGACGTCACCGGCAAGGACGCGGAGGAGGCGCTGGGCCGCGCCCACATCACCGCCAACAAGAACGCGGTGCCGAACGACCCGCGCTCGCCCTTCATCACCTCGGGCCTGCGCCTGGGCACGCCGGCGGTGACCACGCGCGGCTATCTCGAGCCCGACGTGCGCGACCTCGCCGCCTGGATCTGCGACGTGCTCGACGCGCCCGGCGACGAGGCGGTGCTGGCGCGCGTGCGCGAGCGCGTCACCGCGCAGTGCCGGGCTTTCCCGGTCTACGGCTGAGCGCCGCCACCCGCGAACGGAATGCACTGCCCCTTCTGCCACTTCGAGGACACCCGGGTCATCGACTCGCGCCTGACCGAGGACGGCATGCAGGTGCGGCGCCGGCGCGAGTGCGAGCGGTGCGGCGAGCGCTTCAACACCTACGAGACCGCCGACCTCAAGCTGCCGCAGATCGTCAAGCACGACGGCCGCCGCGAGGCCTTCGACGAACGCAAGCTGCGCTCGGGCCTGGAGCGCGCGCTGCAGAAGCGGCCGGTGGGCAGCGACACGCTCGACACCATCGTCGAGCACGTGGTGAAGAAGCTGCGCACCGCCGGCGAGCGCGAGCTGCCGGCGCGGCGCATCGGCGAATGGGTGATGGCCGAGCTCAAGGCCGTGGACCAGGTGGCCTACGTGCGCTTCGCCTCGGTCTACCGTCGCTTCGAGGATGCGCAGGCCTTCCGCGAGGAGGTCGAGCGCCTGGAGCGCGACCTGCCGCGGCTGGAAGGCCGGCAGCTGCCGCTGCTCGGGGAAGAGGAAGCGCCGGTCGAACGCAAGAACCGGCGCTGAGCGTGGGCCGCATGCCGCGCATCGACTACCTGGCGGAGCATCCGCAGCACGTGCCGACGCTGGCGCGCTGGCACCACGCCGAGTGGGGCCGGGTGCTGCACGGCTGGAGCCTGGAGGTGGCGCAGGCCGAACTCGCGCTGCACACCAACGGCCGCGCGATCCCCACCACCGTGGTGGCGCTCGACGGCGAGGAGCTGCTCGGCTCCTGCAGCCTGCTCGAGAACGACGACGAGCGCATCCGCGCCTGGTCGCCGTGGCTGGCCAGCCTGTACGTGGCGCCGGCGGCGCGCGGCGGCGGCGTGGGCCGCGCGCTGGTGCGGCGCATCGAGGCCGAGGCCGCCGCGCTGGGCGTGCCGGAACTCTACCTCTACACCTCGGAGGCGATGGGCGTGATCGGGTTCTACCAACGGCTGGGCTGGCGCGAGCGCGACCGGCTCGCCCTGGGCGGCATCGAGGCCGTGGTGATGGCGATCTCGCCGGCGGCGGCGCCATGAGCGCCTGGAGCGCGCTCGACCATGCGCTGATGGCGCGGGCGCTGGAGCTGGCCGCGCGCGGCACCGCCACCACCGATCCGAACCCGCGCGTGGGCTGCGTGCTGGCGCACGGCGCCGAGGTGGTGGGCGAGGGCTGGCACGTGCGCGCCGGCGACGGCCACGCCGAGGTGCACGCCTTGCGCGCCGCCGGCGCGCGCGCCCGCGGCGCCACCGCGTACGTGACGCTGGAACCCTGTGCCCACCACGGCCGCACGCCGCCGTGCGCCGAGGCGCTGGTGGCGGCCGGCGTGGCGCGCGTGGTCGCGGCCTGCGAGGACCCTTTTCCGCAGGTCGCCGGGCGCGGCATGGAGATGTTGCGCGCGGCCGGCATCGTCGCCGAACAGGGCCTGCTGCGCGAACCCGCGCGCGAGCTCAACCGCGGCTTCCTGAGCCGCATCGAGCGTGGCCGCCCGTGGCTGCGGCTCAAGCTCGCGGCCAGCCTCGACGGCCGCACCGCGCTGGGCGACGGCCGCAGCCACTGGATCACCGGCGCGGCGGCGCGCGTCGACGTGCACCAGTGGCGCGCGCGCTCCTCGGCGATCCTGACCGGCATCGGCACCGTGCTCGCCGACGACCCCGCGCTGACCGTGCGCCTGGCCGACGCGCCGCCCGAGCGCGCGCCGCTGCGGGTGGTGCTCGACACCCACCTGCGCACGCCGCCGACCGCGCGGGTGCTCGATGCCGCGGCGCCCAGCCTGGTGTTCTGCGCGCCGGACGCGGTGGCGCGCAACCGTGGCATCCGCCCCGAGCGCGTGGTGTCGTGCCCGCAGCACGTCACCGGCCTGGGCCTGGCGGTGGCGCTGGCGGAGCTCGCGCAGCGCGACTGCAACGAGGTGCAGGTCGAGGCCGGCCCCACCTTGTCGGGCGCCTTCCTGCATGCCGGCCTGGTCGACGAGTTGCTGCTGTACCTCAACCCCTCGCTGATCGGCGATACCGGCCGGCCGCTGGCGCAGCTGCCGCCGCTGGACTCGCTGGAGGAACGCCCGCGCTGGCGTGCGCTGGACACGCGGATGGTGGGCGAGGACCTGCGCCTGCTGCTGCGGCCACAATGACCCTCGCGCGCCGCCGCGCGGTTGCGGCCGCGACCGCCACCGGTCGCGGCTGAAGCCGCTGCCACGGGGCGCGGATCCACCACGGGAAGGAGTCGATGTTCACAGGCATCGTGCAATCGGTCGGCCGGATCGCCGCGCGCGACGCGCGCGGCGGCGACGTGCGCCTGCGGGTGGCCGCGCCGCCCGGATTCGGCCTCGGCGACGTGGCGCCGGGCGACAGCATCGCGGTGGCCGGCGTGTGCCTGACCGTGGTCGAGCACGACGCGGCGGGATTCTGCGCCGACGTGTCCACCGAGACGCTCGCGCTGACCACGCTGGGTCGCCTGCCGGTGGGCGGCGAAGTGAACCTCGAGAAGGCGCTGCGGCTGGCCGACCGGCTCGGCGGCCACCTGGTGAGCGGGCACGTCGACGGCGTCGGCGAGGTGGTTTCCGCGCTCCCGGACGCGCGCGCGCAGCGCTGGCGCTTCCATGCGCCGGCGGCGCTGATGCGCTACATCGCCGCCAAGGGCTCGATCGCGGTCGACGGCGTGAGCCTGACCGTGAACGAGGTCGGGCACGACACCTTCGGCGTGGCCCTGATCCCGCATACGATGGCCGCCACCACGTTCCGGGCGCGCGGGCCGGGCGCGGCGGTCAACCTCGAAGTCGACATGGTGGCCCGGTACGTGGAGCGCCTGCAGGCGGCGCGCGCGGCCGACGGCGTCGGCGATCGCGGCTGAAGCCGCTCCCACAGGACCTTGCCACCGATGGCATTCGCAAGCATTCCGGAGCTGCTGGCCGAGATCCGCGCCGGGCGCATGGTCGTGATCCTCGACGACGAGGCGCGCGAGAACGAGGGCGACCTGATCATGGCCGCCGACCGCGTGCGGCCCGAGGACATCAACTTCATGGCGCGCGAGGCGCGCGGGCTGATCTGCCTCGCGCTCACGCGCGAGCGTTGCGCGAGCCTGCGCCTGGCGCCCATGGTCAGCGACAACCGCTCGCCGCACCGCACCGCCTTCACCGTCTCGATCGAGGCCGCCAGCGGCGTCACCACCGGCATCAGCGCGCACGACCGCGCCCACACCATCCGCACCGCGGTGCGCCCCGACGCGGGCGCGCACGACCTCAACCAGCCCGGGCACGTGTTCCCCCTGCAGGCGCAGCCCGGCGGCGTGCTGGTCCGCGCCGGCCACACCGAGGCCGCGGTGGACCTGGCGCGGCTGGCCGGCTGCGAGCCCGCCGGCGTGCTGGTGGAGGTGATGCACGACGACGGCCGCATGGCGCGGCGGCCGGAACTCGAGGCCTTCGCCGCGCGGCACGGGCTGCGCGTGGGCACCATCGCCGACCTGATCCGGCACCGGCTCGCGACCGAGCACACCGTGCGCCGGGTGCACGAGCAGCCGGTCGAGACCGCGCATGGCCCGTTCCGGCTGCTGGCGTACCGCGACGACATCGACGGCGCGCTGCACTTCGCCCTGGTGCGCGGCGAACTGGACGGCAGTGCGCCGGTGCTGGTGCGCGTGCACGTGGCCAACGTGCTGGCCGACGTGCTGGCCCTGGCGCGCGCCGACCTCGGCGCGCCCGCGGCAGCCGCGCTGGCGCAGGTGGCGGCCGCGGGTCGCGGCGTGGTCGTGGTGCTCAACGAGGCCTTGGACGCGACCGAACTGCTGGCGCGGGTGACCCGGGCGCAGGAACCGGTGCCGGCCGCGAAGCCGGAATGGCGCCAGAACGGCGTCGGGGCGCAGATCCTGCACGACCTCGGCGCGCGCCGCCTGCGCGTGATCGGCACGCCGCGACGCTACACCGGCCTCGGGGGCTTCGGACTCGAGGTGGTAGAATACGTCGCTCCCCATGGCCACCCCTGACCTCATCCGCGACCTGCCCGCGGTCGATCTCGCGCGCTTCGGCGTCCGCGCCCTCGAGGCCGGCGCGCACGCGGGCGCGCGCGTGGCCGTCGTCGCCGCGCGCTTCAACGCGCCGGTGGTCGATCGCCTGCTGGAGGGCGCGCTGGCGGCGCTGGCGGCCGCCGGCGTCGCGCCCGATCGCACGCTGCTGGTGCGGGTGCCGGGCGCGTGGGAGCTTCCGCAGGCGGCGCAGGCGCTGGCCGAGCGCGGCGCCTGCGACGCGATCGTCGCCCTGGGCTGCGTGATCCGCGGCGAGACCGGCCATTACGACGTGATCGTCAACGAGTCGGCGCGCGGCCTGGCGGAGGTGGCGCTCGCCACCGGCGTGCCGGTGGCCAACGGCGTGCTCGCCTGCGAGGACGCCGCGCAGGCGCTGGCCCGCGCCGGCGGCGCCGCCGGCAACAAGGGCAGCGAGGCGGCCGAGGCCGCGCTGGCGATGTGCGCCCTGCTGCGCGGGCTGGGCGCCGGGGGCGGCTCGTGAGCCACGGCCGCCGCGGCGACGGCGTCGACCTCGCCGCGCGGTCGCGCGCGCGCCGCCGTGCGCTGCAGGCGGTCTATGCCTGGGAGATCTCGCAGACGCCGATGGCCAAGGTCATTGGCCAGTTCGAGCACGAGCAGGAAATGGAAGTGGCCGACCTCGATTACTTCAAGGACCTGCTGCTGGGCATCGAGCAGCACCGCGAGCCGATCGAGCAGAAGCTGCGGCCCTATCTCGATCGCGAGGTGGCGCAGGTCGATCCGATCGAGCGCGCCGTGCTGCGCATCGCCGCCTACGAACTGCTGTACCGCCCCGACGTGCCCTACCGGGTCGTGATCAACGAGGCGATCGAAGTCGCCAAGCGCTTCGGCGCCGATTTCGGCCACACCTACGTCAACGGCGTGCTCGACCAGGCCGCCGCCGAATGGCGCGCGGCCGAGTACCGGCAGTAACCGCGGGACCCCGCGCGGCGCCCGTGCCGAAAGCACCCACGCCCGGCGGCGAGTTCGGCCTGATCGAGCGGATCCGGGCGCGCGGCGGATCGCGATCCGACGTGGTCCTGGGCATCGGCGACGACGCGGCCCTGCTGCGGGTGCCGAAGGGCCGGGAGCTGGTGGTGACCACCGATACGCTGGTGGCCGGGCGGCACTTCCCGCGCGCCACCGCGGCGCGCGACATCGGCTGGAAGTCGCTCGCGGTGAACCTGAGCGATCTCGCCGCCATGGGCGCCGCGCCGGCCTGGGTCTCGCTGGCGCTGACCCTGCCGCGCAACGAACGCGCGTGGCTCGACGCCTTCATCGGCGGCTTCATGGCGCTGGCGCGGCGCCATCGCGTGGCGCTGGTCGGCGGGGACACCACGCGCGGGCCGCTGTCGATCACGGTGACCGCGCACGGGCTGGTGCCGCGCGGAATGGCGTTGCGGCGCGATGGCGCGCGGGCGGGCGATGCGATCTACGTCTCGGGTGCACCGGGCGACGCGGCGGCTGGCTTGCGCGTTGCGCGCGGCGGCCTGGCCGCTGCGCCCGCCGCTGCCGCGCGAACCCTGCGCGCGCGACTGGATCGGCCCGAGCCGCGCGTTGCCCTGGGCCTGGCCCTGCGCGGCGTGGCCAGCGCCGCGATCGACCTCTCCGACGGCCTGGTCCAGGACCTCGGCCACGTGCTGCGCGCCAGCGGTGTCGGCGCGGTGCTGGAGGTCGACGCCGTGCCCGTCTCGCCGGCCTTGCGCGCGGCCGTCGCCTCGACCGGCGCGCGCCGCCGCCTGCAACTGGCGGGCGGCGACGACTACGAGCTCTGCTTCACCGTCCCGCCGCGCCGCGAGCCGCGCCTGGCGGCGATCGCGCGGCGCCTGCGCCTGCCGCTCACGCGGATCGGCACCGTGCTGCCCACGCCCGGCCTGGCCCTGCTCGACGCGCGGGCGCGCCCCGCGCGCCTGCGCCGCGCTGGCTACGACCACTTCGCCTGAGCGAACATCGGCGCATGGCCCTCGATCGCGCCGCCCTGCGGGACCCCGCCGTCTGGATCGCCAGCGGCTTCGGCGCCGGTTTCGCGCCGTTCGCGCCCGGCACCGTCGGCAGCGCGGTCGCGATCGTGCCGTACCTGGGCCTGCGGCTGGCGGGCAGCGGCTGGGTGCTGCTGGCGAGCGTGGTCGTGTTCGCCATTGGCGTGCGCGCGGCGCAGCGCGTGATCGATCGCCTCGGCCGCGAGGATCCGGGCCTGGTGGTGATCGACGAGTGGGTCGGGCAGTGGCTGACCCTGGCGATCATGGAAGGCGCGATCGCGATGCTGGCGCCGCGCCTGGGCACGCCGCCGCTGGCCTTGATCCTGGGCACGGGCTTCGTGCTGTTCCGGATCTGCGACATCGTCAAGCCCTGGCCCGCGAGCTGGGCCGATCGCGCCTTGCACGGCGGTTTCGGCGCCATGCTCGATGATGCGTTCGCCGGCATCTGGGCCGGCGCCTTGGGCGTGGCGCTGTTGCACGGCGCGGCCGCGATTCCATAGTCGCGACGCTTCCCGTTGCCGGGAAGCTCGGCTTCAACGCGATCCTGATCCTTCATCCGCAAGCGCGCGCTGGGCCAGTGCGAGGTTCTGCGCGAGTCCTGCGTGGCCGGGCAGGATTCGCACGGCGGCCTGCAGATAGTCGCGCGCCGCCAGCGCGCGACCCAGGTAGAGCGAGGCCATGCCGGCGAGGTTCAGCGCGTTGAAGTCGCGCGGCCGGATGCGCAGCGCAGCCACGGCCGCCGCCAGCGCATCGCCATCCCGCCGGGACCGCAGCGCCTCCTGCGCCGACATCAGCAAGGCCGTGACCTCGCCCGCCTCGCGTTCGTCCTCTGCGCGCCATTTGTCCAGGACCAGGCGCCATTCGCTCGCGCTGGCGGCCGAGCGATTGGCGCCGGCACCGGCGCCCGATTCACCAGCGCGCCAGGCCCAGGCCGAAACGACGGCATCGACGAAGGTAAACGGCGTCCTGCGGCTGCACTGGGCCCAGAAGTCGGTATCGCCGTGGATGTCGAAGCGCTCGTCGAAGCGAAGGCCCTCGTCGTAGAGGCTGCGTGCGAAAAGCACCGCGCTCAAGTGCAGGTTCGGCAGGAGCAGCAACTGGATCTGCTGGGACGGCTCGCCCAGGACCCGCTCCACGCGGCCGCCTTCGTCGACCGCCTGCGCCTTGGCGTGCACCAACCGCGAGTCGGGGTTGGCCGCCAGCGCGGCGGCCAGCTGCCGGCAATGGCCCGGGAGAAGCCAGTCGTCGTCATCGAGGAAGCCGAACAGGTCGCCGCGCGCGGCCGCCATGGCGGCATTCGCGGCCAGCGAGCGCGGCAGGCGCCGATCCGGGCGCACCAGGCGCAGGTCATGCCGGCCGATCCGCGCCGGCAATGCGCGGTGCGCCGGGCCGTTCGCAGCCACTACCACGACTTCGATCGGCGGACCATCCTGCGCCTCGATCGAGCGCAATGCCCGGCCCAGCGACGGTCGATCGATGCTGCGTACCAGGATCGAAATGCCGGACGAGGAACTCACGCGCGCGCTCCACGCAGGGTCCGCTGGCTGCCGGTCGCGCCGAGATCCAGTCCGGCCGCCGCCGCCTCAGTCGGTGTACTCGAACACCTTCACCACGCGCTCGACGCCGGGCGTGGTGCGGGCGATCTCGACCACGCGCGCGGCCTCCTCCTGCGAAACCAGGCCCATCAGGTACACCACGCCGGCCTCGGTGGTGACGTTGACCCGCGAGGGATCGAAGCCCTTGATGCCGACGATGTCGGCGAGCCCGGTCTTGACCCGGGTCGTGACCACCTTGTCGGAGCTGGTGGCGGCGACGTCGATGCGCGGGCCGACCACGATCTCGTTGACCACGCGGCGCACGCCCTGGAAGGCCATGGCCTTCTGCTCGGCGCGGGCGCTCAGCTCCGCCGTGGAGGTGCGGCCGACCAGCAGCACCACGCCGTTGTAGACCACGACCTCGACGTGGTTCTTGAGCGCCAGCTCCTTGTCCTTGTTGATCGAGTCGATGATCGACAGCTCGATGTTCTGGTCGTCGATCACGCTGCCGAAGCTGCGCCGGTCGTGGAAGATGCAGCCGCCCAGCAGGGCGGCGGCGAACAGGACGAGGACGATGCGGGTCATGCGGTGCTCCGGTTCAGTTGTCGGGCTGGAACGCGTCGCGCAGCCAGTCGACACGGTAGGGCGGCGCGCCTTCGATCGCCACCACGTCGAAGCGGCAGGGCTCGCGCGCGAGCGCCGGGTTGCGGCCAAGATACCAGCGCGCGGCGTTGGCGAGTCGCACCTGCTTGCGCGCATCGACCGAGGCGGCGGCGCCGCCGTGGCCGCTGCCGCGCCGGTAGCGCACCTCGCAGAACACGGTGGTGCGGCCGTCGCGCAGCACCAGGTCGATCTCGCCCAGGCGGCAGCGCACGTTGCGGGCCAGGAGCTGCAGGCCCCGCGCGCGCAGCATCTCCAGCGCGGCCGCCTCGTGCGCGGCGCCGGTCGCGGCGCGCGCGCTCACGGCGCCGGCGGTTCGGCGCTCGACAGCGCGCCGTCGGCCGGGCGCGGCACGCCGTCCTCGAAGCGCAGCCACACCGGAAGGCGCCGCACGCGGCCGAACTCGTCGATGGCGAGCTGGCCGATCGCGCCCGGGAGGTAGGCGTCCGGGTTGCCGGCCAGCCAGTCCACGTACGGCAGCAGCCGATAGGCGTCCATGCCGAAGGCGAACAGGCGCGGACTGTTGGCGGCGGGAGCCAGGCGGCGCGCGAGGGCCTCGCGCGCGGGCAGGCCCGGGGCGAGGCCGAACAGCCAGGGCGCGTCGCAGAACTCCACGCCGTTGAGGTCGCGGTCCAGCGCGCGGCTGATGTTGCCGGAATAGACGTGGGAGGTCGCCAGCATCGGCATCGCGTCGAGGCCGCGCGCGCGCAGCTGCGGCACCAGCAGCCGGCCCTGCGGTGGCCGCACGGCGAGGAAGATGACGTCCGGCGCGTCGGCGGTCGCCTGCGCGATCGCGTCGCTGAAGTCGACCGCCTCCGGCGCCAGGCGCGCCTCGCCGACGATGGCGCCGCCGCCCTGCTCGAACTGGGCGCGGAAGGCCAGCAGCGCGCGCTCGCTCCACTCCTCGGTCGCGCCCATCAGGGCGGCGCGGCGCAGGCCGCGGGCGATCGCCGCGTCGGCGGCGACGGCGGCCTCCTCGTCCGGCAGCAGGCCGAACTGCTGGCTGCCGCGCGGCGGGATCGCGCCGCTGTCGGGATGGTTGAGCGCCAGCACCGGCACCGGCGCCTCCTGCGCGCCCTGCACGGCCGCGACCTGCTCGCGCGCCAGCGGGCCGACCACGCGCGTGGCGCCGCCCTCCACGGCGACGCGATAGGCCTCGAGCGCGCCTTCGACCGATTCGCCGGTGTCGAGCACGCGCACGCGCGGGCGCGCCTCGAGGTCGGCGTCGGCGAAGTAGGCCGCGAGGAAGCCGTCGCGGATCGCCGCGCCGGCCGAGCCGAGCGGGCCGGACAAGGGCAGCAGCAGCGCCACCTGCGCGTTGCTCGCGTAGCCCTCGCGCTGCCGGCTGCCGTCGCCGTCGGCGAACAGCGCGCCGGCCTGCCGCGTCGGGCGCGGGATCACCCGCGCCGGAACCGCGCCCTTGAGGCGCAGCCCGCGCTCCAGCCACGGGCGCAGGGCGTCGTTGGCATCGAGGCCGCTGAGCGCGGCGCTGAGGCTCTCGACGTCGGCGACGGCCAGCGCGTCGAGCAGGTCCTGCTGGTTGGCGGCGCGGTCGGGCCCGGTGAGCCGGGGGTCGAGCAGCGCGCGCTCGCGCGCGCTGTCGATCGGCCGTCCCAGCGCCAGCAGCGCCCGCGCGCGCACCTCGGGCACCCGGTTGCGGAAGGCGCGGTCCAACGTCGACTCGGGCAGGGTGGCGAGGTCGAGCGCGCGTTGCGCGTCGCCCTGTGCCAGCGCGCTCTCGGCCAGCAGGAGGTCGAGGTGCGCGGCCTCGGGCGCGGTCAGCTTCTGGCGCCGCACCTGGCCCACGGCGCGCGCCAGCGCCGCCATGTCGCCCTCGTCGCGCCAGGCCTCGGCGGCCTTGAGCAGCAGCGCGTCGCGCGAACGCCGGTTGGCGGCCGCCAGCTGTTGGTAGGCGCGCGCGGCACCGGCATAGTCGCCGCCCTCCGCCAGCGCGCGCGCGCCGCCGTCGTCGACCGGCGCCGGCGCGGAGCCCAGGGTGGCGCAGCCGCCCAGCAGCACGACCAGCAGCAGCAACGGGAGGATTCGGTGGACCTGGGCCATCGGTGGCGCTCGGACGATGCGTGGGGAGCCGGGCGGGCCGCGATGCGGCCGCGCGCAATGCTGGGATGATAGCCGAGCCGAGGCGGCGGACCGGGGGCAGGCGATGGGCGCGATGCAGGCGGGAACCTTGTGGATCGTGGCCACGCCGATCGGCAACCTCGACGACCTGGCGCCGCGCGCGGTGGCCGTGCTGCGCGGCGTCGCGGTGGTGGCCTGCGAGGACACCCGCCACAGCGCGGCGCTGTTCGCGCGCTGCGGCATCGCCACGCCCAGCGTGCCGCTGCACGAACACAACGAGCGCGAGGCCACCGAGCGCCTGCTGGCGCGACTGCTGGCCGGCGATTCGGTCGCACTGGTCAGCGATGCGGGCACGCCGCTGGTGAGCGACCCGGGCTATCGTCTGGTGGCGGCGGCGCGCGCGGCCGGCGTGCGCGTGAGCACGGTTCCGGGTCCGTGCGCGCTGGTGGCGGCGCTGTCGGTGAGCGGGCTGCCGACCGACCGCTTCTGCTTCGAGGGCTTCCTCCCGCCCCGCAGCGGCGCGCGGCGCGCGCGCCTGGAGGCACTGGCGGCCGAGGCCCGCACGCTGGTGCTGTACGAGTCCAAGCACCGGATCGAGGAATGCCTCGAGGACCTCGTCGCCGTGCTGGGCGGGGAACGCCGCGCCAGCGTCGCGCGCGAGCTCACCAAGGTGCACGAGACGGTGCTGTCCGGCACGCTGGAGGAACTGCGGGCGCGGGTCGCGGGCGACGCCGAGCAGCGGCTCGGCGAGTTCGTGCTGGTGGTCGAGGGCGCGCCCGCGGACGTCGAGGCGGCGCGGTTGCGCGAGGGCGAGCGGGTGTTCCGCCTGCTGGTCGCGGAGATGCCCGGCAGCCGCGCGGCGAAGCTGGCGGCGGCGATCACCGGCGCGCCGCGGAATGCGCTGTACCGGCTGGCGACGGGCGAAGTTCCCTAGGCCCCGTCGTCGATTCAGGGGCGGTCCGCCGGTTTCCCGTACACTTGCATCGCGGAGTCGGCCAGGCAGTCGCGGCATGCGCAAGCATGGCGAGGAAAGTCCGGGCTCCACAGGGCACGGTGCCAGGTAACGCCTGGGCGGCGCGAGCCGACGGAAAGTGCAACAGAAAGATACCGCCCAAGCGGGGCAACCCGCCGGCAAGGGTGAAATGGTGCGGTAAGAGCGCACCGCGCGGGTGGCAACACACCGCGGCTAGGCAAACCCCACCGGGAGCAAGGCCAAATAGGGACGCAATGACGTGGCCCGCGTCGCGTCCGGGTAGGTCGCTGGAGCCATGCGGTGACGCATGGCCTAGAGGAATGGCTGCCACGGTCGCGCGAGCGACCGCACAGAACCCGGCTTACCGGCTGACTCCGCCTTTCTGCTGCGCGCGCAGCGCGCAGCAGAAAGGCGGAGTCGCGCTTGCCTTCGGCAAACGCTCGTTCGCACCTCCACAACCCCCTGCGTCGCGCTGCGCGCTCGCCGCCCCCCTTGACTCAAGGGGGGCTCCCTTCGCAATGCCGGGGCGTCTGGCGCTCTGGCGCTGGGTCGGGGCGGGGCGGGGGCGGGCGGGATCGGGGTGACGGCGAGTTCGCTTCTCTGTCTGAGCCGGCGCCCGATCCCGCCCGGCGCCGCCGCCACAGG
>CAZTNB010000004.1:0-12926 GCA_964614825.1 uncultured Gammaproteobacteria bacterium
TGCCCGCACCGATGCCGGCCGCGGCCAGCGCGGCGGAGTTGACCCAGGCCATGCGTCCCTCGTCGCTGGAGAGGTACACGGGCCGATCGGGCACGATTCCGTCGAGCACCTGCCGGGTCGGTTGCAGGTCGCCCAACTGTGCCGGTTGCCAGCCGCGACCCAGCAACCAGCCGCCGGCGGGCAGCGCAGCGGCGCAGTCGCGGATCGTGGCCTTCACTGCCGCGGCGGACTCCGCGTCGCCCAGGCGGCAGCGCGCCAGCCACAGCCCGGAGGACATGGGATGGCTGTGCGAGTCCTGCAGGCCCGGCAGCACCGCGCGCCCGTCGAGGTCGACCACGCGGGTGGCAGTGCCGATGTGCGCCGCCACGCCGGTCTCGCCGCCCACGTAGGCCAGGCGGCCGCCGGCGATCGCCAGCGCGGTGGCCCGGGGGTGCGCCGCGTCCATGGTGTGGATCGCGGCATTGCGCAACACGAGGTCGGCTTCGCGCGCGCCGCCGGCGCCGCAGGCCAGCGCCAGCACCAGGCCCGCCGCGACCGGCCGCGGAACGCGCAAGCGACGTTCAGCCACCCGGACCCACCGGTCGCGTGGCGCGCGATGTCGAGGACCTAGGCAAGCGGGATCTGCGCCTTGTACTTCGCCAGCCACGCATCGAAGCCCAGCAAGGCGGGATTGAGCGCGCGCGACTCCTCGACGCTGCGGGCCTTGCAGAAGTCGTCGGCGAAATCGTGGTTGAACTGGAACATGTTGCCGAGGTCGTCGGCACCGGGGAAGCCCAGCGCGCGGAAATCGGCCGGCGCGATCGCGTGGTAGCGCACTTCCCGCCCCAGCGCCCGCGACAGCGACGCCGCCATCTGCGCGCCGCCGAGATGCTCGCCGGCGATGCCGAGGCTGCGGCCGACGTACGGCGCGCCGGCGCGGAAGATGCCGTAGGCGCACTTGCCGATGTCCTCGGCGGCGATGCCCGGCAGCTTGCGGTCGCCCATCGGCAGGGTGAACACCAGCGTGCCATCCGGCCCCGGCTTCGGGCCCATGCCGAAGTGGATCAGGTTGTCCCAGTAGAACGAGGTGTGCAGGAAGGTGGTCGGCACGCCGAGTTCGGTGAAGCGCGCGTTCGATTCGCCCTTGGCGTCGAAATGCGGCACCTTGTACCGGCCCATCAGGGTCGGCATGCGTGGATCGTCGAGCGGGATCCAGCGCCGCGTGTCCTCCAGCGTCGACCAGATGGCGTGCTTCACGCCGGCCGCCTTGGCCGCGGCTGCCATGGCGGCGACCTCGGCCATCTCGCGTTCGGGCGAGAAATGCGCCCAGAAGAAGGTCACGAAGTAGGCGCCGTGTGCGCCACGCAGCGCCGCGGTCATGGCCGCTTCATCGCCGATGTCGGCCGCCACGACTTCCGCGCCCTGCGCCGCCAGCGCGGCCGCTGCGGGGGACTTCACGTCGCGCGTGATCGCGCGCACCGCATAGCCTCCCGCGGGGTCGGCCAGGATCGCGCGCACCAGCCCGCCGCCCTGGGCGCCGGTGGCGCCCACTACCGCAATGAGCTTGCGCTCTGCCATTTCCGGTGTCTCCTGTACGTCCATGGCCGGGAACTAGCCTGGCGCAGCCCGGCGCGCGCCCCGGTCCGGAGCGCCCGGACACGGTCCGGCCAGTATCCTGCAACTGGTGGATACGGCAACGGGTGCCGAACATTACGGTCGTCGCGGACCCGTGAGGACTCTGGCCGGGCCGGGGCCTGCGGGCCGGGCATGGCGCGACCCGGATGCTCCTGACGCATTCCAAGCCAGGCCCCACAGGACGATTCGCCATGCGGCGCGAATCCGGCAGGTCGTTGGCCGCGCTGCTGATGCTCGGGCTTGCCATGGCCACGGCGGGCACGCAGGCCGCGCCCGAATTCGTCACCGTGGTCGGCGGCTCCGGCGACGATCGCGTATTCGACATCGCCGTCGACGCGGCCGGCTACAGCTACGTCACCGGCGAGACCAACTCGGCGGACCTGCCCGTCGTGGGCGGCGTGCAGTCGCAGCGCCGCGGCACGCACGACGCCTTCGTGCTCAAGCTGGCCCCCGACGGCGCGGTCGTGTTCCTGAGCTACCTCGGCGGCGACGGCTTCGACTCCGGCCGCGGTATCGCGGTCGACGCCGCCGGTCGCATCTGGGTCACCGGCTACACCGAATCGGCCAACTTCCCGCTGCAGGACCCGCTCGACGCCAATCGGGGCGGCTTCAGCGATGCGTTCATCGCGCGACTGTCGGCGGCCGGCGACCTGCTGCAGTTCTCGACCTATTTCGGCGGCAACAGCGCCGACAACGGCGAGGCGATCGCGGTCGATACCGAGGGGCACATCTACGTCGCCGGGCGGACCAGCGGCGGATTGTCCGTGGTCAATGCGGCCCAGGCGACCTTCGGCGGCGTCGAGGACGCCTTCGTGCTGCGGCTCGACAGCGCGCTGTCGGCCTACCAGTACGTGAGCTACCTGGGCGGGAACTTCAGCGACATCCCGGCCGCGATCGCGGTCGATCCGTCGGGCCAGGCCTGCATCGCCGGGTTCTCGCAATCGACCACCTTCCCGACCATCAATCCCGCGCAACCGGGCAATGCCGGCGCGGCGGACGCGTTCTACACGGTGGTGGCCACCGATGGCACCCAGTTCGTCCTGTCCTCGCTGCTGGGCGGCAGCGCGCGCGACGAGGCCCGGGCCGTGAGCTGCGACGCCACCCGGCTCGCGCTGGTGGGCGACAGCGATTCGGTCGACTTTCCCACCGGCTCGACGGGCGGGCCGCCGGTGCAATCCGTCGCCGGCGGTGGCCGCGACGGTTTCCTGGTCGAGGTCTCGATCTCCAGTGGCGCGGTACAACGATCGACCTACGCCGGCGGCTTCCGCGACGACCGGCTGGTCGGCGTCGGGCAGGCCGAAGGCGGGGTATTCCAGGCCCATGGCGACACCCGCTCGAGCACCCTGGCCATGGCGGCCGGCGCGCCGACCGCGGCAGCGACCAGCGGCGTCCACACCTCCGCCGACGGCGGCGCGACCTGGCAGGCCGCGGGCCTGCAGGGCCTCGCAATCAACGAGCTGCTGGTGATCCCCGGTTCGCCCGGATACCGGATCGCGGCCACCGACGACGGGATGTACGTGAGCACCGACGCCGGCGTGACCTGGATCGCGCAGACCGATGACTACCTCCAGCGCGTCGTGCACGACGTCACCTACGATCCGGCCAATCCCTGCGTCTGGATCGCCGGCATCAACTCGGCGCCGGTCGACGGCGCGAATCCGGTCGGCGCGGTGCGCAGCAGCGATTGCGGCGCGACCTGGGTGCCGTGGTCGTTCCCCGCGCTGCGCTTCCGTTCGGTCGAGTTCCTGGTCGACACGACGCGCGTCGTCGCCTCGATCGACCGCGTGTCGACGGCCGGCGGCGGCTCGCTCTCGGACGTCTGCCTGCTCGACGCCAGCGGCGCGTTGCGGCGCTGCCTCGGCCAGGGCGGCAGCCAGTTCGTGGTGCAGGTCGATCGCACGATTTCCTGTGGTTTCCTGGTCGGCGACATGCTGGGCAACGTGACGATCTTCCAGGGCACCGTCGCCAATGGCTGCGACCACCCGCTGGGCCAGGCCTTCACGACCGCCACCGCGGGATCGCCGGTCACCGCGCTGCTCGCGATGCCGTCGGCGACGGCGGGGCAGACGCTGCTGGTGGCCGGCGCCCGCGATGGTCGCATCGCGTTGCGCGATGGCGCCGGATCGTGGTCCACGGCGACGACGCTGCAGTGCCCGGTCTCCGCGCTGGCCTATCTGGCGGCGGGCGGCAGCGTCGGCATTGCCGGCCGGCGCATCGGTGGCGGCGCCAGCATCCTGGCCGCGGGCTGCCCGACGCTGCGCGGCGAGGGCCTGGTCGAGCTGGCTCCCGACGCGCCGCCCCTCGTCACGCCGGTCGCCGACGACACGGGTGCCGCGCGCTTCGGCACGATCGCGCGCACCAACCTGCAGGCCTTCCTCGCCTCGACCGCGATCACCTCGAGGATCGCTGCATACGGATCGCTCACCGAGGAGCTGCTGTTCCTCGACGATCCGGGCACCTGCGACCGCGAGGTCGCCGCGTCCGCGATCAAGGCGACCAACATCCGCATCGGCGCCAACCTGCGCAACGAGTGCGGCTATGGCAACAATGCCACCTACCTCGGCACTCGCGCGGGCCAGAACATCGGCGTGGTCGCAATCCGGCTGGCCACGGGCGTGCTGTATGCCGATGGCTTCGAGGGCCAGCCCCCGTAGGATGGCCCCTGCGTCGCGGGCGGCGCGGTTCCCGCGCCTACTGCGCCGGGATCGTGACCAGCGGCAGCTTGTCGTTGCCCCCGGTCTCGGCCAGGGTGAAGAAGAACATGACCGCCGTGAACGCGCGCTTGGTCTGCAGGTCGGAGTCATCGACCCAGAACCAGTGGTCGCGGTAGCGGACCGCGGCGAACGCGTTCGCGGGCCGCTCGGCGCCACTGTGGATGCGCACCGGCTGCTGGCGGCCGTCGGCAGCGACGTCGTCCAGCGCCGGCGTCGCCATGCTGGCGGCGAGGTGCTGCGCGGGCACGTCGACGTAGCTTGCGAAGGCCATCATGATCTGCAGCATCGAGCGGCTGTTCACCGCCAGCTCGTTGCTGGCGCCGCGCACCGGCGAATAGATCAGGTTGAAGCGCTGCTGCCCGGCCGGCATGTGCAGCAGGCGGCGGATCTCGTGCGACTTCTCCACGATCTCGGCGGGCAGGTCGTCGCCGCGGAAGAACAGCACGCCGGTCCTGCCCTTGACGGCGTCATCCTCGATCCGCATGCCGACCGCGCCGTACACCTGGACCTCGCGGATCAGCTGCAGCGCCCGCCCGAATGCCGGGTCCGCGAGGCGCAACTCGCCGCCCGAGGTCGAGCGGTTGCGCACCCCGTTGAGCGACTCGACGGTGAGGCCGAGGATGAAGTCGGCTGCGTAGCCCGATTGCAGCATCGAGAAGATGCTCTTGGGATCGATCGGCGTGATCAGCCCGCGCAGGAACTTCTCGCCGGTCATCGGCACGTAGGTGATCGTGGGGCGATCGGTGTAGATCGCCTGGCCGCCCGCGCCCAGGTAGTCGCCCTGGACCGCCTTGCTCGACGACAGCACGCCGTTGACGCTGACCCCGGTCTGCAGCGAATAGCCGGCCACGACCGAGGCGACGTCGACGAACACCGGCAGGTCCATGTACCGCACCTTGACGATGTTGAGCAGCGTCTGCTGCTTCCACGAGTCGGCGATCGCCGTGCTGTAGTCGAAGCGGTCGACCGCCACCGTGCCGGGACCGATGCTGGCGCATCCGGCGACCAGCGCCGCGATCGCGATGCCCATGCCGATCCGCGACGCGACGCGCTGGCGGTTGCGAGACGGCGCGCCGTCCGAGCTGCTCGATCCTGCGGTCGTCATGGCCCGATCCCGACGGTGGATGGCGCCAGAATACCGCCGAGGCCCCGGCCGGCGGACCTTGCCGGGTCTCACCTTCGGGCAGTGCGGCGATCCGGACTCGACGCGATCGTCATCGCCGGGCGCCTGCAGGCGCGACCCCGCGGGGCCGACCCGCGAAGCCGGACCGGTCCGACTCGCTACCTCGCGGCCGCGAAGCCCGCCGCGGGCACCACGATCCAGACCGCGCGCGCACGGGCCACGATGCGGCCGCCGGCATCGGCGATCGCCGTGCCCACGATGCGCTTGCGTCCCTCGGCCGCGATCGGCCAACCGACGACCACGCAGCGGGTGCCCGCCGCCAGCGGCGCCTCGATGCGCGCCTCGAGCTGGCCCAGCACGATGGCGAGTTCGCGCTCCGCGGGCATCACCGCGAACGCGCCCGGGCAATCGAGCGCCGCCCACACGAATTCGCTGCGTACGACGCCGTCGTCGCACAGGCCTGCGCCGGGCACCCACGGCGAGGCGACGATGTCGTCCCGGCCCAGCGGGCCGGCGAACACGTGCAGGCCGTCGCCCGCGGACCGCTCCGGCCCGCACACGAAGCAGCCAGGGAACGGGTGGCGCTGGAACCCGGTGTACCGGCGCGCCGCCGCCACGGCCTGGTCGTAGTCGGGCATCGGCGGCACGGCCACCTCGGGCGCGGCCGGCCGCGCCTCGGCGACCTGCGTGTCCGCGTCCCAGAGCCGCGCGACGCCATCGCCGGCATCGACGCGCAAGGCCTTGCCGAGCGGCGGGGGCGCCATCAGGCGCACCGAAGCCGGGCCCTCGAGGTAGCGGGCCAGGCGGCCGCAGGTGTAGCCGCCGTTGCCCGACTGGGGTGGTCCACGGAACCTTGGATCGATCACCAGCGTCGCGTCTTCCATGGCGCCATCATGACGCCACCGGCCAACTCGCGCACGCACGCCCGGCGTGGCAGCGATGACATGCAGGATGGAGATCGCTGCATGCCGCGCGCGGGGTTGCCCCAGCCGACCGAGGCGGCCGGGCGCCGCCGCGCCGGCCGCGGAACGCCTACGGGGGCGCGGTGGGCGCCGGGACCGAACCGGCGCCGGCACGGTAGCGCCGACCCAGCCACAACGAAAGCGCGAGCCAGGCCGCGGCCAGCGGGGCCGCGGTGAAGGCGATGCCGCCGAGTCCAAGGCCGAGCCAGACCAGCAGGCTGCTGGTCCAGGCGCCGACCTGGTCGCCGATGCGGTAGACCACGGTGTCGATCAGGTTCTTGGCCTTGTACTTCTCGGCGCGGCTGAGCGGCACGTACAACGCCTCGCGCGCGGGCCGCGACAGGGCGAAGTTGGTCACCCGCCGCGCCACCGTGAACACGACCACGGCAGACAGCACCGGCCACAACCCCAGGCCCACGAAGCCGATCACGCTGATCAGCGGCAGCGCGGCCAGCGTCAGCCCCACGCCGATGCGGGCCATCAGGCGGCCGGTCAGGAACAGCTGCAGCACCAGCGTCAGTCCGTTGACCCAGATGTCGACGTTGGCGAAGTAGGCGGTCTGGGCCTCGCGGCCGTTGATGGTCGCATCGACCACCTGCGCCTGCAGGAAGTACAGGAAGGTCGAGCCGATGGTGTAGAGGAACATGTAGCCGCAGATGCCCATCAGGTACGGCGAGCGCAGGGCCAGGCGAAAGCCGTCCGCGGCGTTGCCGCCGATGATCTCGTCGCCGGCCCGGCGCGCCTCGGCCGAGGAGGGCGCCATGCGCCGCGCGATCGCGTACATGCACCACAGCGCCAGCTCCAGCATCGCCAGCGAGACCAGCAGCAGCGCCGGCGTGCCGACCGCCTTGACCAGGCCCGACGTCACCACGCCCCCCGCCAGCGCGCCGAGGCTGCCGCCGGCCGCGATCACGCCGTAGAGCCGGCGCGACTGCTCGCTCTGGTACACGTCGGCCATCACCGCCCAGAACAGCGACACCGCGAACAGGTTGAACACGCTGACCCAGATGAAGAAGGCGCGGCCGACCCAGACCAGGCGCGATTCGGGCAGCGACACCAGCGCGAGGTAGAACGCGGCGAGGCACAGCATCAGCGCGCGGTAGCTCCAGGTCACGAAGCGCCGTCGCGGCCAGCGCGACACCAGGGCCGAGAACAGCGGGCTCACCAGCAGCATCGCGGCCAGGGTGCCGGTGAACAGCCAGGCCAGGTTGTCGACGCCGCCGGCGACGCCCATCTGGTCGCGGATCGGGCGCAGGATGAAGTAGCTGGCCATCACCAGGAAGAAGTACAGCGCCGAGAGCGCCAGCACGGCGCGCTCGTCGCGGCGCACGCCGACCAGCACCTGCAGCGCGCTCGGCTGCTCGATCGTCGGGGACTGGGTCATGCCGCCCTCCCGGCGCGTCGCGGATGGCGCCGCATCAATAGCCGCGCTCGACGTCGACCACGTTGAGCAGCGGCTCGCCGGCCACGTAGCGGCGCAGGTTCTCGGCGACGACGACCGCGATGCGCTCGAGCTGCAGGTCGGAGCTGGCCGACACGTGCGGCGTGATGATCACGTTGGGCATCGCCCACAGCGGGCTGTCGGCCGGCAGCGGCTCGGGATCGGTGACGTCGAGCCCGGCGCCCGCGAGCCGGCCGCTGCGCAATGCCGCGACGAGCGCGTCGGTCCTGGTGCTGGCGCCGCGGCCGATGGTGATGAAGTAACCACCCGGCTTCATCGCGGCGAAGAAGGCCTCGTCGAAGATGCCGGTGGTCTCGGGCGTCAGCGGCGTGGCGTTGACCACCACGTCGGCTTCGGCGGCCAGCGCCTTCAACTCGCCCGGGAGGCCGACCTTGGCCACGAAATCCGGCCCCTCGCGACTGCTGTTGCGGGTCGCGATCACGCGCATGCCCAGGCCGTGCGCGCGCCGGGCCACCTCGGTGCCGATGCCGCCGAGTCCCACCACCAGCATCGTGCGACCGCCGACCTCGCGCATGCGCGCGGTGACGGCGTCGCCATCGTCCCAGCGCGCGGCCTGCTGCGAGCGGCCGAACGCGGGCAGGCCGCGCGCCAGGGCCATCATCATCGCGATCGAATGCTCGGCGATGCTCGGGCCCATGGTGCGCTGCAGGTTGGTCAGCACGATCCCGCGCCGGGCGAGTCCCGGGACGGCCACGCAGCGCTCCACGCCGGCGGAAAGCGCCTGGATCCACAGCAGCGACTTCGCCGCCTCGAGGGTGGCGGCATCGCACAGGCCGATCACGACCGGCGCCGTGGCCAGCTGCTCCGCACGTGCGGGGCCGTCCGCCGCCAGCACCAGCTCGACGCCCGGCACCGCCGCCTGCAGGCGCGGCAACCATTGCGCTGCCTGGGGCGCGACCACGATCCGGGTCGGCACCTTCCAGCCCGGCAGGTCGCGCGTCGCCACCGTGCCCGCTTGCAGGCCCAGTTCCTCGATCAGCGCGGTGGCGCGCGGGTCCGGGCCGCGCGCGAGGGCGCTGCCGGCCACGGCGAGCAGTGCGAAGGCCCATGCGGTCGCGAGGGCGCGCGGCGCTGCCAGCAGCTTGGCACGGTACGTCGAACGGTCGAATGTCGTCATGGCACCGGATTCGGTTGGCAGGCGGGGGTTGGGCCGTCGGGAACGGCCTGCGGACGATACTAGACCAGACGCCCGGCCACGCGGCGGGAGCGACAGTCCATCCCGGCATCGAATGGTCCCGCGGGAGTGCATCGCATGCGCTACCACACGGTGGTCGTGGGGCACCGGGACCACAGGCTAAGCTAGCGGCTGTCCCCAACGCCGGAGCGCGCCGACATGTCCAGGCCCATCGCAGTACTGCTCCTCGCCCTGCTGTTCCTCGCCGCCCCGCAAGCCGCGGTCGCCGCCGAAGCCCGGAAGGCCGTCCTGGTCACCGGCGCCAGCACCGGCATCGGCCGCAACATCGCCGAGACCCTGGCCGCCAAGGGCTATCTGGTCTATGCCGGCGCGCGCAAGCCGGAGGACCTGGCGGCACTGAACAAGATCGACAACGTGGTGGCGATCCGGCTCGACGTCACCGTCCAGTCCGAGATCGACGCCGCGGTCGCCAACATCCGCAAGCGCGGCACGGGGCTGCACGGGCTGGTCAACAATGCCGGCGTGGCGGTGGTCGGTCCTCTCATCGAGGTCGACGAGACCGACATGCAGTTCCAGATGGACGTCAACCTGTACGGGCCCTACCGCGTCACCAAGGCCTTCGCGCCACTGCTGATCGAGGACAAGGGCCGCATCATCACCATCGGCTCGATCTCCGGCACGCTTTCCGCGCCGTTCCTCGGGCCCTACAGCATGAGCAAGCACGCGGTCGAGGCCTATACCGACACCCTCGCCGCCGAGATGGAGAAGTTCGGGGTCGAGGTCAGCGTGATCGAGCCCGGGAACTTCAACTCCGAGATCTTCGCGGCGATGCGCAAGCGCATGGAGCAGCGCGGCAAGACCCTGCAGGGCTCGCTCTACCAGGCCGAGCTCGAGGAGCGCCTGCTCAAGCGGCCGATGGACCGTTCGCAGTACCCCGAGCCCGACGCGGTGTCCGCGGCCGTCATCCACGCCCTGTTCGATCCGGCGCCACGGCGGCGCTACATGGTGGTGCCGAACCAGCGCGAGGCCGAAGTCACGATCCGCAAGGCGATCGAGGAGTTGGTCCAGCTCAACCAGGACCAGCCCTACAGCTACGATCGCGAGGGACTGGTCCGGATGCTGGACGAGGCGTTGGCGGCCACGGCCGCCTCGAAACCCTGAGTCGATTCCGGGCCCGGTGGGCCACCAGGCCGCCCACCGGGGCCGTCCGGCCCGGGCAACGCCGGCGATCGCGCGACGCCGGCAACGGCGCGCGCGCCTACGGGCGCGTGCCCCGGCCGCTACCGCCCGCTTCGCGATCGGGCGCCCCGTCGCCCCGCCGCCCGGACACGATCGCGACGCCCATGGCGATGAGCCCCGCATTGCGGATCGCGCTGGCCGCGGCCTGCGCGATGTCCGGCACGTCAACCAGCGCAAGCACGAGGTTCAGCGCGAGGCCGGCCATGAACAGCCCCAGGGCCGCGCGCGGCAGCCACCGCGCCCGCCAGGCCGACGCGCCGAACACCAGGCCGCCCAGCACCATCAGCGCGCCATGGACGGTGTAGGTCGTCCCCAGCCCGGCCCATAGCGCCTGGTAGTCCGGCGTTCGCGAGGCCAGCGCCAGCAGCGTCGTGTGGCTGAAATAGGTGAAGGCGGCGCCGTACAGCAGCGCGCCGGCCAGCGCCGGCCACCGGGGCCGCGGATCGTGCACGGCGTACACGCCCAGCAGCAGCCAGGGCATCGGCAGGAACGCGGCGTAGTTGAGCCACAGTTGCGCGGTCGAGTAGCCGCCCTGGACCCACTCGACCAGGTCCGAGAGCGAATGCAGCGCCGGGGCGACGATCGCCGTGCCACCGACGAGCAGTGCCAGTGCCGATGGGGATCCGGGCTTCATCGGTGCATCCGCAAGGCCGCAGCGCGGCACGCCTGCATTGTAGGCGCGCTGCGCGCGCCGTCGGTACCGCTGGACTCGGGCCGTAACGGGTCCTGGCCGCTGCCGTGCAGGCACGACCGGGCGCGATTCCCGCTATCCAAGCTCGATCCGCTCTGGCACCGTGCACTCCCACCCATGCCCGGTGCCCGCCACCCTGGAACGGAATCGTGATCACCGCCTACGGATTCTCCACCTCCGGCAACTGCCACAAGGTGCGCCTGGTGCTGGAGCAGCTCGACCGGCCCTATCGCTGGGTCGAGGTCGACAGCAGCGCGGGCGAGACGCGCACGCCGGCCTTCCTCGCCAGGAATCCGAACGGGCGCGTGCCGATCATCGAGCGCGAGGACGGCCAGGTCCTGACCGAATCGAACGCCATCCTGTGCTGGCTGGCCGACGGCACGCCGTTCCTGCCCGCGGACGCATGGCAACGCGCGCAGGCGCTGAGCTGGATGTTCTTCGAGCAGTACAGCCACGAGCCATACATCGCGGTGGCGCGCTACATCCGCGGCTGGACGCCGCTCGATTCGCCGCGCCGCGCGGAACTGCCGCGCCTGCGCGAGCGCGGCCACCAGGCGTTGGCGGTGATGGAGCGCCACCTGTCGGCGCACGCATGGTTCAGCGGCGACGGGTATGGCGTCGCCGACATCGCCCTTTTCGCCTACACCGACCCGGCCGCGGACGGCGGCTTCGACCTGACACCGTACCCCGCGATCCGCGCGTGGCTGGCGCGCGTGCGGGCAACGCCGCGCTTCGTCGAGATGGCGCCGCCTTCGGCCGAGGCAGCGGCCAGAATCGCACGCGCCGACTGAGCGGAGGCGGCGTCCGGCGGCGACCCGGGCCCCGCGGCCCTTCTCGCCAGCGAGGCGAGCCCGGGCATGGCGCGGACGCAGGATCGTTGCCCGCCGGGAATCCGCCTAGAGTCGCGCCGCGATCGCGTCGGCGAAGGCGTCGGCGGCGGGCGGATGCCGGCGCAGCCACAGTTCGGGCTCGATCAGTTCCAGTTCCATCACGCAGGGCTGGCCGCTGCGGTCCATCACCATGTCGACGCGCCCGTACGCGGGCGCCACCGGGCATGCGGCCCAGGCCTGCGCGGCCAGCGCGCGTTGCGCCGCCGTGGGCACGCAGTCGTGCAGCGTGCCGCCATGGTCGTCCTGCACGCGGAAGTCGCCGGCCCTGGCGCGCTTGCGCAGCGCGTGGGTGTACTGGCCATCGATCAGGACCAGCGTGTCCTCGCCCTGGTCGAGGATCGCGGGCAGGAACGGTTGCAGCATCATCGCCTCCTGCGCCAGCAGGTTCCGCACCACCGGCTCCAGCGCGCCGGCGCTGGCGCGATCGAGGCGATAGGTATGCCGCGCCGCGCCGGAGACGCAGGGCTTGACGATGGCCTGGTCCCAGCCCGCCGCCTCGAGGTGCGCCGCGAGCGGCGTGGCATCGCCGACCTCGAGGTAGCGCGTGGGCACCACCGGCACGCCGGCGGCGGCGAGCTCGCCCAGGTAGTGCTTGTCGAGGTTCCAGCGCACCAGCGGCGCGGGGTTGCACACGCGGGTGAGGGTCGCCACGCGGTCGATCCAGGCGCAGAACTCGGCCCTGCGGTCGAAGTAGTCCCAGGTCGTGCGGAACACCGCCATGCGGAAGCGCGACCAGTCGACGTCGGGATCGGCCCAGTCCCTGCGCACGGAATCCAGCCCGCGCGCGCGCAGCGCGGCCTGCAGCAGGCCGTCGTCGGCGAGGATGTTGCCGAGGTACCAGTCGTCGGGCGCGGCGACGGCCGCGGTGTAGCGGTGGTCGGTGAGCAGGACGACGTCGGCGCGGGGCGTGGGCATGGCGGCGGACTATGCCATGGTCCTGGCCGCCTGCCATCGGGGTCGGGGCATCGGACAGGGCCGCGGACTCAGCGCCCGCGGATGGTCAGGATCTCCTGCGCTTGCGCCACGCCCTTGAGCTCGAACCTGCCGAGCGAAACCACGTCGGGATCGCCCAGGGCGGCGGCGAAGGCCGCGGTCA
>CAZTNB010000004.1:13026-49568 GCA_964614825.1 uncultured Gammaproteobacteria bacterium
CTGCCGAGCGAAACCACGTCGGGATCGCCCAGGGCGGCGGCGAAGGCCGCGGTCATGAGCAGCGGTTCGCCCAGCACCTTGCACATCGACTCCACCCGGCACACCTCGTTGACCGACGCGCCGATCACCGTGAAGTCGAGCCTTTCGCGTCCGCCGATGTTGCCGTAGAGCACGTGCCCGGCGTGCAGCGCGACGCCGATCTCGATCGGCCCGGCCTCGGCGCACGGCCAGGCGGCGATCCGCGCCAGCACCGCGAGCGCGGCATCGAGGGCGCGCCGGCAGGCCGCGGCGGCGCCGGCCGCGCCGATCGGGAACACGGCCAGGGTCGCGTCGCCGATGAACTTGAGCACTTCGCCGCCGCGCTCCTCGATCGGAGCCGCCACGTGCTCGAAATAGCGATCGAGGATGCCGACCACCGCGCGGGCCGGCAGCCGGTCGCTCAACGCCGTGAAGCCGCGCATGTCGCAGAACCACAGCGCGGCGTGGAGCTCGCTGCCGGTGCCGCGCCGGAACTCGCCGGCCAGCACGCGGCGCGCGGCGTTGGCGCCGAGGTAGACCTCGAGCAGCGAACGGGTGGCGAAACGCGAGCCGAGCAGTTGCATGTGCAGGGCGAGCAGCGGCGTCAGCGAGGCCAGGAAGGCCAGCTGCGCATCGTCGAAGCCGCCGGGACGCCGGGTGGCGTAGCTGACCCAGGATCCGTAGGTGGTGCCCGGATCCATCAGCGCCAGCAGGTAGTCGGTGGCGCCGGCCGCGGCCATGTTGCGCAGCATCTCGAAGCGGTTGCGTTCGTCCTCGCGGTCGAGGCGGCAACGCAGGGTCGTCGCCCGGCTCGCGAACAGCGCCTCGGCCGGCGTGCCGACGAAGTCGGGGGAGCTGGATACCGCGTGCGACCGGCGCGTGACGCGGGCGCCCTCGCCGGGCGCCCACACCAGCTGGTGGCCCCACAATTCGGGGTGCTTGGTCGGGATCCAGATGCTTACCCGGTGCAAGGCGAAATCGGCTGCGCCCAGGCGCGCCACCAGGCCCTCCAGGAGTTCGGGGGCATCGAGCGTGCTGGTCGCCGGATCGAGCAACCAGGCCGGGATCGTGGCGGCCGGGTCGGTCATCGCGCGGAGCGAGGCGCCGGGCAATCGGGCTGCTGCCCGCGGGACCCGCGGACCGACGCCAGTTCGCGGTCGCTGGCCGGCATGCCCCTGCCTCCTCGGGGAGGAACGCAGAGGCTAGCGCGTTCGCGGCCGGGCCGGGAAGTCGATCGACGTGCATGCGCCGCAGCGGCTGCGGTCCCGCCCGTGATACAAATCGCCGCCTCCGCAGTGCATCTACCAGGATTCGATGAAATTCAATCCCCTGCGCCGCAAACCCGGCTGGCAGAGCCCTGACCCGTCGACGCGCGCGCGCGGCGTGGCCGAAGCGCCGCTGGCCGAGATCGCCCCGCACCTCGCCGAACTGCTGCGCACCGACCCCTCCCCGGTGGTGCGGCGCGCGGCGCTCGGGCGGATCGACGACCTGGCGCTGATCGCCGATCGCATGCGCCAGGACGGCGACCGCGCGGTGCGCGATGCGGCGAGGCTGCGCTACAAGCAGCTGCTGGTGGCGCCGGACCAGCCCGAATCCGAGCGCGCGCGCTGGCTGGGCGCCGAGGACGACCCCGACGTGCTGGTGCACGTCGCCACCTCGGCCGGCGAGGCCGGCTTGCGCCGCGCCGCGCTGGAACGCATTGCCCGACCGGGATTCCTGGTCGAACGCTGCCAGCGCGATCCGGATGCCGGCATCCGCCTCTGGCTGCTGTCGAGGATCGACGCGCCATCGACGCTGGCACGCATCGCCGAGGCCGCACGCACGGGCGACAAGCTGCTGGCGCGCGCGGCGCGCGAGCGTCTCGAGGCGCTCAAGCTCGCCGCCGGCGACCCGGCGACGCTACGGGCACGCGGCATGGCCATCTGCGACACGCTCAACGCGCTGCGGCGCGAGCGCCCGGACGACTTCGAGGCCCGGCGCGCGGCGCTGGCGCAGGAGTGGTCGATGCTGTCGGGTCGCGTCGACGCGGCGCTGGCACGGCGCGTCGATGGCTATTTCGCCGCGCTCGACCCGGTCGTCGAGCCATCCGCACCGATGGCGTCCGGGCCCGGGCCGGTGGCCCCGACTGCAACGGAGGCCGGAATGCCGGCCGCAAGCGCCGCACCCGAGCTCACGCCCTCGCCGCCGCCGGAGCCTGAACCCGAGCCCGGGCCCGAACCCGAGCCCGGGCCCGAACCCGAGCCCGAGCCCGAAGCCCGCGCCGCCGACCCGGCGACCCGCGAGCAGGACGCCGCGGCCCAGCGCGCGCACGAAGCCCGTCGCGCTGCACGGGCAGCGCTGGATGCGGCGGTGACCGTGTTCGAGCAGGCGACCGGCGCAGGCCAGCTGGCCGCGGCCCGCGCGGCGCAAGCTGCCTTGGCCGCGCAACGCGCGGCGGTGCCCGATCCCGGGCGCCAGCTGCTGGCGCGGATAGCCGCCGCCGAGGAGGCCCACGCCAAGCTGGCGCAGTGGCAGCACTGGTCGAACAACAAGGTCCGTGCGCGCCTGTGCGCCGAGATCGAGGCGCTGGTCGGCACCGGCATGCATCCCGATGGCGTCGCCGCGAAGGTGAAGGAGACGCAGCTCGCCTGGCAGCGCCTCGACGAGAGCGAGGGGCTGGAGGCGAGGGCCGCCGAATCCGGCATCGCCAGGCGCTTCCGCGCCGCCTGCCACCGCGCGATCGCCCCGACCCGCAAGTACTTCGAGAAGCGGCGTGAACTGCGCGACGGCAAGCGCGCGCAGGTCGAGGCCCTGGTCGCCGAAGCCGAGCGCCAGCTGGCCGCCGATCCGCGCGCGGCCTCCGCCCTGCGCCGGCGCCTGATCGACGCGCTGCAGCACCTGGACGAACTCGACCCGCGCGCTCGCGGCGAGCAGGGCCGGCGCCTGCGGGCGCTGCTGGCCCGCATCGATGCCACCCAGGCCGAGCGCGCGAACGAAGCCGAGGCCGACAAGCGCAAGCTAATCGCCAACCTGCGCCGCGAGGTGGCCCGCGCGCCGCTGGCCGAGGCGCTCGAGAAGGCCAGGCTCGCGCAGGCGGAGTGGGCACGCCTCGGCCGGGCGACGCGCGAAGTCGAGGACGCGCTGGCGCAGGAACTGCGCGCGTTGGTCGATCCCTACTTCGAGCAGGCCGGCGCGCAGCGCGCGGCCGAGGCCGAGGCGCGCAGCGCGAGCCAGGCCGAGGCGCGCGCGATCCTGGCCGAACTCGAGGCGCTCGCGGCCGACCGCGGCCAGGCGACGCATGCCGAGCCGCGCCTGGCGGCGCTCATGCAACGCTGGCGCGCGCTGCCGCGTGCCGCGCGGAGCGAGGATCGCGAAGGCCGCGACCGCCGCAACGACCGCGAGCGCCGCGGCACCCGCGACGACTCGCGCGGGCGCACGCGCGACCCGCGCCGCGAGCCGCCGGCGCGCGAGCAGTGGGACGAGCGCGCCTTCGACCGCGCCGTCGATCGCGTGCGCGAAGCGCAACGCGGCGCCGCGCGCGAGGCCGAACGCGCCATGCTGGCCGCATTGCGCGAGTCGGCGGCGATCTGCGCGCGCATCGAGGACGGCGACGGCGACCGCGACGCCCTGGCGGCCGCGTTCGCGGCCCTGTCGCTGCCCGTCGACGCCCGCGACGCCATGCGCGCGCGGCTCGACGCCGCGCTGGCGCAGGGTCCCACCGCGGCCACGGAAGCACGGGCCGCGAACGAGGAAGCTGGCGAGATCCTCGCCGCCCGCGCCGAGCTGGTTGCCGGAATCGAGTCGCCCGACGCCGCGAAGGCACTGCGCCGCCGCCTGCAACTGGAGCGGTTGGCCGAACGCCTGCAGGGCGGCGAGGCCCCGGACCCGGCCGCCGAACTGCGCGCGATCCTGCTCGAATGGTGCGCCCTGGGTCCGATGGAGCCCGGCGTCCGCACGGCGCTGGCGGCGCGCCTCTACGCCGCGATCGACGGCCTGCGAACCAACTAGCGGGCCGCCTGCAAGCGCTTGCCGGCGTCGAGGACCCGGCGCCAAGGGCGAGTACTCGCCATGTCCGCCACGATCGTCGGCCGGGATCGAGCTCGGGGCAAGGTGTCCGTGCAGTGCCTCGGTCCACATCGTGCATCGCCATCGCCGGCATGCGCGCACGGGTGGGTGGGTGGGAGCCGGTTCGGGAACGCGACGGGGCCGGTCGTCGTGCGCCGCCTACTCGTGGTCGCGCGCGCTCAACCGATGCGCCAGCAGGATCGGCAGGAAGGTCACCACCACCACGAATACCGCCACCACGTTGGTCACCGGCCGGTCGCGCGGGCGCGTGAGCTGGCTGTAGATCCAGATCGGCAGCGTCTGCTGCCCGGTGCCGGCGGTGAAGGTGGTGACGATGATCTCGTCGAAGCTCAGCGCGAAGGCCAGCATTCCGCCCGCCATCAGCGCGCTGCCGAGGTTGGGCAGGACCACGTGGCGGAAGGTCTGGAACGCGTCGGCGCCGAGGTCCATCGAGGCCTCGATCAGCGAACCGGAGGTGCGGCGCAGGCGCGCGAGCGCATTGTTGTAGACCACCACCACGCAGAAGGTCGCGTGGCCGATGACGATGGTCCAGAAGCTGTAGGGGATCTCCAGCACTCCCATCGAGGATCGCAACGCGATGCCGGTGACGATGCCGGGCAGCGCGATGGGGATGAGGAGCAGGAAGCTGACGGCTTCGCGGCCGAAGAACCGGCTGCGGTAGACGGCCAGCGCGGCGAGCGTGCCCAGCACCAGGGCCACCGCGGTCGCGGTCAGGCCCACGCGCACCGAGAGCGCCAGTGCGCGCCAGAGGTCCTCGCGCCGCCAGGCGGCGCCGAACCATTCAAGCGTGAGGCCGGGCGGCGGGAAGGTGTAGCTGGAATCGTCGGTGGTGAAGCAATACAGGAGGATGACCAGGAACGGGATGTGCAGGAACGCCAGCGTGGCGCCGGCCGCGAGGGTCAGGCCCCAGCCGCGGGCGGGGCGCGAGCCGGCGGTGATGGCCATGGATTCCCGCCTTCGCGGCAACGACGCCGCGGGCGGCGGGAGCGACGCCTTCGCGTTCGCGGACGCGCCGGGGTTGTGCTGGTCAGAGCGCATTGAACGCCCCGAGGCGGCGCGCGACTACCAGGTACACGCCCATGATCAGCATCGGCACCACGGTGAAGGCGGCGGCCAGCGGCAGGTTGCCCGACGTGCCCTGGTGCACCAGCACGGCCTGGCCGATGAAGTAGCTGGAGTTGCCCAGCACGCTGGGCACGACGAAATCGCCCAGCGTCAGCGAGAAGGTGAAGATCGAACCCGCGACCACGCCGGGCAGCGCGAGCGGCAGCACCACGCGGCGGAAGGTCTGGCCGGGCGCGGCACCGAGGTCGCTGGAGGCGTCCAGCAGGTTGCGCGGCACGCGCTCCAGCGCGGCCTGCACCGGCAGGATCATGTACGGCAGCCACACGTACAGGAACGCCAGGAAGATGCCGATCGACGACAGCGACAGGCTGGGACCGCCGATGCCGGGCAGTTCCAGCAGCGCGGCCAGCGCGCCCTCGAGTTGCAGGCGCGCCACGAACCAGCTCAGCACGCCTTCCTTGGCCAGGATCAGCTTCCACGCATACACGCGCACCAGGTAGCTCGACCACAACGGGATCACCACCGCGAGGTAGAGCACCAGCCGGGCGCGCGGGCTGGCGCGGAAGGTCATGTAGTACGCGAGCGGGAACGCGAGCACCGCCGCGGCGAGGGTGACCGCGGTCGCCATGCCGGCGCTGCGCAACACGATGTCGCGGTTGGCGGGCGCGAGCAGTTGCGCGTACGAGCCGAGCGAGAAGCTGCGCACCACCTGGCCGGTGTAGTCGTCCAGCGACCAGAAGCTCTGCACCAGCAGCGCGCCCAGCGAACCCAGGTACACCACCACCATCCAGCCCAGCGGCAGCCCCAGCAGCAGCGCCAGCGCCATGCGCGGATGGCGCTGGAACCAGTCGGCGGCGGGGCGCAGCGCGTGCATGGCGTGGCGCTACCGCGCCAGGGGGCGCGCGTGGTCGGGGTCGAAGGTCGCGCTGACGGCGCGGCCGGCCGCGCCCTCGGCTTCGTGCGCGGCGCCGGCGTTCTGCTCCACGGCCGACAGCATGATGCCGCCCTCGAGCGCCACCGCGTAGCGCGTGCTCAGGCCCAGGTACACGGCGTGCACGATCCGGCCGGGGAAGGCGCGGTGGTGGGCGGGCGTCGCGGCGCCGGGCTCGCGCAGCACGATCTTCTCGGGGCGCAAGGCGTAGGCGCCGGGCCGGCCCAGCAGGCGCTCGGCCGCCGCGTCGCGCAGGATATTGGAGGTGCCGACGAAGCCGGCGACGAATTCGGTGGCCGGGTGCTCGTAGACGTCCGCGGGCGTGCCCACCTGCTCGATCCGGCCCTCGCGGAACACGGCGAGGCGGTCGCTCATCGACAAGGCCTCCTCCTGGTCGTGGGTGACGTAGGCGAAGGTGATGCCGACTTCGCGCTGCAGCTGCTTGAGTTCGACCTGCAGTTCCTGCCGCAGCTTGAGGTCCAGCGCGCCCAGGGGCTCGTCGAGCAGCAGCAGCTTCGGGCGATTGATGAGGGCGCGGGCCATGGCCACGCGCTGGCGCTGGCCGCCGGAGAGCTGGCTCGGCTTGCGCGCGCCGTAGCTGGCCAGGCGCACGCGTTCCAGCGCCTCGGCCACGCGGCGCTGGCGTTCCTGCGCCGGGACGCGGCGGATCATCAGCCCGTAACCGACGTTCTCTTCCACCGACAGGTGCGGAAAGAGGGCGTAGTCCTGGAACACGGTATTGACGTCGCGCTGGTACGGCGGCACGCCGGTGACGTCCACGCCGGCGAGCAGCACGCGGCCGGCGTCGGGCTGTTCGAAGCCGGCGAGCATGCGAAGGCAGGTGGTCTTGCCGGAGCCGCTGGGGCCCAGGAAGGTGAAGAACTCGCCATCCCGGATCTCGAGGTCGAGGTGGTCGACCGCGACGACCGTGCCGTAGCGGCGGGTGACGTCCTCGAACGCGGCGGCGGGGGCTGGATTCACGCAGTCAGCTTCTCGACAGTGTTCACGCGAATGGCGATTGCCCGCGGCCCCTGGCTCCGCAACCCCGCGGCCCGTCGGCGTCATTCCGGCGCAAGCCGGAATCCAGTCGGGTCTTCGGGCCGGCCGGTCGCTGGATCACGGCGTGCTTCCGGATGATGGCGCGAGCGTGGCTTGCGGCCAGCGATCGGGGGCGCGCACCGGCGGTACCGGCCCCCTTGCCTGCCCCTCGCCCGCAAGGGGGAGGGGACCGTGTGCCGGTGCTTCAGCGGCCGCCTATGACGGCGATGAAGTTGGTGACCCACTCGTGGTACGGCACGCATTCCTTCTTGCCGTTGCCGCAATCGGACACCGGCGTGCGCCAGAACGCGATGCGGTCGAATTCGCCGGCGCCATTGGCGGCGCAGCCGCCTTCGCCCAGCAGCGCATTGCCCTGGCACGCCGCCGGAACGGCGGGGACGGAGCCGAACCAGGCCGCGAGGTCGCCCTGCAGCTTGGGATTGAGCGAGTGTTCGAGCCACTTGTACGCGCAGTTGGGGTGCTCGGCGTCGACGTGCAGCATGGTGGTATCGGCCCAACCGGTCGCGCCCTCCGCCGGGATCACGCTGGAGATGGGCGCGCCGCCGCCGCGGAGCTGGTTGACCTGGAACGGCCACGAGCCCGAGGCCACCACGCCCTCGTTCTTGAAGTCGTCGATCTGCACGTAGGCGTCGTGCCAGTAGCGCGCGACGATCTTGCGCTGGCCGCGCAGCAGGTCCAGCGCGGCGTTGAACTGGTCGCGGGTCAGCGCGTAGGGATCGGTGATGCCGAGCCCGGGCTTGCTGGCCTTGAGGTACAGCGCCGCGTCGGCGATGTAGATCGGGCCGTCGTAGGCCTGCACGCGGCCCTTGTTCGACTTGCCGTCCGCGAGCATCTGCTCCTCGAACACCACGTTCCAGCTGGTGGGCGCTTCCTTGAAGGCCTTGGTGTTGTACATCAGCACGTTCGGGCCCCACTGGTAGGGCACGCCATAGTGCTTGCCGTCCACCGTGTGCCACGGCGCGTTCTGCAGGCGCGGATCCACCGTGCCCCAGCTCGGCACCAGGGCGGTATTGATCTCGGCGATCCTGCCCCCGACGATCAGGCGGTTGCTGGCGTCGCCCGACGCGGTGACGAGGTCGAAACCGCCCTCGTTCATCAGCGCCACCATCTCGTCGGAGGTGGCTGCGGTCTTGACCGAGACCTTGCAGCCGGTGTCGGCCTCGAAGGCGGTGACCCAGTCGTAGGCCTTGTCGGTCTCGCCGCGCTCGATGTAGCCGGCCCAGGCCACGATCGAGACCGCGCCTTCGCCGGCGCCGATGGCGGACAGCGGCGCGCCCTTGGCGGGCGCGGGCGCGGTCGCAGGTGCCGGGGTTGCGGTCGTGTCGGCGGGCGGCGGGGCGGGTTGCTTGCAGCCGGCCAGTGCGACGGCGGCAGCCAGTGCGGAACTCAGGAGAATGGAGCGCGAATCACGCGGTGCGTTCATGCTGGCGACTCCCCGTGGGTGGCGGGCCGCCGCGGCGGCGCCGCTGGACGAAAGGACCGCGGGCGCCGCCACTGCCGGGGCGCCCGCGGCTTGCCGTGCGGATCAGTCGATGGTGATGGACGCGGTCAGCACCCAGCGATCGTCGGCCAGCGGGCCGTACAGGGCCTCGCCGTTGTTGTTGGTGTCGAAGTAGCCGAAGCTCAGGTCGACGAAGCCGATGCTGCGGCTCACGCCGACGGTCCAGTCGACATAGCTGTCGTCCAGCACGTCGTCGAGGTCGAAGTAGCCGACGCCGGCGTTGACGGTGAATTCGGCCGGCAGGCCCCATTCGCCGCCCAGGTTGTAGTAGATGCCGGTCTCGCCGGAGTTGAACTCGTCCCACGAGTAGCCCAGCGTGAAGGTCAGCCAGCCCCAGCCGGTGAGCTTGCCGATCAGTTCGGGATAGTCGTAGTCGACGCCGTCGGCGGTGCCCGGATAGGTGTAGTAGACGAAGGAAACGTCGTAGCCGAAGGTGTCGTTGAAGTCGGAGCCGAAACCGACGTAGTAGTCGATCTCGATGTCGGCATCGTCCTCGTCCTCCGGCAGCGTGTCCTCGGGGGTGAAGTCGACGCCCGAGCCCCAGATGCCGGCGTAGAAGCCGGAGATGTGCGCGTAGTCGACCGAGGCCTGGAAGGTCGGGTCTTCCTGCGTCTGCGAGATGCCGCGGAACACGTAGTCGCTCACGCCGGTCATGGTGGCGGAGAAGGAATGGACGGCTTCCTCCTCCTCGACCGCGACTTCCTCCTCGGCGGCGGCCGCGTCGGCGGCGGTGTCGTCCTGCGCCCAGGCGGGCGCGGTGAAGGCCAGCGTCAGGCTGGCGAGGGCAATCAGGGGCAAGGTCTGGCGCACGGTGGTTCTCCCAATGGCAGGCTGCGGCAGTCTAGTGAGTTCCGGTGCCGGGACGTCGGAGCACGTGCCCGGCCGGCGGTCGATCGCAGGGATTCCTGCACGCCTGGCCGCGGGTCCCCCGGCCGGCGCGACTGCGAGTCTGCCACAGCCGGCGGGTTGGCGCCCCTCGGGGGCACGGAGTCCGGAGCGCCCCGGGCGCCGGGAACGGTTGACACGGGGGGCCGCGCTTTCCAACATCGACGGGCGCCATCCCGAGGCGCCTTGCGGGAGTCCAGCCGTGTCCCTCCTCCGCCTCGCGCCGATCGCCCTCGCCCTGTCCCTTGCCGCCTGCGGCGGTTCCGCGCCGCCGCCGGCTCCCGCGGCCGGCACCGACGCCGCCCCGGCACCGGTCGCCAAGGCCGAGGACAAGGTGCTCAACGTCTACAACTGGTCCGACTACATCGCCGAGGACACCATCGCCCGCTTCGAGAAGGAGACGGGCATCAAGGTCGTGTACGACGTCTACGACTCCAACGAGATGCTGGAGGCCAAGCTCACCGCCGGCAGCAGCGGCTACGACGTGGTGTTCCCCTCGGCGCGGCCGTTCGCGCAGCGCCACATCCGCTCGAACCTCTACCTCGCGCTGGACAAGTCGAAACTGCCCAACTGGACGAACCTCAGCCCCGCGGTGCTCAAGGCGCTCGACGACGTCGATCCGGGCAATGCCCACCTCGTGCCCTACATGTGGGGCACGACGGGGCTCGGCTACAACGTCGCCAAGGTGCGCGAGCGCCTGGGCGATTCGCAGTCCCTCGACACCTGGGGACTGCTCTTCGACCCGGCCATCGTGGCCAAGCTCAAGGGCTGCGGCGTGGGCGTGCTCGACGACCAGCAGGAGGGCTTCGCTGCCGCCCTGATCCACCAGGGCAAGGACCCGAACGGCGTGGGCGGCGGCGAGATCGACGCGGTCAAGGCCGCGTTCGCGCCGGTGCGGCCCTCGATCCGCTACTTCAATTCCAGCAAGTACATCGACGACCTGGCCAATGGCGAGATCTGCCTGGCCATGGGCTACAACGGCGACGTGCTGCAGGCGCGCGACCGTGCCGAGGAAGCCGGCAACGGCGTCGAGATCGCGTTCACGCTGCCGCGGGAAGGCGCGGTGCGCTGGATCGACTCGGCCGCGATCCCGGCCGATGCGCCGCACCCGGGCAACGCGCACGCCTTCCTCGACTTCCTCATGCGTCCCGACGTGATCGCGCCGATCACCAACTACGTGTCCTACGCCAACGCCAATTCCAAGGCCACCGGGCTGGTGGACAAGGCCATCGCCGAGGACCCCGGCATCTACCCGCCCGACGAGGTGGCCGCCAAGCTGGTCGACCCGCGCACGCTGCCCGACGACGAGAATCGCGCGCGCGAACGCGCGTGGACCTCGATCAAGAGCGGCAACTGACGCGGTGGCCGAGCCCGCACGCAAGCAGGCCGGGCAGTTCGAGCCCTGGCAGGACCCGAACGCCGAACCGATCCTGCGCATCGACAACGTCACCAAGACCTTCGGCAAGGTCTACGCGGTCGACGACGTCAGCCTCGACATCTACCGCGGCGAGTTCTTCTCGCTGCTGGGCGGCTCCGGCTGCGGCAAGAGCACGCTGCTGCGCGTGGTCGCCGGCTTCGAGATCCCCGACCGCGGCCGCGTGATCATCGACGGCATCGACGTCACCAGGCTGCCGCCGTACGAGCGGCCGGTGAACATGATGTTCCAGAGCTACGCCCTGTTCCCGCACATGACGGTGGAACAGAACGTGGCCTTCGGCCTGCACCAGGAGGGCATGGCGCGCTCGGAGGTCGGCGACCGCGTGGCGCGCATGCTCGAGCTGGTGCAGATGTCGGAACTGGGGCGGCGCCGGCCGGACCAGCTCTCCGGCGGGCAGCGCCAGCGCGTGGCGCTGGCTCGCGCGCTGGCCAAGCAGCCGAAGATCCTGCTGCTCGACGAACCGCTGGGCGCGCTGGACAAGAAATTGCGCGAGCGCACGCAGTTCGAGCTGGTCAACATCCAGGAGCGCGTGGGCACCACCTTCGTGGTGGTCACCCACGACCAGGAAGAGGCGATGACCATGTCCTCGCGCATCGGCGTGATGGAGGCCGGGCGCATCGTGCAGATCTCCACGCCCTCGGCGCTGTACGAGTACCCGGCCACGCGCTTCGTGGCCGAGTTCATCGGCGGCGTGAACATGCTCACCGGCACGGTGATGGCGCAGGCCGAGGATCGGCTCACCGTGCGCTGCCACGAACTGGAAGCGGACGTCATCGCGCGCTATCCGCAGCCGATCCCGGTCGGCACCGACGTCTCGATCGCGATCCGGCCGGAGAAGATCGACGCGGAGGAAACGGCGCCGGCGGCCGGCGCCGACAACGTCGTGACCGGACTGGTGGTGGAGATCGCCTACCTGGGCGATGTCTCGGTCTACCACGTCAAGACCGACCAGGGCTTCGTGCTGCGGGTGCAGGAAACCCACGCCGCGCGGACCTCCGATCCGCACTACGACTGGGGCGACCGCCTGTACCTGGCCTGGAAGCCGGCCGACGCCATCGTCCTGACCACCTGAGCCGCGATGACCCAGCCCAAGGCCGCCTCCAGCGGTTGGCAGCTCGTCCACCAGGTCTTCACCGGCCTGTTCCGGATGATCGGCGCGCTGGGGCGCGAACTGCGCGCCACGCGCGGGCGCTATTTCGTCATCGCGGTGCCGGTGCTGTGGCTGGTGCTGTTCTTCCTGGTGCCGTTCCTGATCGTGCTCAAGATCAGTTTTGCGGTGTCGGACCCGAGCGTGCGGCCGCCGTACACGGCATTGCTGTCCTTCGCCGCGCAGGACACGCTGGCGCTGACCCTGTCGCTGCGCAATTACCTGATGCTGCTGGCGGACCCGCTGTACGTGGGCGCGTTCCTGCGCTCGCTGCTGTTCGCCGGGGTCTCGACCGGGGTGGCGCTGCTGGTCGGCTATCCGATCGCGTACGGCATCGCGCGCGCCAGGCCCTTCGTCCGGCTGGTGCTGCTCACGCTGGTGATCCTGCCGTTCTGGACCAGCTCGCTGCTGCGCAGCTATGCGCTGATCGGCATCCTCAAGACCAACGGCGTGCTCAACCAGGTGCTGCAGGGCCTGGGCGTCATCGATGCGCCGCTGGAGATCCTGCACACCAACCTCGCGGTGTACATCGGCATCGTCTACAACTACCTGCCCTTCATGATCCTGCCGCTGACGGCCAACCTCATGAAGCTGGACTTCACCCTGCTCGAGGCCGCCGCGGACCTCGGCGCGCGGCCGCGGTCGGCGTTCCTCAGGATCACGCTGCCGCTGTCGCTGCCGGGGATGATCGCGGGTTCCTTGCTGGTGTTCATCCCGGCGGTGGGCGAGTTCGTGATTCCCGACCTGCTGGGCGGGCCGGACGCGCTGACCATCGGCCGCGTGATCTGGACCGAGTTCTTCAACAACCGCGACTGGCCGCTGGCCTCGGCGGTGGCGGTGGCGATGCTGGCGCTGATCACGTTGCCGATGCTGGTCTTCGAGTACACGCAGAACCGCGAGGCGGATGCGGGGGCGAAGCGATGAGGCCCTGCCCGCGTCGACCCGGCGGAACCTGCGCGGCAGCAGCCGCGCCCGCCCGGCCAGCCGGGGCCGGCGGAGCCCGCCCGTGACCCAGCGCAAGCCGTGGCTGCTGTTCACGATGATGGCGTTCGGCTACGCCTTCCTGTACGTGCCGATCCTCTCGGTGATCGTGTACTCGTTCAACAAGTCGCGCCTGGTCACCGTGTGGGGCGGCTTTTCCACCCAGTGGTACGGCGCGCTGCTGGAGAACCGGCAGATCCTCGAGGCCGCGCAGCGCAGCCTCGCCATCGCCTCGATCGCCGCAACCTTCGCCGTGGTGCTGGGCACGCTCTCGGGCCTGGCCCTGGCGCGCTTCGGCCGCTTCGGCGGCCGCGGCCTGCTGTCGGGGCTGTCGAGCGCGCCGCTGGTGATGCCGGAAGTGATCCAGGGCCTGGCCGCGCTGCTGCTGTTCGTGAGCATGGAGCAACTGGTGGGCTGGCCCTCGGGCCGCGGCATGACCACGGTGGCGATCGCCCACATCACGCTGTGCGTGTGCTACGTGACCGTGGTGGTGCGCTCGCGCCTGGTGCAGATGGACCACAGCCTCGAGGAGGCGGCGATGGACCTCGGTGCGAGGCCGTGGAAGGTGTTCTTCGTCATCACCCTGCCGCTGATCGCGCCGGCGCTGGTGGCGGGGTGGCTGCTGGCCTTCACGCTCTCGCTCGACGACCTGGTGATCGCGAGCTTCACCTCGGGACCGGGCGCGAGCACGCTGCCGATGGTGATCTACTCGAAGGTGAAGCTGGGCGTGACGCCGGAGATCAATGCACTGGCGACGCTGGTGATCCTGCTGGTCACGGTCGGCGTGGTCACCGCCGGGTGGGTCATGAACCGGCAGTCGAAGGCCGCGACCTGATCCGGCGGCAGGCGACGCGGTCGTCCGCGACGTCGGCGCGCGAGCCCACGGAGTGGGCTCCTGCGGTCGACCGGCTGGGGCAGCGCGTTCCGGTCCTCAGCGCGCGGCGCGCACCGGCGCGACCCGGCGCGAACGCGAGCGGGAAATCACGTACACCGCCGCCGGCGGCACGTTCCAGAGCGTGAAGCCGGTGCGCTCGGCGTGGAGGTCGAGCTCGCCCATCACCTCGCGCGCCACCGGGTTGACCGGGCCATAGGTGAACTGGATGAAGCGGCCTTCCGGGCCCATCACCGCGAAGGCGGCGCGCAGGATCTCGCGTTGGCTGGGGCGCGGCATCGACAGCAGGCCGAGGCCGCTCAGCACCGCGTCGGCGGGGCCGGCATCGAGATATCCGCTGCTCACGGCGACGTCGTGCAACTGCCGCGCGTCGGCGCAGACCACGTGGACGCCGGCGAAGCGGTCGCGCAGGTGCTGGTACAGCGCCTGGTTGAGCTCCAGCACCAGCAGGTCGGAAGGCGCGACGCCGCGCTCCATCAGGGCGCGGGTGAACACGCCGGTGCCGCCGCCGAGTTCGACCACGCGGCGCGCATCGGGCTGCATCGCGCTCAGCATCTTCTGCGCCAGCTCGCGGCTGGATGGCGACACGGCCGCGATCCCCAGCGGATTTCTCAGCCACTGGCGGAAGAAGGTCCAGGTGTGATCGCGGTCCTCGCGCAGCCGCCGGGGGGACGTGGAATCCGAGTCGCGGCTCATCGAGGCTCCTTGGCCGATGGGCCCTATCATATGCTCGGATGGGGCCGCGGCAAGCAAAGCCCGGCATCTCCCGGCGTTTCAGGGGCGCCGCGGCGCCTGGACGCAAGAGGGCCGGCAGCGCCGAGGGGGCGCTGCCGGACCCTGCGGGTTCCGCGTCGCGGTGGGCGCGATTCAGCGCTCCGGACGACCCCGGCCGCCGCCGCTGCGATAACCGTACTGCTGGCCGCCGCGGTAACCGCCGCCACCATGGTTGTCGTGGCCACGGTGGCCACCGCCGTTGCCGCGATAGCCGTCGCCGTAGTAGCCGTTGCCGCGATGACCGTTGCCACGGTAGCCGTGGCCGTGATGCCCGTGGCCGCCGCGATAGCCGTAATAGCCGCCGTAGTAGCCGCCGTAGTAGCGGGGCGCGTAATAGCGCGGTGCGTAGTAGCCCGCATAGTAGCGGGGTGCGTAGTAGCGCGGCGGGTAGTAGCCGGCGTAGTACGGCGCGTAGTACGTCGGCGCGTAGCCGCCGTAGTAGCCGAAGTATGGCGGGTAGTAGCCGCCATAGACCGCGCCGCCCCAGCCCCAGCCCGAGCCGTAATAGCCGTCGCTGTAGCCGATGCTGTAGCCGCCGTACGGGCCCGCGCCCGAAATCGAGATGCCCCAGCTGCCGCCGGCCTGCGCCGGTGCGGCAAACCCGGCCAAGCCCATCAGGCCGGCCAGGGCCAGGGTCTTGAACGAGGTCGAAATCTTCATCTCACGCGCTCCCTGGAGTGCGCGGCCAGCATGCGGCCGGGCGCATGAATCCGTGCTTAAACCCGGCCCGCGCGGCGGCGTCGTTCAGCTTGGCGCGGGTTTCGCCGTGCCCGGCGCGTCGCGGCACAGCTCGAAGCACTGGTGGATGCGCGGGTCGCGGGCGAAATCGAAGGGAATGCTGGCGCGGCTGGTGTCGCGCGCCACCAGGCCCAGCGCGGCGATGCCGGCCTGGTCGAGCCTGAAGCGGCGGAAGTTGTTCGAGAACACGATGATGCCGCCCGTCGCGAGCCGGTCGCGGCACAGTCCCAGCAGGCGCAGGTGGTCGCGCTGGACGTCGAAGTCGTCGGCGCGCTTGGAATTGGAGAAGGTGGGCGGATCGACGAACACCAGGTCGTACTCGGCACGCTCGGCCGCCAGCCACGCCAGGCTGTCGGCCTGCACCAGGCGGTGCGCGTGGCCGGCGAAGCCGTTCAACGCCAGGTTGCGTTGCGCCCACTCGAGGTAGGTGGCGGAAAGGTCCACGCTGGTCGTGGACGCCGCGCCGCCCGCGGCGGCGTACACGCTGGCGCTGGCCGTGTAGCAGAAGAGGTTGAGGAAGCGCCTGCCGCGCGCCAGTTCGCGCAGCCGCGCGCGTACCAGCCGGTGGTCGAGGAACAGGCCGGTATCGAGGTAGTCGTGCAGGTTCACCACGAAGCGCAGCCCGCCCTCGCCCACCTCGATGAACTCGCCGCGCTCGTCCATGCGCTCGTAGCGGCGCTCGCGGGTCTGCGGCCGCCGGCTCTTGACCGCGATGCGCTCGCGCGGCACGTCCAGCGCCTCGCCGGCAGCGCGCACGATCTCGCCGAAGCGGCGCCGCGCGACCTCGGGCGGGATCTCCGCCGGCGGCGCGTACTCCTGGATGTGCAGGTGGCCCTCGTACACGTCGATCGCCGCCGCGTACTCGGGAAGGTCGGCGTCGTAGACCCGGTAGCAGGTGATGCCCTCGCGCGCGAGGCGCGCCTTGAGGTGGCGCTGGTTCTTGAGGATCCGGTTGCGCAAGCCTTCCGCCGGCGCCGACAGCGGCCTGGCTTCGCGCGGCGCGCGCTCGCCGTCCTCGACCGCGTCGATGCAGTAGAGGCGGCATTCGAGCGCGCCGTTGTAGAGCGTGTAGGTGCGCTTGGCGCGCAGGCCGGTGGCGCGGGCCAGGCGCTCGTCGCTGGTGATGAAGGCCGCGTGCCAGCCGCTGAAGCCGCGCCGCAGCGCGTCGCCGAACTCGCGATAGGTCGCCTTGAGTTCCTCGCCCGCGCCGAGGCGCTCGCCGTAGGGCGGGTTGGCGATCACCAGGCCTGGCACCGCCGCCGGCGGCGGCTCCAGCCGCGCCACCGAGGCATGCCGCAGTTGCAGGAACCCGGCCACGCCCGCGGTCTGCGCGTTGCCCTTGCAGGCGCCGATCAGCGCGGCATTGGTGTCGCTGCCGTGGAACACGGGCTGCAACGACTCGAGGCCGGCCTGCGCGCGCGCCTGCGCCTCCGCGCGCAGCGCCTGCCAGGCAGCGGCGTCGAAGCCGGCCCAGCCCTGGAAGCCCCAGCGCTCGCGACGCAGTCCCGGTGCCACGTCGGCGGCCATCAGCGCGCCCTCGATCAGGAGCGTGCCGGAGCCGCACATCGGGTCGACCAGCGGCCCGCCGGCGGCGTGGATCGCAGGCCAGTGCGCGCGCAGCAGCATCGCGCAGGCCAGGGTCTCGCGCATCGGCGCGTCGCCGCTGCCACGGCGCCAGCCGCGTTCGTGCAGCGGCGCGCCGGCGAGGTCGATCGAGACGATGGCGCGACCCTGGCGCAGCGCGACGTGCACGCGCAGGTCGGCATCGCGCGGATCGACGTCGGGTCGCGCACCGGTGTCGGCACGCAGGCGGTCGACGATCGCGTCCTTGGCCTTCTGCGCGGTGTACACGCTGTTGACGAGGCCGGTGCTGCGGCCCACCGCATCGACCGCGAGCGTGCGCCCGTCGGCGAGGTGACGCTTCCAGTCGATGGCGTGCACGCCCGCGTAGAGTTCGGCGGCCTCGTTGGCCGGGAACTCCGCCAGCGGCAGCAGCACGCGGCTGGCCAGGCGCGACCACAGGCAGGCGCGGTAGCCGAGCGCGGGGTCGCCGCCGAAATGCACGCCCGCCAGCGCCTCGCGTGCCTCGCTGGCGCCCAGCGCCTTGAGCTCGTCGACGAGCAGGTACTCGAAGCCCTTGGCGCAGGGCGCGAACCAGCGCGCGGGCGCGCTCACGCCAGCCCGGTCAGGAATTCGCGGAACCAGCCCGCCACCGCGGCGACGTGCCGGCCAAGGCGATGGTCGTCGTCGACCAGGATGGTGCGCGCGCGGCGCGCCTGCGCGAAGTCGACCACCTCGGCCCAGGGAATGAGCTCGTCGTCCCAGGCATGCACGATCGTGGTGGGCACCGGTGCCGCGGCGAGCGCGCGCGCGTAGCCGGGAATCCGCAGCGGTGGCGCCATCAGGAACAGGCCGACGCAGGGCTGCTGCAGCGAGGCAAGGCCGGAGGTGAAGGCGCCCATGCTGGAACCGGCGAACACCACCGGACCCGCGTCGGGGCGCACCGCCGCCAGCGCGCGCGCGATGCGCTGGTCGAGGCGGGCGGCGTCGCGGCTGGCGTCGAGGTCGCGGTAGTCCGGACGGACTTCGTGCCAGCCCAGTGCGGTGGCGACCTCGGCCAGGGCCGAAACCTTGGTCGCGTGCGGACCGCTTTCGAGCCCGTGCGAGAGGATCACCTGGCCCTTCATCCCGTGCCGTCCCCGTCGACGGCGACGAGGTCGCCGAGCCGCAGTGCCCCGCCGTCGAGGACCCGCGCCGTGATGCCGCCATGGCCCCGCATGGCGTCCATGCCGCCGTCGCCCAGCGCGTTCGCCAGCTTGCGGCAGGGATCGCACGGCCCGGTGCCCTCCAGGCGCACCGCGCCGATGCGGAAGCGGCGCGCGGCGAGCGTGCCGAGCTCGATGCCCGAGACGACGAGATTGCGGCGCAGCTCCGCCGGCGCCACCGCGCGACCCAGGCGCCGCGCCACCAGCGGCAGGTGCTCGGCCTGCAGCAGCGTCACCTCGCGGCGGCCCTTGCGGGCGTAGCGGTCGCCGTCCAGGCCATGGCCGCTGCGCGCCTGCACCGAGTCGTGCGCGCGCATCGGCACGCCGCTGGACGGGCGCACGCCGATCCACTCCAGGCGGCCGGCGCCTGCAGGGCTTGCGGGGGGATTCGGGTCCGGATCCGCCGGCGCGGCGTCGCGGTTGCGCGGCATGCGCGAATGCTACCGCGCGCGCGGCGGCGCGTGCGAGACTCGTCGCGCATGCCCCTGGACCTCGCCATCCACGAACACGCCCTGCCCTACGTCGAGCAGCTGCTCGAGCGGCGGATCGAGGACATCGACCTGGTCGTGGTCCATTGCACCGAGCTGCCGGACCTGGCCACCGCGCGCCAGTACGGCGAGCGGATCCTCTATGCCGACACCGGCACCGGCGCCAGCGGGCACTACTACATCGACCGCGACGGCCGCATCGAGCGCTACGTGCCGCCGACCCGGACCGCCAACCACACGCGCGGCTACAACCCGCGCTCGGTCGGGATCGAGCTGGTCAACAACGGGCGCTATCCGGACTGGATGGACTCGCGCCGGCAGGTGATGAGCGAGCCGTATCCCGAGGCCCAGGTGGCGGCGCTGCTCGGGCTGCTGGCGATGCTGCGCAACGAGCTGCCGAACCTGCGCTGGATCGCCGGCCACGAGCAGCTCGACACCGCGATGGTGCCGGCCAGCGACGATCCGACGCTGCAGGTGCACCGCAAGCGCGACCCGGGGCCGCTGTTCCCGTGGGCGCGGGTGCTGGCGCAGAGCCGCCTGGAGCCTTTGCCGTAGGTGCAATGGCAGCGCCTGCCCTGCGGGAGCGGCTGCAGCCGCGAGCGGGGCCTGTCCCGGGACGGCACCCTCGCTTGCGGCACCAGCGCCAGGCAGCATCACGCCGCCAGCCCCGGGGGTCCGCGACTGCCGGGATCTGGCTGCCGGCTCGGACAGTGAAGCAAGCTCGCCGTCAACCTGATCCCGGCATTCGCGGACGCGCTTCGATACGGCGGCCCGTCGGTCGGTGTCGTGCCGCGGGCGCGCCTGCAGCTGCTCCCACGGGGAAAGGTCGCGGCGACCGGGTGGCTATAATCTGCAGCCGCCTGGAATCGTGACCATGCCCCAGACCGTCGTCGCCGAACTGGTCGAACTGCTGCAGCTCGAGCGGATCGAGGAGAACCTGTTCCGCGGCCAGAGCCGCGACATCGGCACGAAATACGTGTTCGGCGGGCAGGTGCTGGGGCAGGCGCTGTCGGCGGCGCAGCGCACGGTGGAGCCCGCGCGCCAGGTGCACTCGCTGCACGCCTACTTCCTGCGCGCCGGCGACATCGAGGCGCCGATCGTCTACGAGGTCGACCGCGCGCGCGATGGCAAGAGCTTCTCCACCCGCCGCGTGGTCGCGATCCAGCATGGCCAGCCGATCTTCAACTGCTCGGCCAGCTTCCAGCACGAGGAGCCGGGGGCCGAGCACCAGTTGTCCATGCCCGAGGTGCCGCGGCCGGAGGACCTCGAGCCCCCGCACGCGGTGGACCCGGAGCAGTTCTCGCACATCAGCGCCAAGATGCAGCGCTGGATGGCCCGTGGCGGACCCTTCGAGTTCCGCCACGTCTATCCGCGCGACGAGATCAAGGTACCCAAGCGCCCGCCGTTCCAGCACGTCTGGTTCCGCCTGGTCGACCGCATCGGCGACGAGTCCGAGCTGCATCGCGCGATGCTGGCCTATGCCTCGGACTTCCACCTTATCGGCACCGCGACCTTCCCGCACGGCATTTCCTACCTGCAGCCCAACGTGCAGATGGCGAGCCTCGACCACGCCATGTGGTTCCACCGCCCGTTCCGCATCGACGACTGGCTGCTCTACTCCTGCGACAGCCCCAGCGCGCAGGGCGCGCGCGGGCTCGCGCGCGGCATGGTCTACACCCGCGACGGGCGCCTGGTGGCGTCGACCGCGCAGGAAGGGCTGATCCGCATCGTCGCGGAAGCCGGCAAGGCCTGAGCGTGCGCCAGATCTTCACCTCGCCGCGGCTGGAGAACGTCGAACGGCTGGAACAGCTGCTGGCCGACGCCGGCATCGCGACCAAGGTCAGCAACCGGCCGACCTGGCGCCGCGCGACCAAGCGCGACTTCAGCTACACCGATCGCAGCGCCGGCGCCTGGCCGGCGCTGTGGGTGCTCAACGCCGACGACTTCGGCCGCGCGCGCGACATCCTGCGCGACTGCGGGCTGCTCGAAAGCACGCGCCCCGGCGAATCCAGCTACCTGCCGTCGCCGGCACCCGAGGCGCCGGTCACGCCGCAGGCCGGGGCCAACCGCGCGCGCTGGATCCTGTTCGTCGTGATCGCGGTCGTCGCCGGGCTGGTGGCTTGGCGCATGGCCGGCATCCTGTAGCGCGGCGGGAAAAGAAAAGGGCCGCGACCCGGGATGGATCGCGGCCCTGACAAGGTGCAGGCGAATCAGCTGCTGGGGAAGGTCCCGCGCAGGTACACGGTGCCGCCACTGGAAACCTCGATCAGCAGGCCGCGCGGATCGAAGTCCAGCGGCAGGCTGTCGACGCGCGAGGGCGAGCGGAACTTGACCCGGCCGCGACCGCGGTCGGTGACCACGCTGGCCCGCGCGCTGCCGCCGACCGACACCGTGTAGCTGCCGTCGGCCAGGTCCTCGAACTCGACTTCGAACTCGCGTTCATTGTTGCTGATCTGGTACACGGCGCTGCCGTTGGCATCGGCGTCGGCGCCGGTCGAAGCAAGCGCGTGCGTGATCACGATCAGCGCCGGCGGGTCGTCGCTGCCGCCGCCGCCCGAGCCGCCGCCGGAGCCACTGCCACCGCCACTGTCGTCGCCGGGCGGATCATCGCTGCCGCCACCACCCGAGCCGCCACCCGAGCTGCCACCGGAGCCGCTGTCGTCGCCCGGCGGATCGTCGCTGCCGCCGCCGGAGCCGGAGCCGCTGCCCGAACCCGAGCCGCTGCCCGCGTCGCCACTGGTGGCGCCGGTGGGCGCCGCCGGCAGCACGCCGGACAGCACCACGGTGCCGTTGTGCACGGCTTCGATCAGCATGCCGCGCGGGTCGAAGTCCAGGATCTGCTTGCCGTCCTCGACCGGATTGCGGAACTCGACCTCGCCCTCGGTGCCGCCGGGCACGCTCACCACCTCGACCGTGCCTTCGACGGTGCCGCCGACGCGGATGTCGTAGCGGCCGATGGCCACGTCCTCGAGTTCGACCTGGAAGTCGATGCGGTCGGCGCGGCGCTCGAGCTCGGCGTGCATCTCCGGGCCGTCGTTGCCGGCGGGCTCGACCTCGAGTTCATAGATGCCGAGGCCGGTGGTCGCGCCGCCGCCGCCGCCACCGCTACCGCTGCCGCCGCCACTGCCAGCGCCGCCGCCGGTCGCGCCGGCACTGTCGAACTGCGCGCTGAGGTAGGTGCTGCCGTTGCGGACCAGCTCGATCTGGCCGACGCGCGGGTCGAAGTCCAGCAGCAGCTTGCCGGGCTCGACCGGGCTGCGGAATTCGAGTTCGCCGCCGGTACCGGCCACGCGCTGGGTCACCGCCAGGGTGCCGCGCACGGTGCGGTTCACCCGCACCAGGTAATCGCCGAGCGGCAGGTCCTCGGCCTCGACCTTGAAGTCGGTGCGGTCGGCGCGCTGCTCGAAGCGCACCTTGCCCGAGGCGGCCGGCGCCACGCCGGTGTTGGTCATGAAGCGGGTCTGCGCGTCGGCCAACGCGGTCGGGGCGCGGTCGTCGTTGATCCCGCCCGAGCACGAGGACGCGGTGTTGTACAGGCGGGTCAGGCGGCGCAACGGGATGCTGCCGGCGCCGAGCGCGCGGTCGTTGGGCGAGAAGCTGACGTTGCCGCTGTCGCACGAATCGAAGCGGAAGGTCAGCGTGCCCCAGGGCGCGACCTGCACCGCGGCCGGGTTGAACTGGTTGTCGAAGGAACCGCCGCTGGCCTGGTAGGCGGTGACCTGGGCGCTGTCGCCGTTGACCGGGCCACTGCCGAACATCCAGATCTGGCGGCCCTGCTGGTCGTAGGTGAACCAGTAGGCCATCAGCGACTTGCCCTGGGTGCTGTCGATCACCTCGAGGATGAAGCCGTGCCCGGAGCGGGACGGGTCGTACCAGGACGAGGAGAACTCGCGGGTGATGCTGGTGGCATATGCCGGGGACAGGCACAGCGCCGCGGCCAGGGCGACGGCGAGCCGACTCGTGGTGGGCTGGAAGGACATGGGGAACTCCGTTGCCGAGGGGGGCGCGAAACACTGCCGATTGCAGCGGGGTCCATCCTCGGTTGCGCGCCCGGCGCGGAACATGGGGATAAACCCCCACGCCCGCAGACGATTGCCCCCAGCGAGGGCCGCGGCGTGCCGGGCCGCCGGCGCTCGGCCGGTTGCGCCTGGGGGTTTCCACCCAGGACGCACAGGGGGCAATGCCCAAGCGCGGCGAATTGCGCCTTCGGGCTATCGACGCGATGGAATCGCTCGACTATGGTGCCTGCAGACGGGCCGAACGCGTCGCCCCGCAGGCGATGCGCACCGCCACGGAGGTTGCCGTGCAGTCCTTGCCGCGTTGCCCAATCGCCGCCACCGCGCTGTGCGTCGTCGCGCTCGCGCTGGCGCCCGCTGCCGCCCGCGCCCAGGTCGTGGTGACCATCGTCGGCGACAGCGCCGACGCCGTGATCACGCTGCCCGGGCCCGGCAACACCACCTACCAGGCCGACTTCGAGATCGACTTCGAGTTCCCGCAGAACCTGACCGTGGCCTGCCTGGGACTGAGCGCGGACGTGCTCGACGCCGGCGAGATCGCCGACGTCACCGCGCGCTTTCCCGATCCGGCCGGATACGCGATCGACGCCGCGTTCCCGGTGCGCGTGCGGGTCGATCCGCCCGCCGCCTGCGGGCTCGAGTTCCGCAACGACCTCAAGCTCAAGTTCCGCGCCGAGAACCTGGTCTACGCCGCGGGTTCGCCGTACCGCCTGATGAAGGCGCCGACCGGCGGCGCCTTCACCGACGTCACCGCGCAGGTCAGCGCCGGCAGCGTGCGCACGCGCGGCAGCGGCGGCAGCTTCTCCGAGTTCGTGATCGCGCGCGACCTGGTGATCGACTACGCCGCCGACGCGGTGGCGCAGTACGCGGTGCTCGCCGCGCGCCTCGACGACCCGGCCATCTCCACCACGGTGCAGCGCGTGCTCGAGCTCGACGTCGCCGCGAGCCGCGCCGCCTACGAAGCCGGCAACTACACCGCGGCCGCCGACTACCTCGGGCAGTTCGACGGCCGCTGCCGCGGCTTCGACGACGATGCGGTGCCCGACCGCTGGCGCGCCGCGCGCGACCTGGTCGACGCCCGCGGCGAGCTGCTCGCCATCGCCGCGGCCCTGCGCTTCAGCCTCGAGCGCCTGGGCGGGGCGCCCTGAGCGCGATGCCGGCCTGGCTCACCCTGCACCCGCCCGAAGGCGTCGCCTTCGCGCGCGTGGTCGGCGACGATGAGTCGGTGGTGATCGGCCGCGCGCCCGACTGCGGCATCGTGCTGGCCCACGACTCGGTCTCGCGCCACCACGCGCGCCTGGCGCGCGACGCCAGTGGCGCGTGGGTGATCGAGGACCTGGGTTCGAAGAACGGCCTGCGCATCGACGGGCTCGCCACCGCCCGCGCCGTGCTGGGCGAGTCGCGCTGGTTCGCGGTCGGCGACGTGTTCGCCGAATTCCGCGCGCTCGACGCCGCCGCGGCGGCGCGGATCGAGCAGCGCGCCCAGACCCGGCGCTCGTCCTCGCGCGAGTGGAGCGCGCACCTCGCGGCGCAACGCGACCCGCAGCGCATGCTGTCGGGCCTCATCGCCGGGATCGTCGACCTGGCCGAGTGCCGGCGCGGATTCCTGCTGGTGGCCTCGCGCGAGCACGGGCCGCGCGTGCGCGCCTGCTACGCGATGGACCCGTCGGAGCTCTCCAGCGAGCAGTTCTCCGGCAGCCGCAGCGCGGTCGACCGCACCCTGACCGAACGCCGCCCGCTCTACATCTCCGATCGCCGCGACCATGCCTGGCTGCGCAACAAGCCCAGCGTGGTGGCGCGCGGCATCCGCGCGCTGGTGTGCCTGCCGCTGGTGCACGACGGCCGCCTGCTCGGCGTGGCCTATGCCGACACCGACGACGAGGCCAAGACCTTCACCGCGCTGGACGCGCAGCTGCTCGAGGCCTTCGCCGACCGCGCCGCCGCGATGCTGGTCGCGGACGAGATCGGCGCCGCCCTGGCCGCGGTCGAGGAGTGGGTCGCGGTCGAGGACGCGCGCGGCGAGCGGCCGCGCGCGCGCGGACCGGCGCCGGCATGGGAACGCGTGACCCAGGCGGGCCTGGGCTGAGGCCATGACCAATCCCGGCCGCAGCGTGGATCCGCAGGACGTGGCCGCGAGCGCGGCGACCGTCACCGGCCTGCTCGCGGCGTCGGAGCTGCGCGCCGGCGACGTGGTCGCAGGGCGTTACCGGGTCGAGCGCCTGCTCGGCATGGGCGGCATGGGCGTGGTGTACCTCGCCCACGACCAGCAGCTCGGGATCGAGGTCGCGCTCAAGCTGCTGCGCCCCGAACTGGCGAGCCGGCCCGACGCCTTCGAGCGCTTCCGCCAGGAGCTGCTGCTGGCGCGCCAGGTTTCCAATCCGCACGTGGTCCGCATCCACGACCTGGTGCGCCACGGCGATGCCTGGCTGATCAGCATGGACTACGTCGCCGGCCAGTCGCTCGAGCAGCTGCTGGACGAGCGCGGCACGCTGGCGCCCGAGGAGGCGTTGCGCATCACCCGCCAGGTCGCGTCCGGGCTCGGCGCGGCGCATCTGCGCGGCGTGATCCACCGCGACCTCAAGCCGGCCAATATCCTGATCGACCAGGCCGGCAACGCCTACATCAGCGACTTCGGCGTGGCGCGCTCGGCCGGCTCCACCGGCATCACCGGCAGCGGCGTGGTGATCGGCACGCCGGAGTACCTCTCGCCCGAGCAGGCGCGGGCGGAGGCGGTGGACGGCCGCAGCGACCTCTACGCGCTGGGCCTGATGCTCTACGAGATGCTCAGCGGCACCCTGCCGTTCCGTGGCGGCACGCCGGCGGAAATGCTCGCGCAGCGCATCGTCGCCAGCCCGCAGGGCATCGACCGCGTGCGCGCGGACCTGCCGCCCTTCGTGGTACGTCTGGTGTCGTACCTGCTGGAACTGCGCCCGGCGCGGCGTTGCCCCTCGGCCGAAGCCCTGGTGCGCGCGATCGACGAACGCCGCGTGCCCGGGCTCGCGCCGCGCACCCGGCGCCTGCTGGCCGCGCTGGCGGTGGCAGTGGTGCTCGCGGGCACGGGCTATGCCGTCGAACGCTGGCGCGCCGCGCAACCCGCCGCGGAAACGCCGGTCGAGACCCGGGTGGACCTCGCGGTCCTGCCGTTCCGCGCCGTCGGCGACGGCGCGGATGCCGCGCTGGCGGCGGGCATCGGCCGCCAGCTCAACGCCGACCTGCTCGACGGCGCGCGCGGCACCCTGGCCGACCCGACCCGGACCGCGCGCGCGCTGGCGGCGTTGGGCTTCGATGCCGAGGGCGCGCACAGCTTCATCGATCGCGTCGCCGACGACCTGCGCGCGCGGCGGTTGCTCGAGGGCGAGCTGGCGCGCGAGGGCAGCGGCTGGCGCATCACGGCCAGCCTGCGCGATCCCGCCGCGACCGAACCGGCCTGGACCGAGCGCGTGAACGCCGCCGACGACGCCGCGCTCGCGCCGGCGCTGGCGACGCTCGAGGAACGCCTGCGCGCGCGACTCGGCGCGGCGCCGCGGACCGCGCCGTGGCCGGACGCCGCCACCCTGCGGCTGGTCGGCGGCCACGTGCCGGCGCTCGACGGCGCCCTGCCCGACGACGCGGCCGCGACCAGCGACGCCGCCTCGCTGCCGGCCTGGTGGAACCTGCGCCTCGAAGGCCTGGACCGCAGCGCGCGCAGCGCGGATGCGGCAACCGCGGCGGCGCAGGCCGAGGCCGCGGTGGCCGCAAACGACAGCCACGCCGCGCGCCGCCTGCGGGCCTACGCGCAGCTGCTGCGTGGCGAGCCGGCGGCCCTGGCGGCGCTGCGCGAACTCGCGGCGCAGGCGCCGTCGGATTTCGCGCTCGCGACCCTGGTCGCGCGCGCGCAGGCCGACGACGGCGACCTCGCCGCCGCCGCGGCCACGCTCGAGGCGGTGGTCGCCGCCGATCCGCAGGCGCTGGACGCGTGGTACCTGCTGGGCAAGTTCGCGATCATGCAGGGCGACGCGCGGCGCGCGGCCGACCAGTACCTGGTGCGCGCGCAGGTGCTCGCCAACCAGCTGCGCGACCGCCGCCTGCAGGCCGACGTGGTCAACGCGCTGGGCCTGGCTTACCGGCACCTGGGCCTGATGGACGAGGCGGTCGACCAGTTCGACAAGGCGGTGAAGCTGCGCCGCGCGCTGGCCGACGTGCGCGGCGAGGCCGGCAGCCTGCGCAACCTCGCCACCGCGCAGGCCATGCTCGGCCGCTTCGACGCCGCCGAGGCCGCGCTGGCCCAGGCGCGTCCACTGACCGAATCGCTGGGCGACACCGCCGCGCTGGCCGGGCTCGCCAACGACGTCGGCCTGCTGGCCGAGGAGCGCGGCGATTTCCGCCGCGCCCTGGAGGCATACCGCGAAGCGCTGGTGCTGCGCCAGGCCCAGGACGATCCGCGACTGACCGGCGAAAGCCTGCTCAACGTCGGCTTCGCCTATTTCCAGGTCGGCGAGTTCGACAACGCCCAGGTCTACTGGCAGCAGGCCACCGCCGAGTACGCGCGCATCGACGATCGCGCCGGCGCGGTGGCGGCGGAACAGGGCCTGGGCCTCGCCCACACCGCGCGCGGCGACCTGGTCGCGGCGCGTGCGGCGCTGGACCGCAGCCTCGCCGACGCCGAATCGCTGCAGATGGTCGAGGAGCGCGCCGTCAGCCTGAGCGGCCTTGCCGAGCTCGATCGACTCGAGGGCCGGATCGGCTCGGCGCTGGCGCGCAACGAGGCCGCGGCCGCCCTGTTCGCCCAGCTCGAGGACCTGCGCGGCCAGGTCGAGATGCGGATCCTGCGCAGCGCGATCCTCGCCGACGTGGGCGACTGGGACGGCGCCGACGCGGCCCTGGGCGAGCTCGCGGTCGACCAGCTCAGCAATCGCGAGCAGGCGGCGCTGGTGGCGGTGCGGCGCGGCGAGATCGCGTTGGGCCGCAGCCAGGCCGCGCCGGCGTTGGCTCACGCCGACGCCGCGATCGCCGCGGCCGGCGAGGGCCACAGCTACGCCGCCGGGCTGGCGGCGCGACTGCTGCGCGCGCGCGCGCTGGCGGCGCTGGCGCGCGTATCCGAGGCGCGCGGCGAACTCCAGCGCGCGCGCAGCGAACTGGCGCGCTATGCCAGCGTGCCATTGCGGCTGGCGCTGGCCGAAGCCGCGCTGCAGGTGGCGCCCGCGACGGCAGCACCCGACTATCGCGAGGCCGGCGCCCAGCTGGCACGGCTGCCGGGCTATGGCCGCGCCTACGTGCTGCATGCGCTGGCCGGTGGCATCGACCCGGGCGCGGCCGGCGCGGCACGCACGGCATGGGCGGCATTGCGCGCGGGCACGCCGCCGCCGCAACAGGCCGCGCTCGACGCCCGCGCGGCGGCCCTGGGCATCGACACCGAGGCCGCGCCATGAACCGCGACGAGCCGCCCCGCAACGCACCCGACCCGGCCCTGGTGCGCGACCAGCTCGCGCGCCTGCGCACGGAGCAGGAGCGCCTGTTCGCCCAGCTCGCCGAGGGCGAGCAGCACTTCCGCCAGCTCGCGCGCTCGGTGTGGCGGGTGCAGGAGGAGGAGCGGCGGCGCCTCGCGCGCGAGCTCCACGACGGCATCGGCCAGCACCTCACCGCGCTGCGCCACCGGCTCGAGTCGCTGGCGGCGGGCGCGCGCGAACCGACCGACATCGCGCGCGCGCTGGAGCTGTGCGCGCAGGCGCTGGAGGAGACTCGCGCGCTGTCGCGCCTGCTGCGGCCGCAGATCCTCGACGACCTCGGCCTGGTGCCGGCGCTGCGCTGGCTCGGCCGCAGCATGGGCGAGGCGGCGGGGCTCGAGATCGTGGTCGATGCCGGCCCGCTGCCCGAGCCGCTCGACGGCGACCTCTCGACCCTGGTGTTCCGCGTGGTGCAGGAGGCGCTCACCAACGCGGTCAAGCACGCCGGCGCGCGCCAGGTGGTGGTGCGACTGGCGCTGCGTGGCGCTGCCCTGCAGTTGCTGGTGGTGGACGACGGCCGCGGCTGCGAGCTCGGGGCCGCCTTCTCGGCGGGCAGCAGCGGCCAGGCCACCGGCATCTCGAGCATGCGCGAGCGCGTGCGCCTGTTCGGCGGCCGCTTCGACGTCGATTCGCAGCCCGGCGAGGGCCTGCAGATCCGCGTCACCCTGCCCCTGCCGCCGCCCGGGAATGCCGCATGAAACCGATCCGCGTGCTGGTCTGCGACGACCACACCATCCTGCGCGAGGGCCTGGTCGCGCTGCTCGCGGCCAGCGGCGACTGCGAAGTGGTCGGCCAGGCCGCCGACGGCATGGCCGCGGTCGAGATGGCGCTCAAGCTGCGGCCGCAGGTCGTGGTGGTGGACCTGTCGATGCCGCGCCTCAACGGCATCGAGGTCGTGCGCCGCCTCACCGCCGAACTCGAGGGCGTGCGCATCCTGGTGCTGACCATGCACAGCGAGGAGGAGTACGTGGTGCACGTGGTGCGCGCGGGCGCGTCGGGATTCCTGCTCAAGGACAGCGCCGGCAGCGAGCTGCTGGCGGCGGTGCGCGCGCTGGCCGCCGGGCGCGGCTACTTCGGCGGCCACGCGGCCAAGGTGCTGGCGCAGCAGATGCAGCAGCCGCACGCGCGGCTGGAGGATCCCTACCGCGGGCTGACGCCGCGCGAGCGCGAGGTGTTCCACCTCATCGTCGAGGGCCTCACCACCAAGGAGATCGCGCGCAGGCTCGACGTCAGCACCAAGACCGCGGAGAACCACCGCGCGCGCGTGCTGGACAAGCTCGAAGCCCGCAACACGGCGGAGCTGATCCGCTACGCGGTGCGGCACGGCCTGATGGACTAGCGGGCGCTCAGGGCAGGTCGACCAGGCAGGCCTCGACGCCGGCTTCGAAGCCGTCGCCATAGGCCCCCGCGGCCGGGTCGTACCAGGCGACCTGGCCGGCAATCGCCGCACCACCGCTGTCGAGGTCCGGCAGCGCCACCAGCGAGGCCGTGCCACTGGTGGCAACCGACCAGCCCTGCAGCGCGCCGCGCTGGGCCGGGGCGCGGAAGGCCTGCGGCGACTCGATCCAGGTGCCGCCGACCTTCTCGAACTGCACCGCGCCGCCGCAGGTTTCCGCGGCCAGCGGCCGCCCGACCACGAGGCGATCGGGCGCGAGCGACAGCGACCAGCCGAAGCGATCGCCGTCCAGCCCGCCGGCGGCGCCCAGCTCGGCGACGCCTTGCCACAGCGCGCCATTGCGCTCGTAGAGCGAAACCGAGCCGCGCAGGGCCTGCGCCGCCGGCGCCGCGATCGCGAGCCGGTCGCCGAGCAGCGACAGCGACAGTCCGAACAGGTCGCCGTTGGCGGCGCTGGTCGCGCCGATCCGCGCCTGCTGCTGCCAACTGCCGCCACTGAGGATGAACACATACGCTGCGCCGCGCGCGTAACTCGAGGCGATGCCGCTGGCGGCCTCCAGCGGCGCGCCCACGGCCAGCGTGTCGCCCGAGAGCGCGAGCGCCGCGCCAAAGCGGTCGCGCGGCCCGCCGCCCATCCGCATCAGCTGCTGCGGCGGTCCCCAGACGCCACCCGTGCGCGTGTACACCCAGGCGCTGCCGGCCACCTCCGCGCCCACCGCGAGCCGGTTGCCCTCGAGTGCCACCGCGCTGCCGAAGCGCCCGCCGGCGAATGCCGCCGGCGAGTCGAGCCTGGCCTGCAGCAGCGCCACGCCGCCGCTGAGCGTGTAGACATGGACCACGCCGGCGCTGTGCCCGGGCGTGCCGATGGCGACGGTATCGCCGGAGAGCGCGATCGCGGCGCCGAAGCGGTCGCCCGGCAGCGTGTCCGCCGGCGCGAGCCGCAGCGGCGCGCCGCAGCCTGCCGGCGTGCAGTCATGGACGTAGGCCGCGCCTGCGGTGCCGCGCTCGCCCGGCGCGCCGATCGCGGCGCGGGTGCCGGCCAGCGCCATCGCATAGCCGAACTCGGCATCGGCCGCCAGCGGGACCGCGCGCAGGCGCGCCGCCGCGGTCGCGGCCGGCGCGGGGTGCGCCATCGCGGCCAGGACGAACGCGGCGCACAACGCGGCCGCGGCCGGGCGCATCGATGGGGATCGGGAGGGATTTCCGCGCATGCCGCGATTAGCCAACGGGGCGCGCCCTGCCGTCAAGGCGGCGCTGGGGGAAAACCCCCATGCCGGCGCGCACTGCAACGCCCCGCGGATGCCGCGGCCCTGCCGAGGCGCATTGGCGATGCGGCGTCCGCAATGGTTTAATCCGCGCCCTTCCGTTGCGCATCCCGGAGCAGTCCATGGCCCGTGTTCCCTTGACGGCAATGCTCGCCGCCGCCGCCCTCCTGGCCGGCTGCGCCACGACCGCGGAGCAGCCCGGCGCCGCCGCGCCTGCGGCCGCGGACACGCCCAAGCCGGCCGCCGCGGCGGACGCGGGCGACATCTTCAGCCTGCCGATGGTGCAGCGCGAACTCGACAACGGCCTGCGCGTGATCGTGGTCCGGACCCCGCAGAAGGGGCTGGTCTCGCTGCAGATCCCGGTCCAGACCGGCAGCCGCAACGAGGTCGAGCCGGGCAAGACCGGCTTCGCCCACTTCTTCGAGCACATGATGTTCCGCGGCACGCCGAGCTACCCGGCCGACCAGTACAACGCCGTGATCAAGGCCGCCGGCGGCGACCAGAACGCCTACACCGACGACGACCTCACCAACTACTACGTCAACTTCACCGCCGAGGACCTCGAGACCATCCTCAAGGTGGAGGCCGATCGCTTCCAGAACCTCGACTACAGCGAGGAGCAGTTCCGCACCGAGGCGCTGGCGGTCAAGGGCGAGTACCTCAAGAACTACTCCAACCCGCTGCTCAAGGGCTTCGAGCGCCTGGCCGACATCTCGTTCGACCGGCACACCTATGGCCACACCACCATGGGCGTGTTCGAGGACATCGACGACATGCCGAACGAGCTGCCGTACTCGAAGGAGTTCTTCCAGCGCTGGTACCGGCCCGAGTACACCACCGTGATCGTGGCCGGCGACGTCGACCCCGAGGCCACCCTGGCGCTGGTGGAGAAGTACTGGGGCGGCTGGAAGCGCGGCGACTACACGGTCGAGGTGCCGGTCGAGCCGGCGCGCACCGCGCCCGCCTACGAGCACCTGGAGTGGCAGGGCCCGACCCTGCCGTGGCTGCTGATCGGCTGGCGCGCGCCGGCCTTCGACACCGCGACGCCCGACAGCGCCGCGCTGGCCCTGCTGGGCGAGATCTACTTCGGCGAGACCTCGGCCCTGTACCAGCAGCTGGTGGTCAAGGAGCGCTGGGCGGACCAGGTCTACTTCGCCGGCGGCCGCAGCCGCGATCCGGGCCTGTACGTGCTGGCGGTGCGCCTCACCGACGCCGCCAACACGGCCAAGGTGGTCGGGGCGATCGACGCGACGCTGTACGCGGCGCGTACGCAGGCCATCGAGGCCACGCAACTCGACCTCACCAAGTCGCGGGTGAAGTACGCCTTCGCGGCCGGCCTCGACAGCGCGGCCTCGATCGGCGCCACCCTCGCCAGCTTCGTGCACTACGAGCGCGATGCCGGCACGCTCAACCGCTACTACCACTCCTTCGACGGCGTCGGCGCCGCCGACGTGATCGCGGCGGCCAACCGCACCTTCACCGACGCCCACCGCAGCGTGGTGTCGATCGCCACGGCGCCGAGCCTCGCCGGCGCCAACGACTTCGCCGCCCTGGACGCGCGCGTCGCGGCCACGGGCACCGTGGCCGCCCCCGCGGCGGCCGCGACCGCCGCCGCGCCGGCGGCCCCGGCCAAGCGCACGCGCCTGGAGATCGAGAGCGAGCAGGCCGCGCGGCAGTGGGCCCTGCAGGAGGCGCAGCTGTCGGTGCCGCTGGTCGAACAGCGTTCGGACTCGCCGCTGGTGGACGTGGCGCTGCTGTTCCAGACCGGCGCGATCGCCGACCCGCCGGGCAAGTCGGGCCTCGCGGCGCTGACCGCCGCGATGGTCACCGAGGGCGGCACGATCCGGCGCAGCCACGAGGAGATCCAGAAGGCCTTGTACCCGCTGGCCGCGCCGTTCGTGGCCCAGGTCGACAAGGAGATGATCCGGCTGGGCGGCACGGTGCATCGCGACAACCTGGAGCGCTGGTGGGCCATCGTGTACGAGATGCTGACCGAGCCCGGCTTCCGCGAAGACGACTTCAAGCGCATCAGGCAGCAGCAGGTCAACGCCGTGCGCGACAGCCTGCGTGGAAACAACGACGAGGAACTGGCCAAGGAGCTGCTCTACGAGCAGGTCTACGGCCCCGCCCATCCCTACGGCCGCCTGAGCGCCGGCCACGCCGGCGACCTCGAGTCGATCCAGCTCGACGACGTGCGGCAGTTCTACCGCACCATGCTGGTGCGCGGGCGCCTGACCCTCGCGCTGGCGGGCGGCTACGACGACGCCTTCCGCGACCACGCGTGGTCGGGGATGATGAAGCTCGACTACATCCCCAAGTACTCGTCGCCGCTGGCCGCGGCGCAGGCGCCCGCCGACCTGGCGGCGAACCGCGCGCTGGTGGTGGCGAAGGAGACGCCGGCGGTGGCGGTCTCGTTCGGCTTCCCGCTGACGGTCAAGCGCGGCGATCCGGACTGGATCGCGCTGTGGCTGGTGCGCTCGTGGCTGGGCGAGCACCGCAACTCCTCGGGGCGACTGTACGACCGCATCCGCGAGACCCGCGGCATGAACTACGGCGACTACGCCTACGTCGAGTACTTCCCCAACGGCATGTTCCTGATGAAGCCGTTGCCGAACTACGCCCGCCGCAACGACCTGTTCCAGGTCTGGCTGCGGCCGCTGCGCGACAACAACGACGCCGTGTTCGCCACCCGCGTGGCGCTGTACGAGCTTGATCGCCTGGTCCGCCAGGGCCTGACCGCCGAGCAGTTCGAGGCCAGCCGCTCGTTCCTGCACAAGTACGTGGCGCAGCTCACGGCGACCAGCTCGCTGGCGCTGGGCTACAGCCTGGATTCGCGCTTCTACGGTACCGCCGACTTCGTCGACTACGTACGCGGCGGGCTCGACGCGCTGACCCTCGACCAGGTCAACGCCGCGATCCGGCGCCACCTGCGCGCCGAGCGCCTGCAGTTCGTGTACGTGAGCAAGGACGCGCAGGGCCTCGCCCAATTGCTCGCCAGCGGCAAGCCCACTCCGATCACCTACAACACCGAGAAGCCCAAGGCGCTGCTCGACGAGGACGCGGTGATCGCGAAGTGGCCGCTGCAGCTGCGCAAGGCCGACATCCGCATCGTCAAGGACAGCGAGGTGTTCGAGTAGGCCCGCGGCCTGCGGTCGCGCGCCGCCTGCGCTGCCGCGCGGGCGGCGCCTCTTCCGGCCCATCCGGTGCGCGACCGCGGACTTGCGCCCGACCCCGCGCGTCGCCCCGATTCCGCCCGGCGTCGCATCGCGCTATAACGTCGTCATGAAGTCCGAGGCGGTCCGCCTGCTGAAGACGCTGGAGCACCCCTGCGGGTACTTCGCCGACCGCGTCGCGCAGAACCTGGTGATCGATCCGCTCGCCGCCGACCAGCCGCAGATCTACGCCCTGGCCCTGCCGCGCGGCTACCGCCGCGCCGGCGGCCACATCTACCGCCCCGCCTGCCCGCGCTGCCGCGCCTGCACGCCGTCGCGCATCCCGGTCGCCGAGTTCCAGCCCGACCGCAGCCAGCGCCGCTGCCTGGCGCGCAACGAGGACCTGACGCTGGGCGTGGAGCCCGCGGCGGCCACCGACGAGGCCTATGCGCTGTACCAGCGCTACCTGGCCGAGCGCCATCCCGGCGGCGGCATGGACGATGCCGATCCCGAGGACTTCGACCGCTTCCTGGTCAGCCCGTGGAGCCCCACCCGGTTCCTGTGCCTGCGCCAGCGTGGCCGCCTGCTCGCGGTCGCCGTCACCGACGTCATGCGCGAGGGCCTGTCCTCGGTCTACACCTTCTACGACCCCGACGAAGCGGCGCGCGGGCTGGGCACCTACGCGATCCTGAGCCAGGTCGCGCTGGCGCGGCGCGAGGGTCTGCCGCACGTCTACCTCGGCTACTGGATCGAAGGGCACGCGAAGATGGGCTACAAGGCCCGCTACCGGCCGCTCGAGGTGCTGCGCGGCCAGCGCTGGGAGCGCCTGGTGCCGGCGCCGGGCAAGCCCGGATGAAGCCGGCGACGCACGCGAATGCGCCTTGCGGTGTACAGCGCGCAGTGGGCATGCACGGATGGGACGCGCGGCAGGGGTCGCCCTGGCGGGCGCTCGCGCTGTCGGCCGCGGCCCTGCTCGCGGCCTGCACCGTGACCGGGTCCGGCGAAACCGGCGCCGCGGTCGTGCGCGTCGCCACCTACAACACCTCGCTGTACGACGACAGCGACGGCGGGCTGGTGCGACGCCTCGCCGCCGGCGACGAACACGCGCGCAAGGTCGCGGCGGTGATCCAGGCGGTGCGGCCCGACCTGCTGCTGCTCAACGAGTTCGATTTCGACGAGCGCGGCGAGGCGATCGAGCGCTTCACCCGCGACTACCTCGGCGTCGGCCAGCACGGCCACGAGCCGATCGCCTACGCCTTCCATTACGCGGCGCCGGTCAACACCGGCGTGCCCAGCGGCCTGGACCTCGACGGGGACGGGCGCAGCGCGGGACCCGACGATGCCTGGGGCTTCGGGCGCCACCCCGGCCAGTACGGGATGCTGGTGCTGTCGCGCTACCCGATCGACGCTGCGGCCGTGCGCAGCTTCCGCCTGTACCGCTGGGCCGACATGCCCGGCGCGCTGCGCCCGCTGCGCGCGGATGGCACGCCCTACCATGCCGAGGCGACGTGGCGGGCGCTGCGCCTGTCGTCGAAGTCGCACTGGGACGTGCCGGTGCGCGCGCCGCTGGGCACCGTGCATTTCCTGGTCTCGCACCCGACGCCGCCGGTCTTCGACGGGCCGGAGGATCGCAACGGGCGCCGCAACCACGACGAGATCCGCCTGTGGGCCGACTACATCGACCCCGCGCGCGGCGCCTACCTGGTCGACGACGCCGGCAAGCGCGGCGGCCTCGCGGCCGGCGCCGACTTCGTCATCGCCGGCGACCTCAACGCCGATCCCAACGACGGCAGCTCGTTCCCGGGCGCGATCGCGCAGCTGCTGGAGCATCCGCGCGTGCAGGCGCAACCGGTGCCGCGCAGCGAGGGCGCGGCGGAGGCGGCGGCCGCGAACGCGGCCCGGCCCGCGCAGCGCGGCGACCCGGCGCAGGACACCGGCGCCTTCGGCGGCGCGGCCGGCAACCTCCGCATCGACTACGTGCTGCCCTCGCGCGGGCTCGCGATCCGCGGCGGCGCGGTGTACTGGCCGCGCCGCGACGACCCCGCGTCGGCGTGGGCCCACGCCAGCGACCACCATCTCGTGCACCTCGACCTGGCGCGCGGCGACTGAGCCCCGATGGACCCCGGCGCCAACCCGGCGGGCTGCTGGTGGAGCATCGACACGATCGGCGCGGATGGCATCGTGCGGGTGGCGACGCACGGACCCATGGGGCGCGAGGACCTCTTGCGCATGACGCGCGAGAGCCTGGCCCGGGGCAACGAGGCGCGGCGCGCGCGCTTCCTGGTCGACCATCGCGACATGCGGCCGCTGGTCGGCGCGGCCGAGATCTACGACCTGCCGCGGATCAGCCAGCGCGAAGGACTCGATTCGCGCCTGCGCATCGCGATCCTCTACCCCGTCGACTCGCCGCACCGGGGCGACTTCGAGTTCTACCAGATGATGTCGTGGAGCATCGGCGCCAACCACATCCGCCTGTTCACCGAG
>CAZTNB010000005.1:0-14318 GCA_964614825.1 uncultured Gammaproteobacteria bacterium
TTGGGCGTGTGCGCCACCAGGTCGGTGATGCGCGCGTTCGGATAGCTGGTGCGCACCGAGTCGATGAAGGCGATGGTCTGCGCCACCGGGTTGGTCGCGAGCCACGCGGGGTCGAAGTGGGCAGTGACCTCGGTCGCGGTGGTGGTCTGGCCGGCCTGCAGTTCGCCCAGCAACCATTGCAGCTGGGTCGTCGAAGGCCCTGGCGGCAACTGGAACACGCCGTTGACCTGGGGGAATTGCGGGGCGATGGTCGATTCGAAGCCATCGGCATAGGTCTGCGCGTGGACCGGCGGCAAGCAGGACGAGGCGACGAGCAGGAGGGCGAAACGCTTCATGGGCCCGGCTCCGTGAGGTGGTCGGCGGGCCCGGGGATCGGGCCGTCACGGGTAATGGCGCGGGCAGCCGGGGGCGTGTCGCATGGGGCGGCGTGGAGGGGAGCGCGGGTGGGGGTGGGGCCGGAAGCAGGAAACCCGGCATCGAGCCGGGCTTCCTGCGTGCCTTGCGGCCGGATGGGTGCGCGCGGGGGGCGGCAAGCTCCGGCTCTGCGGGTGCGGAATTGGTCGGGGAGACAGGATTTGAACCTGCGACTTCTACGTCCCGAACGTAGCGCTCTACCAGGCTGAGCTACACCCCGACGGGAACCTGGACCGGGAACCGGCCTCAGGCAAGCCGCGAATGATAGTGGGGCATCCCCGGCATCGCAAGCCGGCGGGGCGGCCGGTGCGACCTGCGCGAGCGGATCCAGCGGCGATCGTCGCCGGTCGCGGCTCAAGCTGCTCCCACGAGGGCAGGCAGGCCTTAGAATCCGGGGCCCACCGCCGTTCTGCCGCCCCGATGCCCGCCGCCAAGCCCCGCACCATGCCGGGCGTGCTCGAACTGCTGCCCCTGGACCAGGTCGCGTTCCAGGGCATGCTCGACACGATCCGTCGCAATTTCGAGCGCTACGGCTTCCTGCCGGTGGAGACGCCGGCGATGGAGTTCGCCGACGTGCTGCTGACCAAGTCGGGCGGCGAGACCGAGCGCCAGGTCTATTTCGTGCAGTCCACCGGCTCGCTGGAGCAGGGCGAGCGGCCCGAGCTGGCGCTGCGCTTCGACCTCACCGTGCCGCTGGCGCGCTACGTGGCCGAGCACGAGCGCGAGCTCAGCTTCCCGTTCCGGCGCTACCAGATCCAGCGCGTGTACCGCGGCGAGCGCGCCCAGCGCGGGCGCTTCCGCGAGTTCTACCAGTGCGACATCGACGTGATCGGCAAGGACCAGCTCTCGGTGCGCTACGACGCCGAGCTGCCGGCGGTGATCCACAGCGTGTTCCGCGAACTGGCGATCGGGCCCTTCACCATCCAGCTCAACAACCGCAAACTGATCCGCGGCTATTTCGAGGGCCTGGGCATCGCCGAGCCGGCGCGGCAGATGGCGGTGCTGCGCGAGGTCGACAAGCTGGACAAGCGCGGCGCCGGCGCGGTGCGCGACACGCTGGCGGGGCCCGGCTTCGGCCTCGACGCCGCGATCGTCGAGCGCATCATGCGCTTCGTCGAGACGCGCTCGGGCTCGCACGCGCAGGCGCTGGAGCAGCTCGCCGCGCTCGACGCCGGCGGCGAACTGCAGCGCCAGGGCGTGGCCGAACTGCGCGAGGTGCTCACGCTGGTGCGCGCGTTCGGCGTGCCCGAGTCGGCCTACGCGCTCAACCTGTCGATAGCGCGCGGGCTCGACTACTACACCGGCACCGTCTACGAGACCACCCTGGACGACCACCCGCAGGTCGGCTCGATCTGTTCCGGCGGGCGTTACGAGAACCTCGCCGGCCAGTACAGCAACTCGCACCTGCCCGGCGTCGGCATCTCGATCGGCGCCACCCGCCTCTACTGGCAGCTGCGCGAAGCCGGCCTGATCCGCACCGCGGACAGCACCGTGCAGGCGCTGGTCACGCAGATGGACGAGGCCGAACTGCCGCGGTACCTGGAGCTGGCGACGATGCTGCGCGCCGCCGGCATCGCCACCGAGGTTCAGCTGGAGCCGCGCAAGCTCGCGCGCCAGTTCCAGTACGCCGACCGCGCCGGCATCCGCTTCGTGCTGGTGCTGGGCAGCGACGAGATCGCCAGGGGCACGGTGACGGTCAAGGACCTGCGCAAGCAGGACCAGTACGAGGTGCGGCGCGAGGAGCTGGCGAAGGCGTTGCGGGTGGAGATCGAGCAGGCGGTGGTGATGGGGGCGGGTCGGCGGGACGGTTGAAAGGGTAGGACGATGGATCCCCGCTTTCGCGGGAATGACGCCCGGAGCGTTGGGGTGTCGTCGCCAGCACGACCGCCGCGACGGGTGCTGCGAGGGCACGTGCCCTGCTGAATTGGCGTCATTCCCGCGAAAGCGGGAATCCATTTTCACGACGCGATGTCGTCCCAAAGGTCACGCCAATCCGGGTTCATCGCTTCGACCAATTGCAGCTTCCAAAGTCGCCGCCAGCGCTTGATGCAGGTCTCGCGATGGATCGCCGACGGGAAGTCAGGGTGGGGCTCGAACCACACCAGTCGGTGGACGTTGTAGCGGTCGGTAAATCCGGGCATCTGCGCAGTGCGATGCTGCCAGACACGCTCGACAAGCCGGCCGGTCACGCCCGTGTACAAGGTGCCCCGGGGCGCGTTGGCCATGATGTATACGTAGGGCTGCTTCATCGGCGCGGCGAAGGCAAATTGGATTCCCGCTTTCGCGGGAATGACGCCGGGTGCGGGCGACCGGGCGCAGGGTGAGGGCAGCCGGACGAAGGGTGAGCAGGTGGACGACGGGGATAGCGGCAGCGTTATCGACAGGCTTGCATGGCCCGGGCGCCCCGAACATCGGAGAATGACGATTCGATGCGTACGATCACGCTGACCGGAAACGACCTCACCCGCGCCGAAGTAGCGGCCTTCGCGCGCTTCGAGGCGCGCATCGGGCTCGATGCGCAGGGGCTGGCACGGGTGCAGCGGGCCGCCGACTTCCTCGCCGACCAGGTGCGTCGCGGCGAACCGATCTACGGCGTGACCACCGGCTTCGGCAGCAACGCCGACAAGCTGCTGGGCGCGCATCGCGCGCGCGACGAGTTGCCGGGCGGCAATCCGGAAGCGGTCGAGGGCACGCTGCTGGAGGAACTGCAGCGCAACCTGGTGGTGACCCACGCGGTCTGCGTCGGCGAGCCCTTCGCGCCGGAGGTGGTGCGGGCGATGCTGGCGATCCGGGTCAACACCCTGCTGCGCGGCCATTCGGGCATACGGCCGTCCACGCTGCAGGCGATGGCCGACCTGTACAACGCCGGCATCGTGCCGGTGGTGCCGCGCAAGGGCTCGGTCGGCGCCAGCGGCGACCTGGCGCCGCTGTCGCACCTCGCCATCGTGCTGCTGGGCGAGGGCGAGGCCTGGCTGGGCGGCGAGCGGCTGCAGGGCGCCGAGGCGCTGCGTCGCGCCGGGCTCGCGCCGGTCGCGCTGTCGTTCAAGGAGGGGCTCGCGCTCAACAACGGCACCACCCAGATGCTGGCCTGCGCGGCGCTGGCGCTGGACCGGCTCGAGGCGCTGGTCGACCTCGCCGACCTCGCCGCCGCGATGACGCTCGATGCCTTCGCCGGCCGCAGTTCCGCCTTCCGCGCCGAGGTGCATGCGCTGCGCCCGCACCCGGGCCAGGTCGAGACCGCGGCCAACCTGCGCCGGCTGCTGGCTGGATCCAACCTTGCCGACATCGCCTACCACCTGGTGCCGCGCTTCGCGACCTGGCGCGCCGGTTCTTGGGACGACGCGACCAGCCGGGCGCAGCGCTTCGACATCGCCTGGGACTGGGTGCCGCTGTCGCAGCGCCACGGCCGCGAGGCGTTCTACCGGCGCTTCCTGCCCTTCAAGGGCGGCAAGAAGCACCAGCCGCAGGACGCCTACTCGCTGCGCTGCATCCCGCAGGTGCACGGCGCGGTGCGCGACGCGCTGGCGCAGGCGCGGCGCATCGTCGACATCGAGCTCAACGCCGTCACCGACAACCCGCTGGTGTTCCCCGATGCGCCCGGCGCGCGCCAGATCGAGGACCAGGTGATCAGCGCCGGCCACTTCCACGGCATGCCGCTGGCGCTGGCGATGAGCTACGTCAAGGCGGCGATCCCGGTGCTGGCCTCGATCTCGGAGCGGCGCACCAGCAAGCTGGTCGATCCGGCCACCAACGACGGCCTGCCGGCCTTCCTCACCGGCAACGAGGATGCCACCGATTCGGGCTTCATGATCGTGCAGTACACCGCGGCGGCGCTGGTCAACGACCTCGCCACGCGCGCGCATCCGGCGTCGGTGCATTCGATCCCGACCAGCGCCAACGCCGAGGACCATGTGTCGATGGGCGCCAACGAGGCGCGCCACGTGCTGGAGATGTGCGAGGACCTGGGCCACGTGCTCGCGCTGGAGCTGTACACCGCGGCGCAGGCGCTGGAGTACCGCCAGGACATGCTCAACGCCGCGCGCGACCTCGCGCGCCGCGGCGGCGCGGCGGCGCTCGCGGCCAAGATCGGCGGCGCGCCCGAAGCCGGGCGCCCGGAGCGGGCGCGTTTCGAGGCGGAGGCGGCGGACCTGTGCGCGGCGCTGGCCGCCGCGGGCGAGTTCCACCCGGGCGCCTGCGTGGCGGCGGCCCATGCGCGCATCCGCGAGGAGATCTCCTTCCAGCGGCGCGATCGCGCCATGGATGCCGACGTGCGACGCATCACCGCGCTGGTGGCGGCGGGCGCCCTGGACCACATCGCGGCCCGCGCCTAGGCGGTGCCGGGGCTGGCCGCTTCGGTGGCGTGGTCGGCGCTGGCGCCCCAGGCGCGCGCCACGGTGCGGTTGCGGCCGGCGCGCTTGGCCTCGTACATCGCATGGTCGGCACGGCGCAGCAACTCGCCGGCGTCGGCGGCCAGGGCCGGGTCGAAGCTGGCGATGCCGATGCTGACCGTGACGTTGAGCCCCACGCCTTCCGAATGCACCCGCAGGTCGGCCACCGCGGCGCGGATGCGTTCCGCGCGTTGCGCGGCGTCGGCGACGCCGACGTCGGGCATCAACAGGATGAATTCCTCGCCGCCATAGCGCACCACCTGCTCGCGGCCGTTGGCGCGCTGCGCGTCGAGGCAGCGCGCCACCGCGCGCAGGCAGTCGTCGCCGGCCACGTGGCCGTGGCGGTCGTTGATCTGCTTGAAGTGGTCGAGGTCGACCATCGCCAGGGTCAGGGGCTGCGCCGCGTCGCGCGCCAGCCGCCACGCGTCCGCCAGCGCCTGGTCGAGCCAGCGGCGGTTCCAGGCCCCGGTCAGGCCGTCGCGCAGGCTGCGCTCGGCCAGGGTCATGTTGGCGCTGCGCAGCTGCTGCATGGCGGTGTCGAGGTCGCGCGTTCGTTCGGCGACGCGGGTCTCGAGCTGTTCGCGCGCTTCGGCCTGCACGCGCTCGTATTCCGAGCGCAGCAGGTTGATGCGATAGGCCAGCGCGAAGGACAGCAGGATCATCTCCGCGGCCGAGCCGATCTGGATGCCGTATTCGGTCAGGAACACCTTGGGCAGCAGGCCGAACGAGACCGCGGCATACATCACCACGCCGGCCAGCAGCGCGCCCCAGGCGACGAGGAAATGGCGCGCCGGGCGGTATCCGGCGCGCAGGCAGGCCACCGCCGACCACAGGATCGCCGCGGCGATCGCGAACACCAGGCCGGTCTCGATCAGGATCGTGCGCCGGTAGCCGGCGATCGACATCAGGGCGATGGCCGTGAGCAGCACCAGCGACAGCGCGTGCAGCACGCGGTCCGCGCGCGGGTGGCGCCGTCGCAGGCCGAGGAACGAGCGCGTGAACGCCAGCATCGCCAGCAGCCCGAGCCCGATGAAGGTCAGTACCGCGGTGTTGGCCCACGCCGGGTAGTCGGGCCACAGGTACTGGAAGGCGAGGCCGTTGAGGCAGAACTGCCCGGCCGAGAACAGGCCCACGTACAGCACGTAATAGAGGAACGTGCGGTCCCTGGTCGAGGCGTACAGGATCAGGTTGTAGAAGAACAGGCCGAGCATGATGCCGTAGTACACGCCCAGCCCCAGGTACTCCGGCGTGCTGTCGGCGAGGAAGCGCTCGCTGGTGAGCATTTCCAGCGGCAGCTGGATCGAGCTCTCGCTGCGCACGCGCAGGTAGAACTCGGCGCTCTCGCCGCGCATCAGGTCGACGAGGAAGTTCGGGTGGCGATGCGGGAAGCTGCGTTGCGCGAACGGGACCTGGTCGCCCGACGTGAGGGTCTGGACCGTGCCGTCGTCACGCAGCACCGACAATTCGACCACGTCGAGCAGGGCGTAGCGCAGCACCACTACCCAGTCGGGTTCGGGATGGTCGCGGTTGGTCACCCGCCAGTGCAGCCAGTAGGTGCCGCGGGCGAAGCCGAAGGTCGCGGGCGGGCCGGGCAGGGGCCGGAAGCGCGCGGCATTGGCCGGCGCGCGCACGTCGGCCAGTGCGAGTTCGCCGGCGGGATCGACCAGGTACTCGACCCGGCCCTGCAGGTCCGCCGTGCCGGAACCGTTGCCGAGTTCCACCATCGGCACCGTGGCATTGGCCATCGGCGCCGCCAGCGCCAGCAGCACGAGCACGAGCGCGATCACGCACCAGGCCACGACGCGGTTGCCGTAGCCGATTGGGTGCTCGTGCCCGCGTCCCGCGGCCTCGTACCTGTCCACTTTCCGATTCCTGTGCGTACCCTGGCCACGCGCCGCCGGGACCCCGGTTCGACTGCAGGTACCCGGCGGCGCGTGCCGGATCCGACCGGGTCCAAGCATTTGCCATGCCACTGCGCTGGCCCTGGATTTCCCTGCAGGCGCCGCGTTGGCCATCGCATTGTCAATGTAATAGCGCGCTGTTACATTAGCGCCTTCAACACGATCGCCAACGACCTGCCGCAGCCGCTCCGCCGCGGCAGCGCGGCACCCCGGACGACCATGAAACGCCGACACATCCAGGCCGATGACGAAACCGACCCCGAGCGCCGCCTGTGCGAGGCCCTGCTCAGCCTGCGCTCAGCCGCCGAAGTACGCGCCTTCCTGCGCGACCTGTGCACGCCGGCGGAACTGGAGGCCCTGACGGACCGCTGGCGGGTGGTGCCGCTGCTGCGCCGCGGCCTGCCGTACCGCGAGATCCACGACCACACCGGCGTGAGCGTCACCACCATCGGCCGCGTGGCGCGGTTCCTCAGCCAGGGCAATGGCGGCTACCGCACCGCCGCCGACCGCGTGCTCGGCGCGGCTCCCGCGGGGCCGGCGCCATGAACCGCGCCGATCGCCTGCGCATCGCGGTGCAGAAGAGCGGCCGGCTCGCGCAGCCCTCGCAGGACCTGCTGGCCGAGTGCGGCCTGCGTTTCCGCCAGAGCCGCGACAAGCTGTTCTGCTTCGGCGAGACCCTGCCGGTGGACCTGCTGCTGGTGCGCGACGACGACATCCCGCGCATGCTGGCCGAGGGCAGCTGCGACCTCGGCATCGTCGGCCGCAACGTGCTGGCGGAGCACGACGATGCGCCCGACCGCGCGGCGGAACTGCGCGCGCTCGGCTTCGGCGCCTGCCGCTTGTCGCTGGCGGTGCCGCAGGAACGGGCGTGGGAGGGGCCGGCCAGCGCCGCGGGCCTGCGCATCGCCACCAGTTACCCGCGCCTGCTGGGTCGGTACCTGGAAGCCGCGGGCGTGGCGGCGAGCGTCGTGGTGCTCAACGGATCGGTCGAGATCGCGCCGCGCCTGGGCAGCGCCGACCTGGTCTGCGACCTGGTCTCCAGCGGCGCCACGCTGGCGGCCAACCAGTTGCGCGAGGTGGCCGTGGTCCTCGACAGCGAGGCGGTGCTGGCGGGACCGCAGGCCGCGCCGCCGGATGCGCGCGGCGAACTGCGCGAGATGCTGCTGCGCCGGATCGAGGGCGTGCTGGCGGTCAAGGAGTCGAAGCTGGTGCTGCTGCACGCCCGGCGCGACGCGATCGACGCGATCACGGCCCTGCTGCCGGGCCTGCCGCGCACCTCGCTCAGCCCGGTCGAGGGCTCGCCGGAGGAAGTCTCGATGCAGGCGCTTTGCCCGCGCGCGGTGACCTGGCAGCACCTGGAGGAACTCAAGCGCGCCGGCGCGCATTCGCTGCTGGTGCTGCCGGTCGAGAAGGTGCTGGCATGAAGCGCCACGACTGGGAACGACTCGACGCCGCCGCGCGCGCGGACGTGCTGGCGCGGCCGGCGCGGCAGCGCGACGAGGAACTGCGCCACGGCGTGGCGCGCATCCTGGCCCAGGTACGCGCCGACGGCGACTCGGCCCTGCGCGCGCTCACGCGCCGCCACGACGGCGTGGAACTGGAGCGGTTCGCGGTCGAGCCGGCGCAGTTCACGGCGGCGGCGCAGGGGTTGCCGCTCGCCCTGCGCCGGGCCATCGACGAGGCGCATGGCCGCATCGTCGCCTTCCATCGCGCAACGCTGGCGCAGCCGCTGGCGCTGGACACGGCGCCGGGCGTGCGCTGCGAGCGCATCTGGCGCCCGATCCAGCGCGTCGGCCTCTACGTGCCCGCCGGCTCGGCGCCATTGCCTTCGACCGCCCTGATGCTGGGCGTGCCGGCGCAGATCGCCGGCTGCCCGCAGGTCGTGCTGTGCACGCCGCCGCGCGCCGACGGCAGCGCCGACCCGGCCGTGCTCTACGCCGCCTCGCGCTGCGGCATCGGGCGCGTGTACCGGCTCGGCGGTGCGCAGGCCATCGCCGCCATGGCGTTCGGCACCGCCGAGGTCCCGCGCTGCGACAAGCTCTACGGTCCCGGCAATGCCTGGGTGACCGAGGCCAAGCTGCAGGTCGCGGCGGCGCCTGATGGGCCGGCGATCGACCTGCCGGCCGGGCCGTCGGAAGTGCTGGTGGTGGCGGACGCCGGCGCGGAGCCACGCTACGTGGCCGCCGACCTGCTCGCCCAGGCCGAGCACGACCCGCTGTCGCAGGTCGTGCTGGTGAGCGACAGCGCCGGCCTGCTCGACGCGGTCGCGGCCGCGTGGCCGCGCCAGCTCGACGCGCTGCCGCGGCGCGCGATCGCGGCGCAGTCGGCGGCGCACGGCCGCGCCATCCTCGTGCGCACGATCGAGGAGGCGATCGAGGTCTCCAACGCCTACGCGCCGGAGCACCTGATCCTGCACCTCGCCGACGCGCGCGCCTGGCTGCCGCGCGTGCACAGCGCCGGCTCGGTGTTCCTCGGCGCGTGGTCGCCGGAATCGGTCGGCGACTACTGCAGCGGCACCAACCACGTGCTGCCCACCCATGGCGCCGCGCGCGCGTGGAGCGGCTTGTCGGTGGCCAGCTTCCAGAAGGCGATCACGGTGCAGGAACTGACGCCGGCCGGCCTCGCCGCGATCGGACCCTGCGCCATCGCGCTGGCGCAGGCCGAAGGGCTGGAGGCGCATGCGCGCGCGGTCTCGATCCGGCTCGACGACGCCGGCGCGGTGGCGGCATGAGCGCGCTCGAGCTGGTGCGGCCGGAACTGCGCCACGTGCGCGGCTATTCCTCGGCGCGGATGGAGGCCAGTGGCGGCAAGCTCCTGCTCAACGCCAACGAGTCGCCCTGGCCCGGCGTGGCGGATCCCGAGGGCCTGCTGCACCGCTATCCCGAGGCGCAGCAGCCGCCGTTGCTGCTCGAGCGCCTTGCCGCGCTGTTCGGCGTGGCGCCGGCCCACGTGCTGGCCGGGCGCGGCAGCGACGAATGCATCGACCTCCTCACGCGCGCCACCTGCCGCGCCGGCATCGACGCCGTGCTGGTGAGCCCGCCCACGTTCTCCATGTACGCGGTCTGCGCCGAAGTGCAGGGCGCGGCCGTGCGCAGCGTGGCGCTGGATCCGGCGCGCGATTTCGCGCCGGACTTCGAGCGCCTGCGCCAGGCTGCGCTGGCCGGCCCGGTGAAGCTGGTCTACGTGTGCACGCCGAACAACCCCACCGGCGGCATCGCCCCGGCCGAGGCCGTGCTGGCGCTGGCGCAGGAGCTTGAAGGCCGCGCGCTGGTGGTGGTGGACGAGGCCTACGCCGAATTCGCCGACGCGCCCAGCCTCGCGCCCCGGGCCGCGCGCGCCGGCAACCTGGTCGTGCTGCGCACGCTGTCGAAGGCGCACGCGCTGGCCGGCGCGCGCATCGGCGCGCTGGTCGGCGACGCCGAACTGGTGGCCTTGCTGCGGCGCCTGATGGCGCCGTACCCGATCGCGGTGCCCTGCGCGCGCGCGGCGCTGGCGGCGCTGGCGCCCGATGCGCTGGCCGCCACGCGGCTGCGCGTGGCCGCGCTCAAGGCCGAGCGCGCGCGCCTGGCGAGCGCCCTGCCGCGCCTGCCCGGCGTGCGTGGCGTCCATCCCTCGCAGGCCAACTTCCTCACCGCGCGCTTCGACGACGCCGCCTCGGCCTACGGCACCCTGCGCGCGGCCGGCATCGTCGTGCGCGACGTGGGCGGCTACCCCGGGCTGGCCGGCTGCCTGCGCCTGACGATCGGCACGCCGGCCGAGAACGACGCCCTGCTGGGCGCGCTGGCGCGGCGGGAGCGGGTGGCATGAGCCGCCGGCGCCGGATCCTGTTCCTCGACCGCGACGGCACCCTGATCGAGGAGCCCGCCGACGAGCAGGTCGACCGCCTGGACAAGCTGCGCCTGGTGCCCGGGGTGATCCCGGCGCTGCTGCGCCTGCGCGACGCCGGCTACGAGTTCGTGATGGTCACCAACCAGGATGGCCTCGGCACCGAGTCGTTCCCGCGCGCGCAGTTCGAGGCGCCGCAGGCGCTGCTGCTGCAGATCCTCGAATCGCAGGGCATCCGCTTCGCGGCGATCCACGTCGACCCGCACCACGCCCACCAGCAGGCGCCCACGCGCAAGCCCGGCATCGGCATGGTGCTCGACTACCTGCGCGCGGGCGACCTCGACATGCAGGCCAGCGCGGTGGTCGGCGACCGCGAGACCGACATGGAGTTCGCGCGCAACCTCGGCGTGCGCGGGCTGCGCCTGGGCCACGACGGCCTCGACTGGGCGACGATCGCCCACCAGCTGGCGCTGCGTCCGCGCACCGCCACGGTGGCGCGCGACACCCGCGAGACGCGCATCCGCGCCAGCGTCGACCTCGACCGCGAGGCCGAGCCGCGCGCCCGCACCGGCATCGGCTTCCTCGACCACATGCTGGAGCAGCTGGGCAAGCACGGCGGCTTCGCCCTGGCCATCGAGTGCGACGGCGACACCCGCGTCGACGAGCACCACACGGTCGAGGACTGCGCGCTGGCGCTGGGCGAGGCCCTGCGCCAGGCGCTGGGCGACAAGCGCGGGATCGGCCGCTACGGCTTCGCCCTGCCGATGGACGAATCGCGCGCCGAGGCCCTGCTCGACCTGTCCGGCCGCCCGTGGTTCGTGTTCGAGGGCCGCTTCCCGCGCGAACGGGTCGGCGAGTTGCCGACCGAGCTGGTGCCGCACTTCTTCCGCTCGCTGGCCGACAGCCTCGGCGCCAACCTGCACCTGCGCGTGGCCGGCGAGAATGCCCACCACATGGTCGAGGCCTGCTTCAAGGCGGTGGCGCGCGCGCTGCGGCAGGCGCTGCGGCGCGAGGGCGAAGCGCTGCCCAGCACCAAGGGCGTGCTGTGAGCGATCCCCTGGTCCTGGTCGACGCCGGCGGCTCCAACATCGGCTCGGTGCAGGCCGCGTTCGCGCGCCTGGGCGTGGCCGCGCCGCTGAGCTCCGACCCGGCGCGCATCCGCGCCGCCGCGCGCGTGGTGCTGCCCGGCGTCGGCGCCGCGGCGCACGCGATGCAGCGCCTGCGCGACCACGGCCTCGACCGCCTGGTGCCGCAACTGGCGCAGCCGGTGCTCGGCATCTGCGTCGGCATGCAGGTCCTGTACGAGGGCTCCGACGAGGGCGACACGCCGGGCCTGGGCGTGTTCGCCGGGCGCCTGGCGCGGATCGCGCCGGCGCCGGGCATCCGGGTCCCGCACATGGGCTGGAACCGCCTGCTGGCGCGCCGCGAGTCGCCGCTGCTGGCGGGCCTGCGCGCCGACGACCACGCCTACTTCGTGCACAGCTACGCGGCGCCGGTGTGCGATTGCACGATCGCCGCGTTCGAGCACGGCGCGCACTACTGCGCGGTGGTGTCGCGCGGCAACTTCCACGGCGCGCAGTTCCACCCCGAGCGCTCGGCGGCGCCCGGCGCGCGGCTGCTGGCCAACTTCCTCGCCCTGTGACGCCGGCATGATCGTGTATCCCGCCATCGACCTGCGCGCCGGGCACGCGGTGCGCCTCGACCAGGGCGACTATGCGCGCGAGAAGCGCTACGCCACCCAGCCGGTGGCGCTGGCGCGCGCCTACGCCGAGGCCGGCGCCGGCTGGCTGCACGTGGTCGACCTCGACGCGGCGCGCGTGGGGCGTTTCCTGCACCTGGAGCTGATCGCGCGCATCGCCGCCGAATGCGGCCTGAAGGTGCAGGCCGGCGGCGGCGTGCGCAGCCTCGCCGATGTCGAATCGTTGCTGGACGTGGGCGCGGCCCGGGTGGTGGTCGGCAGCACGGCGGTGCGGCAGCGCGAGCTGGTCGCGGGCTGGATCGCGCAGCTGGGGCCGGAATCGATCTGCGTCGCGCTCGATGCGCGCCCGCTCGCCGACGGCTCGTGGAGCCTGCCGGTGGCCGGCTGGACCGAGGACACCGGCATCGGCCTGCACCAGACCGTCGACTGGTTCGCGGGCGAGGGCGGGCTGCGCCACCTGTTGTGCACCGACATCACCCGCGACGGCATGTACGCCGGGCCCAACCTCGACCTCTATCGCGGGCTGGCGGCGCGCCATCCGCAACTGCAACTGCAGGGCTCCGGCGGCGTGCGCGACACCGCCGACCTGCGCGCGCTGCGCGACACCGGGGTCGCCGGCGCGGTCGTCGGCAAGGCCCTGCTGGAGGGGCGGCTGTCGCTGGCCGAAGCGCTTTCATGCTGACCCGGCGCATCATTCCCTGCCTCGACGTGCGCGACGGCCAGGTGGTCAAGGGCGTGCGCTTCCGCGACCACGTGGTGGTCGGCGCGATCGAGGAGCTGGCGCGGCGCTACCGCGACGAGGGCGCCGACGAGCTGGTGTTCTACGACATCGGCGCCAGCCCCGCGGGCCGCGGGGCCGACGTGGCCTGGGTGGAGCGCCTGGCGCGGATGCTCGACATCCCGTTCTGCGTCGCCGGCGGCATCCGCGGCGTCGAGCAGGCGCGGCGCATCCTGCATGCCGGCGCCGACAAGGTCTCGGTCAACTCGCCGGCGCTGGAGCGACCGGCGCTGGTGGGCGAACTGGCCGACGCCTTCGGCGTGCAGTGCGTGGTCGTGGGCATCGACAGCCGCCTCGAGCAGGGCGAGTGGCGCGTGCACCAGTACACCGGCGATCCGGCGCGCTCGCGGCCGGCGCGGCGCCGGACCCTGGACTGGATCGTCGAGGCGCAGGGCCTGGGCGCCGGCGAGATCGTGCTCAACTGCATGGACGTGGATGGCGTCCGGCGCGGCTACGACCTGGAGCAACTGCGCGCCGCCCGCGCGGTGTGCGCGGTGCCGCTGGTGGCCTCGGGCGGCGCCGGCTGCGCGGCCGACTTCGCCGCGGCGTTCGCCACGGCCGACGTCGATGCCGCGCTCGCCGCCAGCGTGTTCCACGGCGGCGCCGTGCGCATCCCCGCGCTCAAGCGCGAACTGGCCGCCGCGGGCGTCGCGGTGCGGCCGCCGGAGCAGGAGTCCCGCGATGACGCCGCATGACCTCGACGCGCTGGACTTCGGCAAGGCCGGCGGCCTGCTGCCGGCGATCGTGCAGCACGCCGACACCGGCGCGGTGCTGATGCTGGGTTACATGGACGCGCAGGCGCTGGCGCGCACGCGCGAGAGCGGCCGCGTCACCTTCTACTCGCGCAGCAAGGGCCGCCAGTGGACCAAGGGCGAGACCAGCGGCCACTGGCTGGAGGTGGTCGCGCTGCACGCCGATTGCGACAACGACGCCGTGCTGGTGCGCGCGCGCCCGGCGGGGCCGACCTGCCACCTGGGCAACGCGAGCTGCTTCGCGCAGGGCGCCGCGACGCCGCTGGCCTTCCTCGGCGAGCTCGACGCGCTGGTCGCGCGGCGCGAGCGCGAGCGCCCGGCCGGCAGCTACACGACGCGGCTGTTCGAGGCAGGCGTGCAGCGCATCGCGCAGAAGGTCGGCGAGGAGGGCGTGGAGACCGCGCTCGCCGCGGTGGCGCAGGCCGACGCCGCGGCGCTGCGCGACGAGGCCGCCGACCTCGTCTACCACCTGCTGGTGCTGCTGCGCGCCCGCGGCCTCGACCTGGCCAGCGTGGTCGACCGCCTGCGCGAGCGCCACGCCGCGTCCGACTGAGCCGGGCC
>CAZTNB010000005.1:14418-33035 GCA_964614825.1 uncultured Gammaproteobacteria bacterium
TCGCGCACCACGGGATGCGGGCCGCTGCCGGGCGCCTCGCCGGCGCCGTCGCGGCGCAGCCACCAGGTGCGCATGCCGGCCGCGCGCGCCGCGTCCAGTTCGGCCTCGATGTCGGACAGGAACGCGACGTCGGCCGGCGCGACGCCGATCGCCGCGGCGATGCGCAGGTACGACTCGCGTTCGCGCTTGGGCCCGCTGGTGGTGTCGAAGTGGCCGCGCAGGAGCGGCCGCAGGTCGCCGGCGTCGGTGTGGGCGAAATAGAGCTGCTGCGCCGGCACCGAGCCGGAGGAATAGACGTAGATCGGGTGGCCCTGCGCATGCCATTCGCGCAGCCGCTGCACCGCGTCGGGGTACATGTGCGCGACGAAGGTCTCGCCGGCATAGCCGTCGGCCCAGATCATGCCCTGCAGCGCCTTGAGCGGCGTGGCCTTGCGGTCCTCGTCGATCCAGCGCAGCAGGGTGGCGATCGCGGCCTCGTCGTCGCCGGCGGCCAGGCCCGCCTCGCGGATCGTCTCGTCCAGGCAGTGGCGCACGCGCGGATCGTCGGCATGCTCGCGCACGTAGCGCGGCAGGCGCTCGCGCGCGTACGGGAACAGCACGTCCTTGACGAAGGAGATCGAGCTGGTGGTGCCCTCGATGTCGGTGAGGACGACGGGCAGCGACATCGGGCGCGGCGCGACCGGGCTCAGTTGGACAGGCGCGGGAAGCGCCCGGCGATGTCGGTGCCGGTGAAGCGCGCCACCCAGCCGGCCGGGTTGGTGAACAGCCGGATCGCGACGAAGAAGGGATTGGGCCCCATGTCGAACCAGTGCCGCGTGTTGTCGGGCACGCCGATCAGGTCGCCCTGCTGGCACAGCACCTCGTACACCTCGTCGCCCAGGTGCAGCGAGAACAGGCCCGAGCCGGCGACGAAGAAGCGCACCTCGTCCTCGCTGTGGGTGTGCTCGTCGAGGAACTTCTGGCGCAGCTCGGCCTTCTGCGGATGCTCGGGATGCAGGCTGACCACGTCGACGGCGTGGTAGCCCTCCTCGCGGATCAGGCGGTCGATGTCCTCGCGGTAGGCCTCGATCACCGCCTCCGGGTCGGCGCCGGGCTTGAGCGGGACGGTGGTGCGCCAGCGTTCGAAGCGCACGCCATGGCGGCCCAGTTCGGCCGCGATCTCGTCGTGGCGCGAGGTCTCGCGCTTCGGCATGCGGCCATCGGTCTCGGCAAACACGCGCAGTCGGCTCATGCCCGCAGTCTCCTCAGGTCCAGTTCGCAGCCCAGCAGGAATTCGAAGGCCTCCAGGTGCCGGCGCGCCTCGGCCATGTCGCGGCCCCAGGCGTAGATGCCGTGCCCGTCGATCAGGTAGCCGTGCAGCGGCTTGCCCTGGTCGAGCCAGGCGTCGACCGCACGCACCAGCTCCGGCATGTCCTGGGTGTTGGCGAACACCGGCACCTCCAGCGCGCCCTCGTGCGTGTCGTGGCCGCTGATGGCCTTCTGCAGCTCGTAGCCCTCGAACACGATGCGGCCGGCACCCGCGTAAAGGCGCGAGGCCACGGTCTGGTTGTGCGAGTGCGTGTGCAGCACCGCGCCGACCTGCGGCAGGCGCCGGTACAGCTGCGTGTGCAGCAGCGTTTCGGCCGAGGGTCGCGCGTCGGTGCCCAGCGCGCGGCCGTCGAGATCCACCTGCAGGATGTCGTGCTCGGTCAGCCGGCCCTTGTCGCGACCGGACACGGTCACCGCGATGCGCTGCGGCCCGACCCGCATCGAGAAGTTGCTGCTCGTGGCCGGCGTCCAGCCCCGCGCGGCGAGTTCGCGGCCGGCGGCGGCGATCTGGCGGGCGCAATCGAGCAGGGCGTCGTCGGTGGGCGGGGCGCTGATGGCGAAGCTCCGGCGCAAGGCGGGTGGATGGTCGATTATGGGTGCTGGCCGCCCGGTTTTCGAGGCCGCGGCCGCGGGTGCCGGGGTCAACACGCGTTCACGCTGCCTGTGCGATCATCCGCGCCGCCATCCCCACCCACCGACCAGCCAGGGAACCTGCCATGACCGCCCCAGCCAGTTCGCGCCGCCGCTTCCTCGAGATCGTCGTGCTTGGTGCCACCGCCGTTCCCGTGGTCGCCACCCTGGCGCCACGCACCGCGCGCGCGCAGGCCGGCCTGCCGCACATAGACGAGGCCGACCCGACCGGCGCGGCCCTGGGCTACAGGCACGACACCACCACGGTCGACGCGGCCAAGTTCCCGAACCACAAGGCGGACCAGAACTGCGCGGGCTGCAACCTGAGCCAGGCCGCCCAGGCCGACGGCTGGCTGCCGTGCTCGATCTTCCCGGGCAAGGCGGTCAATCCCAAGGGCTGGTGCGCGGCCTGGGTGAAGAAGGCCTGAGCCCGCAGCGCCGACGCGCGCGCGGCCGCCGTCGCGGCGCCGCGCGCAGCGTCTAGAATGCCGCGTCCCCTGCACGGAGGCACGCGGTGCCCCAGTCGTACCAGCTCCTGATCGCGGCGCTTGCGCTGCCGCTGGTCGTCGTGGCCGCCTGGTGGCTGGCCCGGCGCCAGGCCGGCCGGGCGCGCGCGGCCGGCCGGTCCGAGCGCGAGGCCGAACTGGCCGCGCTGGCCGCCGAACGCCGCGGGCTGGAGCAGCGGCTGGCCGACCTGCAGGAACGCCTGGCCGCGACCGAGGCCGCGCTGCGCGAGCAGCAGGCCGCCGCCGCGCAGCTGGCCGTGCAACGCGCCGAGTTGCGCACCCGCCTCGAGGAAATGGACCGGATCGCGGCGGCGCTGGCGCAGTCGCGCAGCGAACACGAGGCGCTGGCGCGCGAACTGGCCCACGCCCGCGGCCAGGCCATGGAACTGGGCGCGCGGCTCGAGTCCAGCGAGGCGCAGTCGCGCGAACGGCTGGCGCTGCTCGACAAGGTCAAGGGCGAGATGCGCGAGGCCTTCCAGGCTTCGGCCAGCGCCATCCTCGAGGAGAAGTCGCAGCGCTTCTCCGAGCACAACGCCACCCACCTCGGCCAGCTGCTCACGCCCTTGCGCGAGCAGCTGGAGGGATTCCGGCGCACGGTCAACGAGGTGTACGAGAAGGAAGGCCGCGAGCGCGTGCTGCTGCAGAAGGAGCTGGAGACGCTGCGCGCGCTCAACCTGCGCATCGGCGACGATGCGCTGGCCTTGACCCGCGCCCTCAAGGGCGACAGCCGCACCCAGGGCGCCTGGGGCGAGCTGGTGCTGGAACGCCTGCTGGCCGCATCGGGGCTGGAGAAGGGCCGCGAGTACGAGACCCAGCTCAACTTCGCCACCCACGACGGGCGCCAGCGCCCGGACGTGATCGTGCGCCTGCCCGAGGGCCGCGACCTGGTGATCGACGCCAAGGTCTCGCTCACCGCCTACGAGCGCTATTGCTCCAGCGCGCTGGACCCGGAGCGCGAACAGCACATGCGCGAGCACGTGCAGTCGCTGCGCGCCCAGGTCGACCGGCTGGCCGCCAAGCCCTATGCCGACCTGCCCGGCCTGCGCACCCTGGATTTCGTGCTGATGTTCGTGCCGGTCGAGGCCGCGTTCATCGAGGCCACGCATGCCGACGACACCCTGCACGAGTACGCCTTCGACCGTCGGGTGGTGATCGTCACCGCGTCCACCCTGCTGGCGACCCTGCGCACGGTCAACAGCCTGTGGCGCTTCGAGGACCGCAACCGCAACGCGCTGCGCATCGCCGAGGAGGCGGGCAAGCTGCACGACAAGTTCGTCGGCTTCGTCGGCGACCTCAAGGGCGTGGAGTCGAGCTTCGACAAGAGCCGCTCGCTGCTGGCCGACGCGCTGGCCAAGCTGGCGAGCGGCAAGGGCAACCTGGTGCGCAAGACCGACGAACTGCGCCGCCTCGGCGCCAAGGCCGCCAAGGCCATCGATCCCGAACTGCTGGCGCAGTCGCGCGAGGACGACGAGGGCGCCGAGCCCGCCGCCGCGCCGCCGGCGCCGACCCTTCCGCCCCCTGCCGAGTCCGACGCATGAGCGAACCCGCCGCCAACCCGCTGCGCGAGTACTTCGACCGCAATCCCGGCCGCCTGATCTCGAAGTGGGAGCACTACTTCGACATCTACCACCGGCACCTGGAGCGCTTCCGCGGCCGCGCGATCACCCTGGTCGAGATCGGCGTCTACCACGGCGGCTCGCTGCAGATGTGGCGCCACTACCTCGGGCCGATGGCGCGCATCGTCGGCGTGGACATCGAGCCGCGCACGGCCGCGCTGGCCACGGCCGACACCGAGATCATGATCGGCGACCAGGCCGACCCCGCGTTCCTCGCGCGGCTGGCGCGCCAGGTCGGCCGCATCGACGTGCTGATCGACGATGGCGGCCACACCATGCAGCAGCAGCTGCAGACCTTCCTGGCCCTGTATCCGGCGGTGGCCCACGACGGCGTGTACCTGGTCGAGGACCTGCACACGAGCTACTGGCGCGAGTACGGCGGCGCCTACCGCGGGCAGTTCTCGTTCCTGGAGCTGACCAAGACCCTGATCGACCAGCTCAACGCCTGGCACTCGCGCGACGCGCACAGCTTCGTCGTCGACGGCTACACCCAGTCCACCGGTTCGATGCACTACTACGACAGCGTGCTGGTGATCGAGAAGCGCCGGCGCGAGCCGCCGCGCATGTGCAAGAGCGGCAAGCCCTACTTCGAGGGCAGCGAGAAGGGCGAGGTCTGAGCGCGCGCGGCACGGCGCGGGGCCGTGCCGCGGCGTGGCGCCGGCGCCTCAGCGCTGGCGCAGCTTGCTGTTCCAGAAGCCGTAGGCGAAATAGATCATCGCCCCGAGCACGGTCCACACGCCGAGCCGGATCCAGGTGTCGTACGGCAGGCCGTAGATCAGGTACAGGCAACCGGCGGCGCCCAGCAGGCAGGTGAGCCAGGGCAACGGCACCTTGAACGGCCGCGGCAGGTCGGGGCGCGTGTAGCGCAGCACCAGCACGCCGATGCACACCGACATGAACGCGATCAGGGTGCCGATGTTGGTCAGCTCGGCCAGGATGTCGATCGGCAGGAAGCCGCCGAGCAGCGCCGCGATCACGCCGGTGATGACGGTGTTGACGTGCGGGGTCTGGTACTTCGGGTGCACGCGGGCGAACACCGGCGGCAGCAGGCCGTCGCGCGACATGGCGTAGAAGATGCGCGGCTGGCCGATCATCATCACCAGGATCACCGACGACAGCCCGGCGATCGCGCCGAGCTCGACCAGCGGCGCCAGCCACCACTCCAGCGCCGGCACGCTCTGGATCGCGTACGACACCGGGTGCGCGATGCCCTTGAAGCTCTGGTACGGCATCATGCCGGTGAGGATCAACGACACCACGATGTACAGCACGGTGCAGATCAGCAGCGAGGCGATGATGCCGACCGGCATGTCGCGCTGCGGGTTCTTCGCCTCCTGCGCCGCGGTCGAGACCGCGTCGAAGCCGATGTAGGCGAAGAAGATGATCGAGGCGCCCTCGACGATGCCGAACCAGCCGTAGTGGCCCGGCCTGCAGGTCTCGGTCACCACCGCCGTGGTATCGCAGACCCGGGCCGGGACGAACGGGTCCCAGTTGCCCGGATCGACGTACCAGACGCCGAAGGCGATGAAGAGCACGATCACCGTGACCTTGATCGCGACGATGAAGGCGTTGAGCGTCGACGACTGGGTGATGCCGCGGTAGCAGACGCCGGTGACCAGGGCGATGATGAACACCGCCGGCAGGTTGATCAGCGACCCGGTGCGCACGATCTCCCAGTGGCCGACGCCCTTTTCCAGCGGCGAGCGGGTCAGGATGTCGGGCAGGGGACCGGAATTGATCCAGCCCAGCGCGGTGTTGATGAACTGGGTGGCGTAGCCCGACCAGCCGACCGAGACGGCGGAGATCGAGACCAGGTATTCCAGCACCAGGTTCCAGCCGATGAACCAGGCCATGCCTTCGCCCATCGTGGTGTACGAGTAGCTGTAGGCGCTGCCCGCGACCGGGATCATCGAGGCGAACTCGGAGTAGCACAGCGCGGCCAGCGCGCAGACCGCGCCGGCCACCACGAACGACAGCGCCAGCGCCGGGCCGGCGTTGTTGGCGGCCGCGATGCCGGTCAGGACGAAGATGCCGGTGCCGATGATGGCGCCGATGCCCAGCGCGGTCAGCGCCCAGGGGCCGAGCGCGCGCTTGAGGTCGCCGGCCTTGGCGACCGCGTCGAGTTCGACGATCGGCTTGGTGGCCAGTAGCTGCTTCAGCATGGCTTGGATGCCCGGGGTGCGCGGGGAGGGATGCGTTGCCCCGCGACCGGCCGCGGCCGCGGCCTCCCCGGGTCGCGCGCAGCCCGCGACTCCCGCGCCCGCAGGCGCCACCGTCGCGGGCGGTACCCTAACCGACGCCTCCCGGCCCGGCAAGCAAGCCGCGCCGTTCAGTCCTCGAAGCCGTGCCCGAACAGTCGATCGGGCAGCACCCGCACCTGCGCCGGCGCGGTCTCGAAATCGACCACGGCCTGGATGGAGGCGGTGCCGCTGAAGCTGCCGCTGGACCAGGTCGTGCCCGCGCCGGCGAGCGGGTCGGGCATCACGGCGCTGGCCGGTGCGAAGCTGCCGCCGTCGGCGACGAAATCGACCGGTGTGTCGGCGAAGGCGCAGGTGGCCGGCGCGGCGTCGGAATAGCGCGGGAAGCGCGCGCCGACGGCGGCGCTGCCGCCCTCGATGATCTGCGCGGGCGTGGCGCTGGCGACCAGGATCAGCCAGCGCGACGGCGTCGCGGCGCCCTGCACGAGGTCGCACAGGCCGGCGTTGGGGCCGGCGTTGCAGCCCCACCAGTTGTCCTGCAGCGCCGCGCTGGTGCCGGCGTCGGCCAGCACGCCCAGCGCGTTGGCGGCGATGCGGTTGCATTGCGCGTCGACCAGGCCGTTCGACTGCAGGCGCAGGCCGGTGCCGCCGCCGATGACCACGTTGTCGCGCAGCCGCACCGGCAGGTTGCCGGCGAAGTTGGAACCGGCGATCCACTCGAAGCCGATGTTGGCGCCCTCGACGCGGTTGCCGGCGTAGCTCACGGTGGTGGTGGCGGAGGAGTGCGAGGTGACGCGGAAGCCGCGTTGCCGGTTGCGCGCGGGATCGTTGCCGGCGGCGAGGTTCTCGAAGCGGTTGCGGCTCACCTCCACGTTGCCCAGGTGGCCGTGGCTGTTCTCCCAGAACCCGAGCACGCGCTCGGCGTCGTCGGACTGCGCCGCGGCCACGCGCACGATGTTGTCGGCGATGACCAGCCCGTCGTAGACCGCGCCGCCGCTGGTGTTGGACTGCATGCCCACGCTGCTGGCGAAGCGGTTGTTGGCGCTGTCGGAGCGGCCGTTGCCCGGGATCTCGATCAGGTTGGCGGCGATGCGCTGGTTGCGGCCGAAGGCGAAATGGATGCCGATGTTCTGGTTGACGTCGGCCGGCGCGACGGTGGCGTTGAGGTCGGCCGGCAGGCGGATGCGGTTGCCCTGGATCAGGGTGCCGTCGAAGGCGTCGCTGCCGCCGGCGCCGAAGAACATGCCGATGCCGAGGTCGAAGTCGAGGATCTCGAGGTTGCGGATGGTCCAGTTGCGGTTCTTGCCGCCGTCGAAGACCAGGAAGCCCTCGAGGTTGGCGCCGGGCAGGTCGCCGGGGCCCTGGATCACCGCCGCGCCGCCGGCGACCGGCTCGAGCACCACGCCGTCGACATTGGCCGGAACCTGCACCGAGTAGTCGTCGGCCGTGCCGGCGCTGGCATCGGCGCCCAGCGCCCAGGCGGCGGCCGCATTCGGCTCGCTGAAGTCGAAGGTGCCGTCCAGGCGCAGGTTGACGCCCGTGGTCAGTGCGGCGACCGCCTGCGACAGGCGCAGGAAGTCGTTGTCGGCGGGCGAGGGCGCGACGCCGTCGGCGCCCACCGAGCGCACCGTCACCGCGGGCGTGCCCGCGTGGACGAGGCTGGTGGCGAGGGTCATGGCGATCAGCGCGAGGGTGCGGCGGCAAGGCGTGCGTGGTGGCATGGGTTCAGGCGTTAGCATGGGGGTCGTCGCCTTATGCACGTACGGTGCCAAGTACCCGCATGTCCCCCGACCCGACGCACCCGCCGCTGGCGACGCTGCTCGATGAACACGCCGTCCGGGCCGATCCCCTGGTGCTGGCGCAGTTCCGCGACCTGCTGGCGCTGGCGCCGGCCTGCTATCGGCGCGACTGCTTTCCGGGCCACTACACCGGTTCCGCGTGGCTGGTGTCGCCGCGGGGCACGCAGGTGCTGCTCACCCACCATCGCAAGCTGGACCGCTGGCTGCAGCTCGGTGGCCATGCCGACGGCGATGCCGACCTGGGCGCGGTCGCGCTGCGCGAGGCAGGCGAGGAATCGGGGCTGCAGGGGCTGGTGCTGGAACCGGCGATCTACGACCTCGACCGGCACTGGATCCCGCCGCGCGGCGCCGACCCCGGGCATTGGCACTACGACGTGCGTTTCGTCGTCCGGGCCACGAACTCGACCGAATTCGTGCTGTCGAGCGAGTCGAAAGCGCTCGCGTGGTGCGATGTTGCGGAAATTGCGCGCGGCGGGGCCTACGACGAATCGATGCGAAGAATGGCCAGCAATTGGTTGAATAGAAAAGAATAGTCCAGGCGACGCTCGGCGGTACCGCGACCCCGGCTGCGGCCGGGGCGGCGGCCGCGCCGACTCAGTCCTCGCGCCAGGCCACCCGGTACAGGTCGGCACGTCGATCGGCGAGGTTGCGTACGGTGCCGTGCGCCCGTGCCCGCAGCAAGGCGCCCGGATCCAGTTCCGCCACGATCGTGGTTGCCACCCCGGCCGGTGCCTCCACCGCCACGCCCTCGCGCGCGAAGCCGTAGTCGCAGGGCGTCAGCACCGCGCTCTGCGCCTGCTGCACGTCGAGGTTCCACACGCCCTTGAGGTCGCCGACGTTGCCGGCCACCGCCACGTAGACCTGGTTCTCGATCGCGCGCGCCTGGCAGCAATGGCGCACGCGCAGCCAGCCGAGCCGATCGTCGGTGCTCGAGGGCACCAGCAGCAGCAGCGCGCCCTGGTCGGCGAGGTGGCGCCCGAGTTCGGGGAACTCGCTGTCGTAGCAGACCATGATGCCCACCGGCCCGCAGTCGGTGTCGACGACCTCGGCCGCGGAGCCGCCCGAGACCTCCCAGGCGTCGCGCTCGTTGGGCGTCGCGTGCAGCTTCTCGCGCTCGTGCAGGGTGCCGTCGCGCAGCGCCACGATGCAGACGTTGCGGATCGACCCGCCCGCGGTGCGGGTGACGTGGGTGCCGCCGACGATGTTGACGCGGCAGCTCGCCGCCAGCTGCGACAGCAGCGCGCGCCACTGCGGCGTGCGCGCGCTCAGGGCCTCCACCGCCTCGGAACCGGGCAGCGGCGAGGGCTCGGCCGACAGCAGTTCGAAGGTGACCAGTTCGGGCAGCAGCAGGAAGTCGGCGCGGTAGTCGGCGGCGATGCGCGCCTGGCGCGCCACCTTGGCCGCGAACTCGTCCCAGCCGCCGACGCGGTCGAAGCCCCACTGGCACACGGCGACGCGGATGCGCTCGGGCAAGGGCACGGTCATGGCGGTTCAGTCCGGCGGCAGGGGATCGTGGGAGAACTGCAGGCGCGCGAGGTCGGCGTACAGCCCGCCCTGGGCGACCAGTTCGGCGTGGCGGCCGATCGCCACCACGCGGCCGTGGTCCATGACCACGATGCGGTCGGCGCGCTGCACGGTGGCGAGGCGGTGCGCGATCACCAGCGTGGTGCGGTCGCGCATCAGGCGTTCGAGGCCATGCTGGATCGCGGCCTCGCTCTGCGCGTCGAGGTTGGAGGTGGCCTCGTCGAGCAGCAGCACCGGCGCGTTCTTGAGGATCGCGCGCGCGATCGCGATGCGCTGCTGCTGGCCGCCGGAGAGGCGCACGCCGCGCTCGCCGAGGTGGGTGTCGTAGCCTTCCGGCAGGGCGGCGATGAAGTCGTGCGCCTCGGCCGCGCGCGCCGCCGCCTCGATCGCGGCGCGATCGGCGCCGGGACGGCCGATGGCGATGTTCTCGGCGGCGCTGGCGCCGAAGATCACGCTGGCCTGCGGCACCAGCGCCTGCGCCCCGCGCAACTCGCCCAGCGGCAGCTGGCGCAGGTCGTGGCCGTCGAGGGTGATGCGGCCCGAGGCCGGGTCGTAGAAGCGCAGCAGCAGGGCGAACACCGTGCTCTTGCCGGCACCCGAGGGCCCGACCAGCGCCACGGTCTCGCCCGGCCGCACCTCGAGCGAGAAGTCCTCCAGCGCGGCGCGGTCGGGCCGGCTCGGATAGTGGAAGCGCACGTGCTCGAAGCGCAGCGCGCCGCGCGCCGGCCGCACGAAGGTCGGCGGATTGACCGGATCGCGGATCGCGGGCTGCTCGGCCAGCAACTCGCCGATGCGCTCCATCGCCCCGGCGGCGCGCAGCACGTCGCCCCAGGTCTCGGTCAGCGCGCCGACCGAACCGGCCGCGAGCACCGCGAACATCACGAACTGGCTCAGGGTGCCGGCGCTGATGGCGCCGCCCATCACCGAGCGCGCGCCCATCCACAGCACGCCGGTGATGGCGCCGAACACCAGCACGATCACCAGCGCGGTCAGCAGGCCGCGGGTGCGGATGCGGCGCCGCGCGGTGGCCAGGGTGCGCTGCACCGCCGCGGCGAAGCGCGCCGATTCGGCCGGCTCGCGCGTGTAGGCCTGCACCGTGGGCATGGCGTTGAGGGTCTCGCTCGCCAGCGCGCTGGTGTCGGCGATGCGGTCCTGGTTCTGCCGCGACAGGCCGCGCACGCGGCGCCCGAACAGCAGCATCGGCGCCAGCACCAGCGGGATCACCAGCGCGGCGAAGCCGGCCAGGCGCGGGCTGGTGACGACCAGCATCACCGAGGCGCCGACCAGCATCACCGCGCTGCGCACCGCGACCGACGCGCTGGAGCCGACCACCACCTGCACCAGCTCGGCGTCGGTGGTCAGCCGCGACAGCAGTTCGCCGGTGCGGGTGCGCTCGTAGAAGGCCTGGTCGAGGCCCAGCAGGCGGTCGTACACGGCCTGGCGCAGCTCGGCGGTGACGCGCTCGCCCAGCATGCTCACGAACCAGAAGCGCAGCGCGGTGGCCAGCGCCAGCACCACCGCCACGGCGAACAGGCCGAGGAAGTAGCGGTCGACGGTGGCCGCGTCGGACGCGGAGAAGCCATGGTCGATCATCTGGCGCACCGCCACCGGCAGCGCCAGCGTCGCCACCGAGGCCAGGCCCAGGAACGCCAGCCAGCCGGCGATCAGTCCGCGATGGTGGCGCACGAAGGGCCACGCCGCGGCCAGCGGGCGCCATCCCTTGCTGCTGGCGGACTCGGTGGCGTTGGCGGCAGGGCTCATGGGCAAGTGCGGGGCAGGGTGGGCTAGTTTCGCAGATCGGGGGCGGGCGACGCGCAGCCGGCGCGGCCGGTCCGCGCTCAGCCGCCGGCGCGGTCCACGCGCGCCGCGCCGCGCGTGGCGTCGCGCAGCGCCACGGCGAAGGCGGCGCTGCGGTCGGCCGCCAGTTCCACCTCCAACTCCACGCCGTCGGCGGCGTAGCGCTCGCCGGTCCGGATCGCGCCATGCGCGGCCAGCAGCGGATGCACCACGCCGACGGCGTCGAAGGGCAGCAGCAGGCGCAGGCGCACGCGCTCGACCAGCGGCAGGCGCGGCGCCTGGCGCAGGCACTCCGCGGCGCAGCCGCCATAGGCGCGGGCGAGGCCGCCGGCGCCGAGCTTGATCCCGCCGAAGTGGCGCGTCACCAGCACCGCGACATGGTCCAGCCCCTGGGCGTCGATGGCCATCAGGATCGGGCGGCCGGCGGTGCCGGCCGGCTCGTCGGCATCGTGGAAGCGGTAGCGCGCGCCGACGCGCCAGGCCCAGCAGTTGTGGTGCGCGCCTCGATCGGCATGGGCGTCGAGGACGGCCATGGCGGCATCCGGCGTGTCCACCCGCGCCGCCACGGCGATGAAGCGGCTCTTGCGCACCTCGATCGCATGCCGGGCGGGGCCGGCCAGCGTGTGCAGGCTCACCGCAGCAGGGCCTGCAGGTCCTCGGGCAGGGGCGCGTCGGGCCAGTCGCGCCGCCATTGCGCCAGCGCGACGCGCGCCTCGTCGCGGCGACCCTGCCGCAGCAGTTCGCGGATCGGCAGCAAGGCGTCCACGGCGGTGGCGGCGCCCGCCTGTCGCCGCGGTTCATCGCGCCCGAGCGCCGACACGGCGCGCGCGGCACCGAGCCCGGCGGCCGGCGGCGGGGTTTCCGCGGCGGCGCGATCGGACTCGGCGCCGTCCGCGGCGGCGGGCGCCGCCAGGACGTTGCCGCGCGATTCGGAGTCCGGGACCACCGCCTCCGTCTTCTTGGCCAGGCCCGCTTCGGCGGACTCCGCCGGAGCGGGCGACTCCTCGACTGGCGCTGGCGGCGCAGGCGGCGGCGCGGCGGCGGGTGCGGGTGCAGGTGCCGCGGGCGCACCTTCGAAGGCTTGCGGCAGCGGCGGCTCCGGCGCGGGCGCCTTGGCGCGCGCGAAGGCGCCGGTGGCGATGCTGGCGGCGTCCGCGGATTCATTGCCGAGTTGCTTGGGCGGCGCGTCCGGGCTGCGCTCGCGCAGGTCCCGCAGCGGTGCCGGCGCGGTTTCAGTGTCGGCGCGTTCCCGCGCGGCGCCCGCCGCCGCGGGCGCGCCCGCCCGGGCGCTCGCGGCCGGCATGGCGGCGTCCTGCACCAGCGGCGCCGGCTGGTCCGAACCCGCGCGCCAGGCGCGCCAACCCAGGCTGGCCGCGAGCACCAGCGTCGCCGCGGTCGCGAACAGCACCGGCCAGCGCGGCCGCGCGCGCCGCGCCAGGGCTGCCTGCGCGTGCGCGCGGATGGCGGCGTCGAGTGCCGCCGTGGGCTCCGCGCGCGGCAGGCGCCGGTAAGCGGCCAGCGCGGCGTCGAGGTCCTGCGGGTCTTCGGGGGTCACGGGCTCAACCTCTGGCGCAGGCGCTCGACCGCGTAGCGCAGGCGCGATTTGGCGGTTTCGCGGCCCACGCCGGTGGCCTGCGCGATCTCATCGGGTCCGGCGTCGAGCTCGGCCCGCATCAGGAAGGCCTCGCGCTGCTCGGCCGGCAGTTCCGCCAGGGCGGCCTGCACCCGGCGCGCGAGGGCGAAGGCCGAGTGGGTCGCCTCCGGCGACTCGTGCTCGGGCGCGGGTTCCTGCGCCAGGGCCAGCTCGGCCGCCTCGGTGCCGCCGAGCGGCCGCGGGCGCCGCGACTGGTCGATCAGCAGCCGGTGCGCGATCGACAGCAGCCAGGTCGAGAACCGGGCCTCCGGCCGATAGCGCTGGCGCGCGCCGATCACCCGCACCCAGGTCTCCTGGAACAGCTCGTCGGCGTTGGCGCGGTTGCCGGCGGACCGCAGCAGGAAGCGGTACAGGGGCCCGCGGTTGCGCGCGTACAGCTGGTCGAAGGCGCGCAGGTCGTCGCGCGCGTAGGCGAGCATGAGTTCCTCGTCGGTGCGCTCGCCGGTCATCGGGCCGAGCGTAGCAAATGCCGCGGCGCCGACGGACGGCGCCTCCATGGGGTTGAACGGATGGCGGGAAGCCCGGGGGTTCGGCACGGGCCGGCACCGGGGGCATGGCGCTTGCTAGACTCCGGACTCGAAGCAGTCGTGGTCACGGTCGTGCAGCCGAAATCGCTGGTCGAGGCGCGCTTGGGCCGGTCGTCCCCGCAAGGCGAGGCGACCGTGGCCTCGTTCGGCTCGGCATTGCTGCGCGCCAACGACGTGACCGAGGTGGCCGCCGTCGGGGTCCAGTACGCCGAGGCCCTGTTCGGCCTGCGCCGGGTGCGGGTGGTGTGGGCGGCGGCGCTGCCGCGCGAGCCCGCCAGCCCGACCCAGATCGTGCCCGGGGACGCGCTCAAGTCGCGCGAACAGGTGCTGGTCCAGCGCCTCGACAGTCCCGACGCCGAGGACGCCAGCGAACCCGGGCAGCGCACCAGCGCCTTGTCGCTGGTGCCGCGCGGTCCCGACGGCTGGGCCGGCATGCTGCACGACCTCGCCCCGAATGCCGCCAGGCCCGAAGGCGCGGCGTGGGAGGCGTTCCGCGCCGATTTCGCCCGCGCCATGGCGGCGGCGCTGCGCGCCGAGCGCCTGCAGCGCTCGGTCGAGCGGCTGGAAAAGGCCGAGACGCTGCAGCGCGCGCTGTACGCCATCGCCGACATGGCCAGCTCCGACCTCGAGATGCCCGACATGCTCAAGGGCATCCACGAGATCGTCGGCACGCTGATGTACGCCGAGAACTTCTTCATCGTGCTGTACAGCGAGGCCAACCAGACCCTGCGCTTCATCTACTTCCGCGACTCGGTCGACCTCATCAGTCCCGATCCGGATGCCGAAATCCCGGTCCGCGAGGTCGAGAACAGCGTGACCCTGGCGGTGATCCGCCTGCGGCGCTCGCTGATGGGCCCGTCCTCGATCATCCGCGCCGAGTTCAACGTCGCCCGCGACGACCTGCTGGGCCCGGACAGCGAGGACTGGCTCGGCGTGCCGATGATCTCCGGCAGCGAGGTGCGCGGCGCGGTGGTGGTGCAGAGCTACGACCAGGCCGGGCGCTACACCGAGGAGCACCGCGCCCTGCTGGGCTACGTCGCCCAGCACATCCTCACCGCGCTGGAGCGCAAGCAGCACCAGGCGGAGCTGGAGGCGCGCGTGGCCGAGCGCACCGCCGAACTGGGCCACGCCAACGTGGTGCTGCGCGGCGAGGTGCAGGAGCGCCAGCGCGGCGAACGGCTGCAGGCGGCGCTGTTCCGCATCGCCGAGCTGGCCTCCACCACCGACACGCTGGAGGCGTTCTATTCCTCGGTGCACGCGATCGTCGGCGGCCTGCTCGACGCGCGCAACTTCTTCATCGCGTTGCTGTCCGGCGACGGCAGCGAGCTGGATTTCCCCTATTCGGTCGACGAGCGCGACCCGACGCGGCCGCGCCGGCGCCTGGCCAAGGGCCTGACCGAGTACGTGCTGCGCACCGCGCGCCCCCTGCTGGCCAACCGCATCGACGTCGAGCGCCTCGCCGCCGCCGGCGAGGTGCAGAGCTTCGGCGCGCCGTCGGTGTGCTGGCTGGGCGTGCCGCTGATGGTCGAGGAGCGCGCGGTCGGCGTGATCGCGGTGCAGAGCTACTCGCCCGACCACCTGTTCAGCGGCCGCGACCAGGAACTGCTCACCTTCGTCTCGTACCACATCGCCACCGGCCTGGTGCGCAAGCGCGCGCAGGAGTCGCTGCGCCAGGCCTACGCGGAGCTGGAGCGGCGGGTGCAGGAACGCACCGCCGAACTGGCCGAGACCAACCGCGAGTTGCGCGACCAGATCGGCGAGCGCGAGCGCATCGAGATGCGGCTCAAGCACCAGGCCCTGCACGACGCCCTCACCGGGTTGCCGAACCGCGCCTGCCTGCTCGACCGCCTCGGCCAGGCCCTGACCCGCCACCGCCGCGACGACAGCCATCGCTTCGGCGTGCTGTTCCTCGACCTCGACCGCTTCAAGGTGGTCAACGACAGCGTCGGCCACCTGGTCGGCGACGAGATGCTCAAGGAGGCCGGAGCACGCATCGCCGGCTGCCTGCGCGCGCCGGACACCGTGGCGCGGCTGGGCGGCGACGAGTTCGCGATCCTGCTCGAGGACCTGCACAGTCCGCAGGACGCCTTCACCGTGGCGCGGCGCGTGATCGAGGCCCTGTCGGAACCGATGCGCGTGGGCGGCAAGGAGCTGTTCACCTCGGCCAGCATCGGCATCGCGATCGGCCACCCGCGCTACACCCGCGCCGAGGAACTGCTGCGCGACGCCGACGTGGCCATGTACCGCGCCAAGGCCAAGGGCCGCCAGCGCTTCGAGCTGTTCGACGAGCAGCTGCACACCGAAGCGCTCAAGCTGCTCGACCTCGAGGGCGACCTGCGCCGCGCGATCGCGCGCAGCGAGTTCGAGCCGCACTTCCAGGCCATCGTGCGCCTGGCCGACGCCAGCGTGGTCGGCTACGAGGCGCTGCTGCGCTGGCGCCACGCCGAGCGCGGCCTGCTGCTGCCGGCCGACTTCCTCGCCGTGGCGGAGGAGAACGGCAGCATCGAGCAGATCGACTGGCAGATGTTCGACCTCACCTGCCGCGAGATCCCGCGCCTGTGCGCCGACGGCGCCTACGTCGCCATCAACGTGTCGGCGCGCCACTTCCGCAGTCCCGACCTCGACGAGGCGGTGCTGGCGCTGCTGCGCGTGCGCGGCATCGATCCCACGCGCCTGCGCCTGGAGGTCACCGAGGGCGCGCTGCTCGACAATCCCGACCAGATCCGCCGCGTGCTGCAGCGCCTGCGCGACGCCGGCGTGCTGTCGCAGCTGGACGACTTCGGCACCGGCTACTCGTCGCTGTCGTACCTGCACAAGTTCCCGATCCAGACCCTCAAGATCGACCGCTCCTTCGTCGCCGACCTGCGGCCCGGCGAGGCGGGCGGCAGCGCCGCGGTGGTGCGCGCGATCGTGACCCTGGCCGGCGCGCTGGGCCTGGAGACCATCGCCGAGGGCATCGAGACCACGGCGCAGCGCGACGCCCTGCTCGAACTGGGCTGCAGCCTCGGCCAGGGCTTCCTGTACGCGCACCCGCGCCCGGCGGAGGAAGTGCTCCTGCAGCCCGGGCTCGGCATCGGACTGTCGCCCGCGCGCAGCGCCTGAGGGCGCCCGCCGCACCGGCGCCAGGCCGGCGTGCAAGGCGGCGTCGCGTCGACGCAGACAGGGCAGTCGCAGGTTCCCTAGTCGACCGCGGCCAATCCGTGCCGGCCGGGCGTCCACCCGGCGGCGGTCCGCGCCAGCGCCTCGATCGCGGCCCAGTCCCGCGCTTCGACCAGATGCCGCGGCGTCAGCCACGAGCCCGCCACGCACGGCACGTTGGGCAACGCGAGCCAGTCGCGCGCGCTGGTCTCGGTGATGGCGCCGGTGGGGCAGAAGCGCACGTTCGGGAACGGTCCCGCCAGCGAGCGCAGCATCGGCACGCCGCCGGCCGCCTCGGCCGGGAAGAACTTGAAGTCGCGGTAGCCCAGTTCCAGCCCCGCCATGACCTCGGAGGCGGTGGCCGCGCCCGGCAACCACGCCAGTCCGGTCGCCAGCGCGGCGTGGCGCAGCGTGGCCGTGGTGCCGGGCGAGACCGCGAAGCGGGCGCCCGCGCGCGCCGCCGCCTCGAACTGCTCGGGCGCGACCACGGTGCCGGCGCCGACCACCACCCCGGGCACCTCGCTGGCGATGCTGCGGATCGCATCCATCGCCGCCGGCGTGCGCAGCGTGACCTCGACCACCGGCAGGCCGCCGCGGGCGAGCGCGCGCGCCACCTCGGCCGCGTGCTGGCTGCCGTAGGCGGTGTACACCGGGATGACCGGCGCCAGCCGCAGCACGGCGTCGATCGAATGCTCAGCGGCGGACATCGAAGCGCTGCTCGCCGAGAAAGGCCTCGACCTCGTCGACGCCGGCGAGGTTGAAGTCGCCCGGGATCGAGTGCTTGAGGCAGGCGCAGGCCAGGCCGAAGCGCAGGGCGTCGGCATCGGCGCGGCCGCTGCGCAGGCCGTGCAGCAAGCCGGCGGCGAAGGCGTCGCCGGCGCCGATGCGGTCCACGATCGGCGTGATCGCGTGCACCTCGGTCTCGATCGCGGCCGCGCGGGTGTAGAGCTGCGCGGACAGCTCGTGGTGGTCGACGTTGCGCTGCGTGCGCACCGTGGTCGCCATGCGCTGCAGGCGCGGGAAGGCGGCGAAGGCCGCCTGCGCGGCGGCCTGGTTGCGCTGCGCGGGCGGGATGCCGTCGAAGTCGCGTCCCAGCACGATGGCGATGTCGCGATGGTCGGCAAGGAGCAGGTCGACGTGGGCGAGGATGCCGCGCAGGATCGCGGGCGCGTCGCCGTTCCATGCCGACCACAGTTTCGGGCGGAAATTGCCGTCGAAGGACACGGTCAGGCCGCGTTCGGCTGCCGTGCGCACCGCGCGCAGCGTGGCCTCGGCGGCGAACGCGCCCAGCGCCGGCGACACGCCCGAGACGTGCAGGGTGTCGGCGCCGGCCAGCAGCGCGTTCCAGTCGTGCAGTTCCGGCGCCGCCAGCGCGAAGGCCGAGCCGGCGCGGTCGTAGAGCACCTCGCTGGGCCGGTGGATGGCGCCGGCCACCAGGAAGTACAGGCCCATGCGGCCGGGCGCGAAGACGACGTGGCGGGTGTCGACGCCATGGCGGCGCAGTTCGCCGATCGCGGCCTGCCCCAGTGCGTTGTGCGGCACCACGCTGACCATGGCCACCTCGTGGCCGAAGCGCGCCAGCGACACCGCGACGTTGGCCTCGGCGCCGCCCACGTGCACGTCCAGCCGGGGCGATTGCAGCAGCAACTGCCGGCCGGGCGATCCCAGGCGCAGCAGGAGCTCTCCAAAGCAGACGATGCGGCCGGTCATGGGGGGTTCTCCGGATGTATCGGCGGTCCGCCACGGGTCGGGCGGGGTGTGGCCAGCATGTTACGAAAACGTCTTGTTGCTGCACTGCGGTGTTTGCTAGGCTCCGTTGCCACCGGTGTCATCCGCCGTCCGCGGTCAGAATGATACCGGTGTCAAACAGCCGATGCGAGCCGGTCGCCGAGCCGGCCCAACCGACGAGGGGAGGGAGTT
>CAZTNB010000005.1:33135-47095 GCA_964614825.1 uncultured Gammaproteobacteria bacterium
CACGGTGGTGGTGACCTTCCGCGCCAGCCTGCAGAAGGCGATCGAGCTCAAGCGCGATACCGTCGGCGCGATCGACGCCATCGTGGCCGAGGACATCGCCGACTTCCCCGACCTCAACCTGGCCGAGTCGCTGCAGCGCATCCCCGGCGTGAGCATCACGCGCGATGCCGGCGAGGGACGCAACATCTCGGTGCGCGGCCTCGATTCCAACTTCACCCGCGTGCGCATCAACGGCATGGAGGCGCTGACCACCACCGGCGGCACCGACAGCTCCGGCGGCGTCAACCGCGGCCGCGGCTTCGACTTCAACGTGTTCGCGTCCGAACTTTTCAACAACATCATCGTGCGCAAGACCGCGCAGGCCGACATCGAGGAGGGTTCGCTCGGCGCCACCGTCGACCTCAACGTGGCGCATCCCTTCGACTACGAGGGCTACACCTTCCTGATCTCCGGGCAGGCCGGCTACAACGACCTGTCCGACGACTGGGATCCGCGCGGCGTGGCGCTGATCAGCAACACCTTCGCCGACGGCACCTTCGGCGCGCTGCTGTCGCTCGCCTACACCAAGCGCAACCTGGTGGAGGAGGGCCACAGCACGGTGCGCTGGGACAACGGCACCAGCAGCGGCGGCTTCGCCGCCAGTTCGCCCTATGCGCCGGCGCGCCTGTCCACCACCTTCCATCCGCGCATCCCGCGCTACGGCAGCCTGGGCCACGAGCAGGAGCGCCTCGGCGTCACCGGCTCGCTGCAGTGGGAGCCGTCCAGCGACACCCTGTTCACCCTCGACGGCCTGTACGCGGATTTCGAGGCCACCCGCACCGAGGACTTCCTCGAGGCGATCTCCTTCAGCCGCACCGGCGCCGGCAAGCCGCAGACGGTGGTGCTCGACGGCTTCGTCGCCCCGGATGGCGACCTCGAGTACGGCCTGTTCAACAACGTCGACGTGCGTTCCGAATCGCGCTACGACGAACTCCAGACCACGTTCTCGCAGATCAGCCTGGCCGGCCAGCACAATTTCAGCGACACCTTCCGCATGAACGGGCTGTGGGGCTACTCGAAGTCGGAGTTCGAGAATCCGATCCAGACCACCGTCACGATCGACCGCGCCAACACCAACGGCTACAGCTGGGACTATCGCGACGACGACCGCCTGCCCGGCATCGACTACGGCTTCGACGTCACCAATCCCGCCAACTGGACCTTCGCCAACGGCCTGTCCGAGATCCGCCTGCGGCCGCAGACCTCGGACAACTCGTACAACACCTTCAGCCTCGACGCCGAATGGAACATGACCGACGCCCTCGCGCTCAAGGGCGGGTTCCTGTGGAAGAAGTACGAGTTCGAGACCAGCGAGATCCGGCGCCTGTCCGAAACCACGGTGCCGAACCTGCCGGCCGGCGCCAGCCTCGCCGACCTGACCCGCCTGGTGGAGTTCGGCGACGGGCTCGACCTGCCGGCCGGCACCGACACCACGTGGCTGGCGCCGGATATCGGCGCCTTCGACGACCTGTTCGACATCTACTGCAACTGCGGCGCCTTCGCCCTGTCGACCCGGCAGGCGCTGGGCAACAACCGCAGCGTCGAGGAAGAGGACACCGGCGGCTTCCTGCAGCTGGACTGGAACACCGACTTCATCGGCCGCACCCTGCGCGGCAACGTCGGCGTGCGCTACGTCGACACCGACCAGACCTCCAACGGCTTCGCGGTGGTCAACAACACGCCGGTGCCGGCCACCGTCGAGCGCAGCTACGACGACTGGCTGCCCTCGCTCAACACCGCCTGGGACCTGACCGACGACCTGGTGTTCCGCCTCGGCATGGCGAAGGTGATGGCGCGGCCCGCGCTGGGCAACCTCACCCCGGGCGTCACCGTCAGCGTCAGCGGCGGCAACCGCACCGTCAACGGCGGCGACCCGAACCTCGATCCGTTCCGCGCCAAGACCGCCGACCTGGCCCTGGAGTGGTACTTCGCCGAGGAATCGCTGCTGTCGCTGGCCTGGTTCTACAAGGACATCGACACCTTCGTGCAGACCTCGCGCGAGACGCGGCCGTACAACACCTCGGGCCTGCCGGACAGCCTGCTGATCGGCACCGGCGCGCTGCCCACCGACGACTTCCAGTTCAACATCCCGGTCAACACGCCGGGCGGCCCGCTGCGCGGCTGGGAGTTCGCCTACCAGCAGCCCTTCACCTTCCTGCCTGGCTTCTGGCAGGACTTCGGCATCCAGTTCAACTACACCTACGTCGACTCGCAGATCCAGTACGTGACCTCGACCGGCGCCAACTCGCTCAACACCGACCTCACGGGCCTGTCGAAGAACGCCTACAACCTGACCCTCTACTACGAGAACGACAAGTTCAGCGCCCGCGTGTCGGGCGCCTACCGCGACGAGTACCTGACCACCGTGCCGGGCCGCAACAACAACGACGTCGAGGGCACCGCGGAGACGTTCAACGTCGATGCCTCGTTCGCCTGGAAGTGGTCGCAGGCGCTGGAGTTCACCTTCGAGGGCATCAACCTCACGGACGAGTACAGCGACCAGTGGGTGAGTTCGGTGGCCGATCGCGTGTCGGTCTACCACCACACCGGGCGCGTCTACCTGTTCGGCGTGCGCTATCGCTTCTGACGGTTCCGGGATCCTCCGACCGTCACCGCGGGGCCGGCAGGATGCCGGTCCCGCGACCTCCACCGGCGCCGCGCCGCCCATTGGCGAAGGCGCTGCGCAGGCGGCCAACCCGCGCGGGTGCGTACCCATGCATCGTCGACAGTTGCTGCTCCATGCCGCCTCCGTGGTCGCCGCGGGCGTGGTCGCGCCGGCGCGCGGCGCGGACGCGGCGCCGTTCGACGCGCGCGTGTCCGCGGAGCCGGCGCCCGCCGGCGCGGTGCCGGTCCATCGCTCGCTGGCGGAGGCGCTGGCCGCCGCGCCCGCGCGCGCGCCGGGACGGTTCCGCATCCAGGTCGGTCGCGGACGCTGGCGCGAGAAGCTGGTGATCGACAAGCCCGGCATCGAGCTGGTGGGCGAACGCGGCGGCGGCTCGGTGCTGAGCTTCGACGCGGCCGCCGGCCAGCGCGGCCCGGACGGCGAGCCCTGGGGCACCTGGGGCTGCGCCACGCTCACGGTGCGCGCACCGGACTTCCGCGCCAGCGACCTGGTGATCGAGAACGCCTTCGACTACCTCGGCAACCTCGCGCGCCCGCGCTTCGAGCCGATCGGGCCCAATGGCGCGCAGGCGGTGGCGTTGATGCTCGACGCCGGCAGCGACCGCGCCCGCTTCGACCGGGTCGAGCTCGTCGGCCACCAGGACACCTTGTTCGTCGATGCCGGCCGCAGCAGGTTCCGCCACTGCATCATCCGCGGCAGCGTGGATTTCGTCTTCGGCGCCGGCGTCGCGCGCTTCGAGGACTGCGAGTTGCAGTCGCGCTACCGCCCCGGCAAGGAGCGCCAGGGTTACGTCGCGGCGCCCAGTACCGCCGCCAGCGCCACCGCGGGCCTGGTCTTCGCGCGCTGCCGCCTGACCCGCGAGGCGCAGGTGCCGGATGCGAGCGTGGCGCTGGGCCGCCCGTGGCGGCCGACACGCGCCTTCGCCGATGGCCGCTATGGCGATCCCGGCGTGGTCGGCGCGGCCTGGTACCTCGACTGCTGGCTCGACGCGCACATCGGCGAGCCGGCCTGGGACGCGATGGCCTACACCGCGCGCGACGGCAGCCGGGTGATGTTCGAGCCCCGCGATGCCCGCTTCGGCGAGGCCGGCAACCGCGGTCCCGGCGCCCTGCGCTTGCCCTCGCGGCCGCAGCTCTCGGCCGCGCAGGTCGGCGCCGCGGCGGCGGCGCGGATGTTCGGCGACTGGCGGCCGGACGATGCCTGAGGCGCGGCGCGAAGCGGGCGCGGCGCGGACGCCGCTGCGCTCAGCGTGGCGGCGGCGAGCGCACCGGCGGCGTGCGCGGGCTCATGTCGTCGAGGTTCCACTCGGCGGGCACGAAGGCCTTGCGGGTGGCCGCACGCACCGGATAGCCGCCGACCTCGGACTGGTCGTCGATGATGCGGCCGCGGCCTTCGATCGTGTCGGCGACGATGCGCCGGTCGATCGGGTCGCGGTCCCACGGCCTGGCGCCGGCTTCGCGGATCACCGCGTCCTGCACCTCGATCGCCGCGAGCGGCGCCACGCCGACGGGCAGGGCCGGGCGTTCGACGACTTCGATCAGCCTTGCCCGGCCGGTGGTGTAGGAACCCAGCTGCGGCAACGGGCGGCCGAGCCGGTCGACCGCGAGGTTGTCGTCGCGGTAGAGCTCGAGGTCGCCGGAACCGCCGAGCATGAACAGGGCGAGATCGGGCGGCGTCGAGGGACCCGCGCGCAGCACGTTGCCGATCAGGGCCAGGCGCCCGAGTTCGTAGGGGTGCTCGATCCATTCCTCGGCGATGAGGTTGTAGTGCACCGCGCGCGGGCCCGGGTCGTAGATCAGGTTGTTGACCACCATGCCGCGCCCGCCGCCCTTGAACAGCGGATTGCGCTCGTAGTTGTGCGCGTACAGGTTGCCGACGATGAGGATGTCGCTGGCGTTGTCGTGGATCAGGCTGCCCTTGGAGTGCTCGCCCTTGCTGTGGCTGGAGTCGGCCAGTCCCTCGGCGATGATGTTGTGGCTGTAGGTGATGCGATGCGACATGCGCTCGCGCCAGGCCTGCGGATCGGCGCCCTCGAAGCGCGCGCCGGACGCCGAGAGGTTCTCGTCCGTGGCCCAGGTGAAGGAGCAGTGGTCGACGATCACGTCGCGCGCGCCGGCCTGGGTCGAGAGCGCATCGATGTCCCAGCCGCCCATGCGCGGCGTTTCCGCCGATCCCGGCCTGACCGCGAGGTGGCGGATCACCACGTCGTGGGTGCTGACGTTGATGCCGCCGCGGATCAGGGTGATGCCGGGCGCCGGCGCGGTCTGGCCGGCGACGGTGAGGAAGGGTTCGGTGACCAGCAGCCGGGTCTTGCCCAGGTCGATCACGCCGCCGACCTCGAACACGACGATGCGCGGGCCCTTGGCCTCGATCGCCGCGCGCAGCGAACCCGGGCCCTGCGCGTCGAGCGTGGTCACGCGCAGGATCGCGCCGCCGCGTCCGCCGGGCGTGTGCGCGGCCCAGCCTTGCGCGCCGGGGAAGGCCAGCGCGGGCGCGGCCCGTGCCGTGGCGCAAGCGGCGCCGGCGCACAGGCCGGCGGCCAGCCACAGCAGGCGCAGGGTCGTGCGGGCGCGCAATCTCGGGAAACTCGCGATTCGGGTCATGGCTGCCATCGTGCGTGGTACCGGAAGGCGGGGGAAGGGGTGCGGGTCGCATTGTAAATGACACCGGTTTCCTTTATACAAGCCGCGGGCCGGCCGAGCGGCTGAAGCGGGCCCGCGCAAGGCGCAGTCGGAACGGGAAGGTGATGGGGCAGGGGATGGAATCCAAAGCGACGACCACTGCGACGGAAGCGGCCCGCATCGCCGAGGCCTTCGTGCGGGCGCGCCAGGCCGGCGCCGCGCTGGCCGCATTCCCGGGTCGCATCCCGGCGGACCTGGAGGCCGGCTATGCCTGCCAGGAGGCGGCCATCGCCCGCTGGCCCGACCGCGTGGTGGGCTGGAAGGTCGGCTACATCGCCGCCAACCGTCGCGATGCATCCGGCGACGACCGCCTGGTCGGCCCGATCTTCGCCGCCGGCCTGCGCGAGGCGCACCCCGGTGCGATCATCGAGTTCCCGGTGTTCGATGGCGGATTCGCCGCGGTGGAAGCCGAGTACGTGGTTCGCGTCGGCGCCGATGCGGCGCCCGGCAAGCTGGAATGGACGCCGGCCGAGGCGGCCGCGCTGGTCGACGCCCTGCACGTGGGCATCGAGACCGCGGGCAGCCCGCTGGCGACGATCAACGAACTGGGCCCGACCGTGGTGGTCGCCGACTTCGGCAACAATGCCGGCCTGATCCTCGGGCCCGCGCTCGCCGACTGGCGGGCGCAGCCTGCGGCGGCCTTGCGCTGCGAGACCTGGATCGAGGGCCGCTGCGTGGGCCGCGGCGGCGCGGAGCTGCTCGAGGGCGGGCCCATGGCCGCCTTCGCCTTCGCGCTCGGCAGGCTGGCGCGCCGCGGCCGCCCGTTGCGGCGCGGCGACCTGGTGAGCACGGGCGCGGCCACCGGCATCCACGACATCCGCGCCGGCGAGCGCGCGCGGGTGGATTTCGGCGCCGCGGGCACGCTGCACTGCCGCGCCGTGGCGGCGCCGGCGGCGGTCGCGCCGTGATCCGGCGCCGCGCGCTGCTCGCTGCCGCCGCGGCGCTGGTGGTGGCGCGCCCAGGGCGGGCGGCCCCGCGGCAGGCGCTGACCGCGGCCGACGTGCACGTCGACGGCTATCCCACCGTGATGGCGGTGCGCCGCATCGGCGAGATCCTCGAGCGCGAGACCGATGGCCGCCTGGGCACGCGCGTCTACCACGCCGGCCAGCTCGGCCGCGAGGGCGACACGGTCAACCTGGCGCGCTTCGGCGCGCTCGACATCACCCGCGTGAACATGGCCGCGCTCAACAACATGTTCCCGGCCACGCGCATCCTTTCGCTGCCCTACGTGTTCGATTCGGTGGCGCACCTGCGGCGCGCGCTCGACGGCGAGCCCGGCCGCGCGATCCTGCGCGACTTCGAGCGCCGCGACCTGGTGGGCCTCGCCTTCTACGACGCCGGCGCCCGCTGCTTCTACAACGCGCGCCACCCGGTGCGCGCGCCGGCCGACCTCGCCGGCCTCAAGATCCGGGTGCCGCCGTCCGACATCTTCATGGACCTGGTGCGCACGCTGGGCGCCAATCCGACCCCGCTGGCCTTCGGCGAGGTGTTCTCGGCGCTGCAGACCGGGCTCATCGACGGCGCCGAGAACAACTGGCAGACCTTCCACACCAGCCGCCAGTTCGAGGTCGCGCAGCACTGGTCGCAGACCGGGCACTCGTACTCGCCGGAAGCGCTGCTGATGTCGCGGGCGCGCTTCGATGCGCTGGCACCGCCGGACCGGGACCTGCTGCGCGCGGCCGCCGCCGAATCGGTGCCGTACATGCGCGAGCTGTGGGACCAGAGCGAGATCCGGTCGCGCGAAACGGTGCTCGCCGCCGGCACGCGCGTGGCCGAGGTCGACCTCGACGCATTCCGCGTCGCGGCCCGGCCGGTGCTGCAGCGCCATCTCGACGAGCCGGGTCTGCGCGCCCTCCACGACGGCATTCGCGCGCTGGCCTGAGGCCGCGCCGCCACGACAGCATGACCGACGACCGACCCTCCGACAGCACCGGCCTCGCGCCGCTCGCCCGCGCCGCCAACGTGCTGGCGGCGCTCGCGCTGCTCGGGCTGGTGTTGGTCGAGGGCTGGCAGGTGATCGCCCGCTACGTGCTCAACGATTCGCCGGGCTGGACCGAACCGCTGGCGCTGCTGTGCCTCAACGTCGCGATGATGTTCGGCGCCGCGGTCGGCGTGCGCAACGACGCGCACTTCGGCTTCTTCGTCGCCGTGCAGGCCGCGCCGCCGTGGCTGCAGCGCCTGCTGCGCTCGATCGCGTGCGTGGTGGCCATGTCCGTGGGCGGCGTGCTGGCGTGGTGGGGCGGGCGACTCGCCCTCGACGCCTGGGACGTGCCGATGGCCGGCGCCACGCTGCCGCTGGGCCTGGCCTACGTGCCGCTGTCGCTGGGCGGCGCGCTGATCGTGCTGTTCGCGGCCGAACGGCTGCTCGCGCTGCACGCGCGCCGCCCGGCCGAGGCAGGCTGAGCATGGCCATCGCCATCCTGTTCGGCGTGTTCGCCCTGCTGCTGGTGCTCGGCGTCCCGGTGGCCTTCGCGCTGGTCTGCGCCTCGCTGGCCACGGTGCTGCACCTGGGCCTGCCGCCGATCGTGGTCGTGATCGAGACCGCGGCGGGCGCCGGCTCGGCCTCGCTGATCGCGATCCCGCTGTTCATCTTCGCCGGCGAGCTGATGATGCGCGGCGGCATCTCCGAGCGCCTGATCGCCTTCGCTTCCTCGCTGGTCGGCCACCTGCGCGGCGGCCTCGGCCAGGTCAGCGTGGTGTCCTCGCTGCTGTTCGGCGGCGTGTCGGGCTCGGCCATCGCCGACGTGTCGGCGATCGGCGGCGCCATGATCCCGCAGATGGTCAAGCGCGGCTTCGACCGCGATTTCGCCGTCAACGTCACCGTCACCGCGGCGCTGGTGGCGCTGCTGGTGCCGCCCTCGCACAACCTCATCCTGTACTCCGCCTCGGCCGGCGGCGGGATCTCCATCGCCGACCTGTTCGCCGCGGGCATCGTGCCGGCGCTGCTGATGACCAGCGCCGTGATGTTCACCGCCTGGGCCATCGCGCGCCGCCGCGGCTACGCCACCGAGGCCTTCCCGGGCGTGCGCGCGGTGCTGCTGCGGCTCGCCGCGGCGCTGCCGGGCCTGCTGCTGGTCGCGCTGATCTTCGTCGGCATCAAGGCCGGCGTCTTCACCGCGATCGAGAGCGCCTCGATCGCGGTGGTGTACGCGATCGCCGTCACCGCGCTGGTCTATCGCGGGCTGGACCGCAGGGGTTTCCTCGAGACCGTGCTCGGCGCCGCGCGCACCACCGGCGTGATCCTGTTCGTCATCGCCTCGGCGACGTCCTTCGGCTGGTTGCTGGCCTACCTGCAGGTCCCGGCCGCCGCGGTGGAGGCGCTGCGCGCGATCGCCAGCGACAAGTGGATGGTCCTGCTGCTGGTCAATGCGGTGCTGCTGGTGCTGGGCACCTTCATGGACCTGGCGCCGCTGATCATCATCTGCACCCCGATCTTCCTGCCGGTGGCGCGCGCCTTCGGCGTCGATCCGGTGCACTTCGGCGTGATCCTGATCCTCAACGGCGGCATCGGCCTGATCACGCCGCCGGTGGGCTCGGTGCTGTTCGTCGGCAGCGCGATCGGCAGGATCAGCATCGCGCAGGCGCTGCGCTCGATCTGGCCGTTCTACCTCGCCGCCTTCGGCGTGCTGATGCTGGTCACCTACGTGCCGGCGCTGTCGCTGTGGCTGCCGGCGGCGCTCAAGTAGCGGCGGCGCCAGCGCACTCAGTTCCAGTCGGCGATCGAGGCCACGACCGCCTCGGTGCCGGACGCCAGCGCCGCCGACAGGCGATCGTAGGCGCGCGCCAGCGCCTCCGCGAAGCGCGGGTCGGCGGCCAGCAGCGGCGGGAAGGCGCCGCCCGGCGCCAGCCAGGCCGGCAGGTCCTCGCGCGCCGTGCCCTTCGCCGCGGCGCCCATGGCGAGCAGGCGCGGCGCGAGCGGGTCCACCAGCCGGCCATCGCCGATCGCGACGCAGCGCACGAAGTGCATCCAGGCCGCGACCGGCAGCAGCAACCGCGACACGGGCCGCGCCGCTTCGAGGTTGTCGGCCACCGCGCCGAGGATCCGCGCGGGCAGCTTCTGCGAGCCGTCCCAGGCGATCTGCGCCAGTTCGTGCCGGATCACCGGATTGCGGAAGCGCCCGAGCACGGCCGCGGCGTAGGCGCCGAGGTCGAGGCCGTGCGGCGCGGCGAGGCCTGGCATCACCTCGCGCGTCCACAGGCGCTCGACGAAGCCGGCCAGGGCCGGGTCGGCGATGGCCTCGGCGACCGTGGCGTGGCCCGCCAGCAGCCCGGCGTAGGCAAGGGTGGAATGCGCGGCGTTGAGCAGGCGCAGCTTGGCCCGCTCCCAGGCCGGCACGTCGTCGGTCAGCACCACGCCGGCGGCGGCCCAGTCCGGCATGACCTGCGCGGCGTGTCGTTCCAGCACCCATTGCACGAAGGCCTCTCGCTGCACCGGCCAGCGGTCGTCGAGGCCGGTGGCCGCCGCGACCTCGGCGCGCAGCGCGTCGGTGGTCGCCGGCGTGATGCTGTCGACCATGCTGCGCGGAAAGGCCACTGCGGCCGCGATCCAGTCCGCGAGCCCGCGGTCGCGTTCGCGCGCCAGCGCCAGCACGGCGGCGCGCAACCGCGGCCCGTTGTCGGCGAGGTTGTCGCAGCACAGGATCGCCGGCGGCGCCGTGCCAGCCGCCCGGCGCCGGGCCAGGCCCTCGACCAGGTATCCGATCGCGGTGACCGGCGCGCGCGGCGTGGCGAGGTCGCGGCCGATGTCGGCGCGGGCGAGGTCGAGCGTGCCGTCGGGCCCGAGGCAATAGCCCTTCTCGGTCACGGTCAGCGTGATCGCGTGGGTGGTGGGCGCGGCCAGCCGCGACAGCACCGCGGCCGGATCACGCGGCGCCACCAGCGACTCGCGCAGGGCGCCGACGACCTGGTGCGAGCACCGTCCGTCGCGCACGGCCAGGGTATACAGGCCTCCCTGCGGCGCCAGCGCATCATGCAGGTCGGCGCTGCGCAGCGATACCGCGCAGATGCCCCAGCGCTGGTCGCGCTGCAGCAGGCGCTCCACGTACCACGCCTGGTGCACGCGGTGGAAGGCGCCGGGCCCGAAATGCACGATACCGGTGCCGATCGCGCCGCGGTCGTAGCCGGGACGCGCTACCTGCGGCGGCAGGCGGTCCAGCGTCGCCGGCGACAGCCGCGGCGGGGTCACAGCGTCACGCCGTCCTTCCAGATCGCGATCTCGCGCTCGCCGTTGAGCTCGTTGCGCGCCGGCGCGCCACTGGCGGTGTCGATCACGCGCGCATACAGCGCCGCGCCGGCAAGCTCGGGCGCGGTGCCGGCCAGCACCGGACCGGCGTCGAAATCGATCCAGCGCGGCTTGGCCCGCGCCAGCGCCGAATTCGAGGCGATCTTGAGCGTGGGCACCGGGAATCCGAGCGGGGTGCCACGGCCGGTGCTGAACAGCAGCACGGTGGCGCCGGCCGCCACCAGCGCGGTGGACGAGACCGCGTCGTTGCCCGGCGCCTCGAGCAGCGCGAGGCCGTGCGCGCGCGTGCGCTCGCCGTAGCGCAGCACCTGGGTCACGGTGGCGTGGCCGGCCTTCTGCACCGCGCCCAGCGACTTCTCCTCCAGCGTGGTGATGCCGCCGGCGAGGTTGCCGGGCGAGGGGTTCTCGTGCACCGGCTGGCCGTGGTCGAGGAAATAGCGCTTGAAGTCGTTGACCACCGACACGATGCCCTCGAACACGGCGCGGTCGGCGGCGCGCCGCATCAGCAGGCGCTCGGCGCCGAAGATCTCCGGGATCTCGGTCAGGATCGGCGTGCCGCCCGCGGCGGCGAGCCGGTCGGCGACCTGGCCCAGCAGTGGATTGGCGCTGATGCCGGAAAAGCCGTCCGAACCGCCGCACTTGAGCCCGATGGTGAGTCCGGCCAGCGCGCAGTCCTCGCGCCGGTCGCGTTCGGCCGTTGCCACCAGTTCGCCGACGGCCTCGACGCCGCGTTCGACCTCGTCGTCGGCCTGCTGCGCGTCGAAGGCGCGCACGCGCGCGGGTTCCGCCCCTTCCAGCGCCGCCAGCAGGCCCTTGAGCTGCAGCGATTCGCAGCCCAGTCCGACCAGCAGCACGCCACCGGCGTTGGGATGGGTGGCGAGGCCGGCCAGGATGCGCCGGGTGCGCGCGAGGTCGTCGCCCAGCTGCGAGCAGCCGAAGGGATGCGTGTAGGCGTGGATGCCGTCGACGCGGCCGGCATAGCGCGCGCGCGCCTCTTCGGCGATGCGGCGCGCGGTGTTGGCCACGCAACCCACGGTGCAGAGGATCCAGATCTCGTTGCGGGTACCCACGCGGCCGTCGGCGCGACGATAGCCGCGGAAGGTGCCGGCGCCCGGCGCCGCCGGGTGCGGCGGCGCGGGCTCCCAGTGGTAGGCGTCGGCGCCCTCGAGCGCCGTGCGCAGGTTGTGCGTGTGGACCCACTCGCCGCGCTGGATCGGACGGGTGGCCAGGCCGATGGGGAAGCCGTACTTGCGCACCGTTTCGCCGGCGGCGATCGCGCGCAGCGCGAGCTTGTGGCCGCGCGCCACCCCGTCGACCGCGCGCAGGGTCGCTTCCCCGAGCGCGACCTCGCTGCCCGCGGGCAGGTCGGCCAGCGCCACGGCCACGTCGTCGCGCGCATCGATGCGGTGCGCGCGTGGCAGGGCCGGGGCAGGACTCGCGGACATCGGCGATGGCTCGACGGCGTGGCGGTGGCGCGGTTAGACTAGCAGAGGTAACCGGTGTCATCCCAGTCCCGATCGCATCGGGCTGGTGGGGTCGTCGGCGGCGATTGCAGGCTACGCATCGGTCCCGGCCGCGCGAGTGCATAGAATCGGCCCGGGAGACCCGCACCGGGTGAAGGAACCACCGCCAGCATGGCCGCGCGCAAACGTACCCGCAACCAACCGGCGCCGGTGCCCTCCGGGGCGACTGCCTCGGCCAACTCGGCCGCCGCCGCCGCCGTGATCGAGGCGCGAGTCGCGCGCGCGCCGGCGCCGCAGCGCGGCGAGGCCAAGGCCACCATCAACGACATCGCGCGCCTCGCCGGGGTGTCGAAGAAGACCGTGTCGCGGGTCATCAACCGCTCGCCGCTGGTGCGCTCGGAAACGCGCGAGAAGGTCGCCGCGCTGATGTCGGAGCTCGGCTACCGCCCGGACCCGCTGGCGCGCGGCCTGGCCTTCCGCCGCTCGTTCCTGATCGGCATGGTCTACGACAACCCCAACGCGCAGTACATCGTCAACATGCAGTACGGCGCGCTCGAGGGGCTGCGCGGCTCCGGCTTCGAGCTGGTGGTGCATCCCTGCGACAGCAAGAGCGAGGACTACATCGAGGGCGTGCGCCACTTCGTGCTGCAGCTGCGCCTGCATGGCGTGATCCTGGTGCCGCGCGTGTCGGAGGACCAGGCGCTGGTCGACATGCTCAAGGAGGTGGGCTGCCGCTACGCGCGCATCGCCGCGGTGTCGCTCGACGAGGCCGCGCGCATGATCGCCACCAACGACCGCCAGGGCGCGATCGAGGCGGCCAACTACCTCGAATCGCTCGGGCACCGCCACCTGGGCCTCATCACCGGCCCCAAGCGCTACCTGTCGGCGCGCGAGCGCGGCGCCGGGTTCCTCGACGCGCTGGCGCGGCGCGGGGTCAAGGTCCCGGCCGCCTACGTGATCGAGGGCGGCTACACCTTCGAGTCGGGCGTGTCCTGCGCCGAGCAGCTGCTGGCGCTGACGCCGCGGCCGACCGCGATCTTCGCCCTCAACGACGAGATGGCCGCCGGCGTGTACAAGGCGGCGCAGAAGCTGGGGCTGTCGATTCCGGAGGACCTCTCGATCGTGGGATTCGACGACAGTCCGCTCGCCTCGCGCCTGTGGCCGTCGCTCACCACCGTGCGCCTGCCGATCCGCGACATGGGCCTGCATGCGGCTTCGTTGCTGCTGGCCGAGCCCGGATCGCCGCAGACGGCGCCGGTGATCACGCCGCACCTGGTGGCGCGCGAGTCGTGCCAGCCGCCGCGCGCCTGACCGGCGGCGCCGTTGCCGGGGCAGCCAGGCGGGCCGCCGCCGGCGTGCCAGGCGAGGCCGGGATTCGTCATCGGATGACACCGGTTACCAACAGGCGCGCGCCGGGGTATGATCCGCGCTGCCTGCGCGGCCTCCCCGCCGCCCTGGACCCCGGCGCCGCATGAGCCAGCCGCTGACCCTGCACCCCGAGCGCCTGTTCCCGCCCGATCCGGCGGTCCGCTCGATCGCGGCGCGGCTCCACGCCGGCGTGGGCGGGCTGCCGATCATCAGCCCGCATGGCCATACCGATCCGGCCTGGTTCGCCACCGACGCGCCCTTCGCCAATCCCACCGAACTGCTGCTCGCGCCGGACCACTACCTGTTCCGGATGCTCTACAGCCAGGGGCTCGACCTCGATGCGCTGGGCGTGCCCTCGCGGGCCGGACCCTCGCGCGCCGATCCGCGCGCCGCGTGGCGCCTGTTCGCGCGGCACTTCCACCTGTTCCGCGGCACGCCGTCGGCATACTGGCTCGACCACGCCTTCGCGACCGTGTTCGGGCTCGACCGGCGCCTCGATGCCGCGAGCGCGGATCACTACTACGACACCATCGACGCCGCGCTG
>CAZTNB010000006.1:0-32527 GCA_964614825.1 uncultured Gammaproteobacteria bacterium
GTCTTGCCGAACGAGCTCACGGTGAAGGCACGCGCCGCCAGGCCCGGGTGGCGCAGCACGCTCTGGTGCGCGCGGCCGTCGTAGATGATGTGCTCGTACACCTCGTCGGACAGCACCACGAGATCGTGGCGCTCGGCCAGCGCCGCCAGCGCGTCGAGGTCGGCGGCGTCGAAGGCCGCGCCGCTGGGATTGTGCGGCGAGTTGACCAGGATCATGCGCGTGCGCGACGTCACCGCGGCCGCGACCCGGTCCCAGTCGACGTGGAAGTCCGGCAGCGCCAGGGGCACGTGCACCGCGCGCGCGCCCTGCAGCTCGATCGCGGGCTCGTACGAGTCGTAGCAGGGATCGAGCACGATCACCTCGTCGCCCGCGCGCACCACCGCCGCGATCGCCGCGAACAGGGCCTCGGTGGCGCCGCTGGTGACCGTCACCTCGGTGTCCGCGTCGGTGCGGCGCCCGTAGCAGCGCTCGGTCTTGGCCGCGATCTGCTCGCGCAGCCGCGGCACCCCGGTCATCGGCGCGTACTGGTTGCGCCCTTCGGCGACGTGCCGCGCCAGCGCCTCGCGCAGCGCGGGCGGCCCGTCGAAGTCCGGGAAGCCCTGCCCCAGGTTCACCGCCTTGTGCTGCATCGCCAACTGCGACATCACCGTGAAGATGGTGGTGCCGACGCGCGGCAGCTTGCTCGCGATTTGCATCTCGGAAGGGCGCCTGCAGGGGGATCAGGCGCGATAGTGGCGAAGTGGCGCCGTCCCGTAAACCTCCCGTGGCGGCACCCGGCCCGCCCCGCGCGGCGCGGTCGCGGTCAGGGCGCGGCGGACGCCGGCGCCTCGATGCGGCGCTGCAGGCGCGCCAGGCGCCTGCGGTGCCGCGCCGCATCCGGCTCCAGCGCCGCCAGCCGGATCGCGACCGCGCGCGCGGCGCGCGGATCCCGCAGCACGTGCTCGTGCAGTTTCGCCAGCGCCTCGAGGATCGCTGGCGAGCGCTCGGCGCCGGGGGTAGCCTCGAGCGCCGCGCGGGCCTCCATCGCCCTGCCCTCGCGCCGCAGCACCCGCGCCAGCGCCAGCGCCGCCGCCTCGCCGGGCGTGCGTTCCAGCACGGCCAGGGCGGCCTCGCGCGCACCGCATTGCAGGAGGCGGCGGGCCAGGGTGGCGCCGTCGGCGTCGTAGCGCTCGGGCTCGGCGTGCACGCGCAGCAGCGCCGGCAGCAGGCGCGCCAGGCTGAGCACGTCCTGGCGGTTGTGGGCGATGGCCTCGCGCAGGCGCGCGGTCTCGCCATGGCGCAGGAACCCGAGCCAGGCCGCGGGGGCGAAGGCGCCCGGCAGGTCGCCGGCGCGCTCGAGGCCGAGCAGCCTGCGCTCGGCGGTGGCAAGGCGGCAGTCGTCCCAACGCGAGGCGAACGCGCGCCGCACCGGCGCGAGCAGGTCCCAGTGCGGGCGACCGAGGAATCGGTCCGGCCGCCGCGCCAGGCGTTGCCGTGCCGCCAGCAACGGCAGGTCGAAGGCGCGGCCGTTGTAGCTCACCAGCGTGTGCGCCGCCGGCAGGCTCGCCTGCCAGGCGTCGATCCACGCGGCCTCGACCGACGGCGCCGTCAGCAACCACTGGTCGAGTTCGAGGCGGTCTTCCTCCCAGCGCGCCATCGCGAGCAGGAACACCAGCGTGCCGCTGCCGCCCGCGAGGCCGGTGGTCTCGGTGTCGAGCAGCACCAGCGGGCCATCCGCCGCCGCCGGCTCCCACGGCAGGCGTGCCGGCGGCGCCGGCAGTCCCGCCTGCGTCGCGCGGATGCGCCGCACGCCGCGCGCGACTTCCTCGCCGGGCAGCGCGGCCTCGGCGGCGAGGCGCGTGGACTCGCGCACGCGTTGCGCCGCGCGCAGCGAGGCCACGCGTGCGTCCCAGTCCAGCCCGTCGTCGACGCCGGCGGTGGCCGGCGCGGCGACGACGCCGGCCTGCGCGCGCAGCAGGCGCAGCCGCGACGCCAGGCTGGCCGGATCGAGGATCAAGCGCCGGTGCCGGCCAGCAGCTCGAGCACGCGCGCGGCGGCCGCGCGTGGCGCGCGCTGCGAATGCTCGTCCGACTCCAGCACCGGACCGACGCAGGCCGGACAGCCCTGGCGACACTCGCAGGCGCGCACCAGCGCCAGCGCATCGCGCAGCAAGGTGGCGGCCTGCCGGTACAGCGGCTCGGAATAGCCGCTGCCGCCCGGGTGGTTGTCGTACAGGAACACGGTGGGCTCGAAGCGGCCGATCTGCTCGATGCCGAGCGCCGCGTCGGCGGCGTCGCGAACGGTGCCGCGACCCTGCGCGTCGACGGTGGCGCTCCAGTCGCCCTGGCCGCTGCCCACGGCCTTGCCGATGTCGCGCGGCTCGGCCATGGCCCGCAGCACCGCCACCGTGTGCAGCGCATACGCGGCGCCGAGGAAACCGTCGAGCGCCTCCCAGCGGCTGGCGAAGGCGCGCTCCAGCGCGCCCTCGCGCAGGCGCCACCACAGCGCGGAGGTGTGCATCTCCTGGTCCGGCAGGTTCACCGGCCCGTAGCCCACGTTCTCGTGCGTGTAGTAGCGGATCTTCTTGTAGCCGGTGACGCGGCGCACCAGGTGCACTTCGCCGTGCGCGCACTCGCCCGCCGCCTGCGCGTCCGCCGGCGCCGCGGCTGCGAGTCCCGCCGGCGCCAGTTCGAAGCGCTCGAGGATCTTCAGCTTCTGGTAGTCGATGGCATCGGTGTAGTAGTCGGCGTCGGTGCGGGTGACGAAGGCCTTGCGCCCGACCCAGTCGAGCGTCTCCACCTGCCACGGCCGGCTCTGCACCAGGTAGATCGCGCCCTCGTAGAGCGTGAGCGCGGCGCTGGAGTAATCCACCTCGGCCAGCACCTCCTTCCGGCCGCCGGTGCGGTCGATCACGACGAAGTTGCCGTCGGCCACCGCGCGCAGGCTCACTGCATTGGCGGGATAGCTGTCGGCCACCCAGTGCCACTGGTCGCCATCGGCGTGCAGCACGCCCTGCTCGGCGAGCAGGGCGAGCAGTCCCGCCGGATCATGCGGGCCGAAGCGGTCGCCGGCCCGGAACGGCAGCTCGAAGGCGGCGCAGCGCACGTGGTCGACCAGGATCAGCAGCTGGTCCGGCGCGATGCGCGCGCACTCGGGCGAGGCCTCGAGGAAGAACTCCGGATGCCGCACCAGGTATTGGTCCAGCGGGTCGGACCCGGCCACCAGCACCCCGAGGGCGTCGCGCTGGCGCCGGCCCGCGCGCCCCAGGCGCTGCCAGGTCCCGGCCACGGTGCCGGGGTAGCCGTTGAGGATGCAGACGTCGAGCATGCCGATGTCCACCCCGAGCTCCAGCGCCGAGGTGCTGACCACGCAATCGAGCTCGCCGGCGCGCAGCCGGCGCTCGGTCGCGCGCCGCTCCTGCGGCAGGTAGCCGCCGCGATAGGCCGCCACCCGCGCCGGCTTGCGCGGATCGTGGTCGAACACGTCCTTGAGGTACTTGGTCAGCACCTCGACCATGAGCCGCGACTGCGCGAACACGATGGTCTTGAGCCTGGCGCGGATCGCGGCCCGCGCGATGCGGGTCGACTGCGAACGCGCCGAGGCACGGATGCCGAGGTCGGCGTTGACCACCGGCGGGTTCCACAGCAGCAGGTGGCGCCCGCCTTGCGGCGCGCCGCTGCGGGTGATCGCGCGCACCGGCGAGCCCAGCAGGGCCTCGGCGTGCTCGCGCGGATTGCCGATCGTGGCCGAGCACAGGATGAAGCGCGGCGCCACGCCGTAGAACGCGCAGATCCGCCGCAGGCGCCGCAGCACGTTGGCCACGTGCGAACCGAACAGGCCGCGGTAGCCATGCACCTCGTCCACCACCACGTAGGCCAGGCTCTCGAAGAACTGCGCCCACTTGGTGTGGTGCGGCAGGATCGCCTGGTGCAGCATGTCGGGGTTGCTGACCACGATGTCGCCGCGGGTGCGCACGGCCTGGCGCGCGTCGCCCGGGGTGTCGCCGTCGAAGGTGTGGGCGCGCACGCCCAGGTCGCCGGCGCGGTTGATCTCGGTCAGCTCCGCGACCTGGTCCTGCGCCAGCGCCTTGGTCGGGAACAGGTACAAGGCCTTGGCGCCGCGCCGGCGCACGGCGTCGAGCACCGGCAGGTTGTAGCAGAGCGTCTTGCCGGAGGCGGTGGGCGTGACCACGACCACGTCCTCGCCCGCGGCGACCGCATCCCAGGCCTCGCGCTGGTGGGTGTAGAGCCGCTCGATGCCGCGCGACCGCAGCGCCGCGACCAGCGCCGGCTCCACCGCGGCGGGAAAGTCGGCGTAGTGCCCGGGCTGCGGCGGCAGGTAGGCACTGCCGGTGATGCGCGCGGCGTGGCGCTGGCGCAGGCGTTCGGCCAGCGCCGCCGGGTCGAGCGTCGCCACCGCCCCGATCGGGCGGTCGGTGGCGGGGGAAACGACTGGCATTGCGCGCGCGAGCGGCATAGGATGTTCCCCATTCGTTCTGGCGCGAGCTTATAGAACGCATGGAAAACCGACAAGACAAGCGGCGCGCGCGGCCGAAGCGGAAGGAGAACGCACCCGACCTGCGCCAGATGGACCTGTGGACGGGCGGTCCGGCGCCAGGTCCCAACCCCGTGGCGCCCCTGCCACGGGCGGAGACTGCGTCGAGGAAAGTGACGCAATCAACTGATTCAAAAGTACATCGTCACTCGAATCCAGCGCGCGAGGCGGCGCCGGGAGAACCGGCGCGGATCAAGGTCACGGTGTCGAGCGGCGCGCGTGCGCAAGGCCAGGTGCCGGCCCGTTCGTTGCCGGCGCTGACGCGGCGCCAGCATGAGCTGCTCGATTACCTGCGCCGGCGCCAGGACAACGGCGAACTGCCGCCCTCGCTGACCACGATCTGCCGCGACCTGGGGCTGGTCTCGCGCGGATCGCTGCACAAGCAGGTCGTCGCGCTGGTGCAGGCCGGCGTGGTCGAACCCATGCACGGCAAGCAGCGCGGCGTGCGCCTGGCCGAGGCGGCCAACGACGAAGGCGTGGTGCCGCTGCTGGGCGCGATCGCGGCGGGCCGGCCGATCGAGGCCCTGACCCGCGACGAGACCATCCAGTTGCCGCCATGGCTGCGGCCCAGCGCCGACTGCTTCGCCCTGCGGGTGCGCGGCGACTCGATGCGCGATGCCGGCATCCTCGACGGCGACGTCGTGGTGGTCGAGGCCCGGGCGCAGGCGCGCAACGGCGAGATGGTGGTGGCGCTGGTGGACCACCAGGAAGCCACGCTCAAGCGCATCGAGCAGCGCCCGGGCGAGGTGCTGCTGCACGCCGAGAACGCGGCCTATCCGCCGCAGCGCTACGCCAGCGAGCGGGTCCAGATCCAGGGCGTGGTGGTCGCCGCGTTGCGGCGCTACTGATTGCGGACTGCGGACGCGACCGGGCCCCGCCACGCGGGGCCCGGTCGCCTGCCGGATCGGGCCGCGGCGCCAGGCGCCGCCGCCGGGTGGTACCGCGGGCTCAGCGCACCACGCTGACCGCGGCGGCCTGCGAGCCCTTCGGCCCCTGCACCACCTCGAAGTTCACCTTCTGTCCCTGCTGCAGCGTGCGGAAACCCTGCGAGTTGATCGCCGAGTAGTGCACGAACACGTCCTCGCTACCGTCCTCGGGCGCGATGAATCCGAAGCCCTTGGCGTCGTTGAACCACTTCACGGTACCAGTGCGCATGTCCCACGGCCCTTTGTGACCCCACCAATGTGCGTCGCGTGCCGGGCGCTACCCGGTCCTCGAGGCATGGCGCGACGCAACATGAGTATGCCGAGGCGGGCCCGAATAACGCAAGATTAACGCGCCGCCGCGGGCCGCGGCCGCCGCTCAGGCGCCGTCTTCGAGCAGGCCCCGGAGCAGGGCCGGCACCTGCGCGGTGGCCACGCGCAGGTGCGCGTTGATCTCGTCCATGCTGATCGGCGGCAGGCGCTGCCCGCTGCCGCGCTCGTCGCAACCGGCGGCCCAGTTGGCGACCATGGCGAGGCAGGCGTAGTCGATGCCCAGTTCGCGCGCCAGCGCCGCCTCCGGCATGCCGGTCATGCCCACCAGGTCGCAGCCGTCGCGCGCCATGCGCACCACCTCGGCCACGCTCTCGAGGCGCGGCCCCTGGGTCACGCCGTGCACGCCGCCATCGACCACCGCGATGGCGCGCGCGGCCGCGGCCGCCAGCAACCGCGCGCGCAGCGACTCGACGTAGGGCTCGCCGAAGTCGATGTGCAGCACCGCCTCGCCTTCGGCGTCGCCGAAGCTGGTGTAGCGGCCATGCGTGTAGTCGATCACCTGGTGCGGCACCACCAGCGTGCGCGGGCCCATGCGCGGCGCGATGCCGCCGACGGCGTTGATGCCGACGATGCGCTTCGCGCCCAGCTCGCGCAGGGCCCAGACATTGGCCCGGTAGTTGATCCGGTGCGGCGCGATCGAGTGCGACTCTCCATGGCGGGCCAGGAACGCGACCCGCGCGGCGCCGATGCGCCCCACCACCACCGGGCCCGAGGGCTCGCCCCAGCGCGAGGGCGCCGCGATGCGCTGCACGTCCTCCAGCGACGCCAGCTGGTACAGGCCGGTGCCACCGATGACGGCGAGGTCGAGGGCATTGGGCATGGGGGCGTGGGTCTCGGTGGGGACCGCGCCAGCGGCGCGGAACGGGGGCCTGGCGGCGGCTCAGATGGCGTAGATGGCCGGCAGGTTGCGGCCCTGCTCGTAGTAGTCCATGCCGAAGCCGAACACGTAGCGGTCCGGCACCTCGACCCCGACGTAGTCGGCCTTGAGCCCGGGCAGGCAACGCCCGTGGCGCTTCTCGCACAACACGGCCAGGCGCACGCTGGCCGCGCCCTGCATCTCGCAGTGCGCGCGCACCGCGGCCAGCGTATGGCCTTCGTCGAGGATGTCGTCGACCAGCAGCACGTCGCGTCCCGTCATCGGCACGCGCGGCTGGCGGAACCACTGCAGCGCGCCGCCCGAGGTGCTGCTGCGGTAGCGGGTGGCATGCAGGTAGTCGAACTCGAGGTCGACGCCGATCGACAGCGACAGCAGCGCGCCGGTGATCTGGCCGCCGTGCATCACGGTGAGGAACAGCGGACGGCGGCCGGCGTAGTCGCGCGTGATCTCGGCGCCCATGCGCTCGAGCTCGACCAGCAGCCGCCCGCGCGGATGCACCAGCGTGGCGCGGGCCAGGGCCTCGGACAGCGGGTGCGCGTTCATGCCGCCTGCTCCAGTTGCAGCAGCCGCGCGGCGGCGGCATCGCGCTGCGGATTGCCGGCCAGCGCCTCCCAGGTCGGCGCCACGCGGCCCTGCAGCGATTCGACCAGCAGGCGGCCGGCCGGCCGGTGCGGCGCGGCGGCGAGCAGCGCTTCCGGCACCACCTCCGGCTTGCAGGCCAGCACGAGGTCGCAACCGGCGGCCACGTGCGCGTCCACCCGCGCGGCGATCCCGCCGGCCGGCGCCGCCGCCGCCATGCTGATGTCGTCGCCCATCACGATGCCGCCGAACTTGAGCTCGCCGCGCAGGATGTCGCCGATCCAGCGGCGCGAATAGCCGGCCGGCACCGGGTCGACCGCCGGCACCGTCACGTGCGCCATCATCACCGCGTCGGCGCCGGCGTCGATGGCGTCGCGGAACGGCAGCAGGTCGCGTTCGAGGATCTCCTCCAGGCCGCGCCGGTCGATGGCGTCCTCGAAGTGGGTGTCCTCGACGAAGGAGCCGTGGCCGGGAAAATGCTTGATCGTCGCCGCCATGCCGGCCAGATGCATGCCGCGGATGTAGGCGCACACCAGCGCGGAGACCACGGCCGGATCGGCGTGGAAGGCGCGCTCGCCGATGGCGCGGTTGCCCAGCCGCAGGTCGGCCACCGGCGCGAACGACAGGTCGATGCCGACGGCGCGCATCTCGCTCGCCATCAGCCAGGCGTGCTCCTCCGCCAGCGCCACGGCGGCGCGCGGGTCGCGGTCCCAGGTGTCGCCGATGCGGGCCAGCGCCGGCAGGCGGGTGAAGCCGTCGCGGAACCGCTGCACCGGGCCGCCCTCCTGGTCCACCGCGAGCAGCAGCGGCCGCGGCGCGGCCTCGCGCACGGCCTCGATCAGGGCGGCGACCTGCGCCCGCGTGGCGAAGTTGCGCGCGAACAGGATCACGCCGGACACCGCCGGGTGCTGCAGCCATTCGCGTTCCGCCGGCGCCAGCGCGGCGCCGGCCAATCCGATCAACAGCATGTCACTCCCCGGACGCCACGGCGTCCCTGTCGGGCCAGCGCGAGTACGGCGTCGCGGCCAGGTTGAGGTTGTAGTAGCGCGTCTCGTCGGTGACCTCGACTCCGAGCCAGTCGGGCCGCGCGAACGGCTCGTCCTCGGCCCCGAGCTCGATCTCGGCCACCACCAGGCCGGCATTCTCGCCCAGGAACTCGTCGATTTCCCAGACGTGCGGCGCAGCTTCGATGCGATGCCGCCACTTCTCCACCCGCTGCGGGCAGAACCGCTGCAGCATGAACTCCGCGTCCGCCAGCGGCAGCGGGTACTCGAACTCGGTCCGGCGCGGTCCGGCCTCGCGCGACTTGATGTTGAGGAACGCCGCCGCGCCCTCGATCCGGACCCGCACCGAGCACGACTCCCCGCCCAGGTAGCCCTGCACCATCCGCGTGCGATCGCCGGCCTGCGCGCGCCAGGCCTCGCCGCGCAGCAGGAACTTGCGTTCGATCTCGACACCCATGGCCGCATTCTAGGCGACCGGCCGTGCCCGGGCACCCCGGGATCAGGGGCGGTCGAACACGGCGATGGACTCGACGTGCGCCGTGTGCGGGAACATGTCCATGACCCCGGCGGCGCTGAGCACGTAGCCGTGCTGGTGCACCAGCAGCCCGGCGTCGCGCGCCAGGCTGGCCGGATGGCAGGACACGTAGACCACGCGGCGCACCTCGCGCCGCGGCAGGTAGGCCAGCACCTGGTCGGCGCCGGCGCGCGGCGGGTCCAGCAGCAGCAGGTCGTAGTGCTGCACGGCCCAGGCCGAATGGCGGCCGTCGGCGTACAGGTCGGCGGCGTGGTACTCGACGTTGTCGATGCCGTTGCGCGCCGCGTTGTCGCGCGCCCGCGCCACCAGCCCCGCCTCGCCCTCGACGCCCACCACCCGCGCCGCGCGGCGCGCCAGCGGCAGGGTGAAATTGCCCAGGCCGCAGTACAGGTCCAGCACGCGGTCGCCGGGTCCGGGCTGCAGCAGGTCCAGCGCGTGGTCGACCATGCGCGCGTTCATCGAGGCATTGACCTGGACGAAATCGAGCGGCTGGAACGCCAGCTCCAACCGATGGCGCGGCAACCGGAACGACAGCGCCGCGTCGGGCGGATGCAGCGCCTGCACGCTGTCGATGCCGCCGGGCTGCAGGTAGATGGCCAGGCCGCTGGCGCGCGCGTAGTCCACCAGCCGGGCACGATCCGCCTCCGACAGCGGTCCCAGGTGGCGCAGCACCAGCGCGGCGAGGTCGTCGCCCACGGCGACCTCGATCTGCGGGATCTCGCGCCGCGCGTCCAGGCTCTCGACCAGCGTCGCCAGCTCGGCGATGCGCCCGCCCACTGCCGGGTGCAGCACCTCGCAGCGGGCGACGTCGGCGACATAGCGGCCGTTGTGCTCGCGGAAGCCGACCAGCACCCGCTCCTTCCGGTCGACCCGCTTGACCGACAGGCGCGCGCGACGCCGGTAGCCCCACGGTTCGCTCGCCAGCGGTTCCAGTTCGCGCGCCGGCCGCACGTGGCCGATGCGCTCGAGGTTCTCCATCAGCGTGCGGGCCTTGGCCGCGACCTGCGCGGCCGGCGCGAGGTGCTGCAGGGCGCAGCCGCCGCAGGTGCCGAAGTGCGCGCAGCGCGGCTCGACCCGGTCGGGGCTGGCCACCAGCACCTCCTCCACCTTGGCCTCGTCGTACTGCCGGTGGCGCGCGGTGCGTTGCGCGCGCACGCGCTCGCCCGGCAGGGCCCCGTGCACGAACACGGCCTTGCCTTCGTGGCGGGCCACGCCGCGACCGTCATGGCTGAGGTCGCTGATGTCGAGCTCGTAACTTTGCATCGGGAAGGGAGTCGGAGGGGAATGCCTATTCTGACCCAGGACTTGGCAGCGTGCCGCCGGCGCAGGCACGCTCGCACCCATGACGAGCCCCCGCGTGCTGGTGGTCGACGACGATCCGGTGGCGCGCCGCTACCTGCGCGAGGTCCTGCAGGAACTGGGTGCGCAGGCCGATCTCGCCGACAGCGGCGCGCGCGGGCATGTACTGGCCCGCGCGCGGCGCTACGACCTGCTGGTGGTGGACCGGCGCCTGGCCGACACCGACGCCGCCGGCTGGCTGCGCACGCTGCGCGCCGACCCGCAGGCCGCCTCGGCCGGGGGCCTGGTGGTCGCGCACAGCGCCGACCTGCGCCCGGGCGACCGTTCCGGCCTGCTGGTGGCCGGATTCCACGCCGCGTTCGAGAAGCCGATCGCGCCCGCCACGCTGGCGCAGCTGCTGGCCCTGCGAATGCCGGGGCCGGACGCGGCGCGACACGAGCCGGCGCCGCGTCCGCGCGACCCCGAGCCGCTGCTCGACGACGCCGCGGGCCTGGCCGCCTGCGGCAGCCGCGACCTCCTCGACGGGCTGCGCCAGTTGCTGCGCGACGAGTTGCCGGGCCATCGCCGCGAACTCGCGCGGGCGCTGGGCGCGGCGGACCGTGCCGCCTTCGACGCGCTGGTGCACCGGCTGCGCGCCGCGGCGCGCTTCTGCGGCGCGCCCGGCCTGCTCGCGGCCTTGCCCGGGCCGGGCGACGCCGACCTGGACGGGTTCGAACGCGACTGCGCGCGGCTGGACCTGGCGCTCGTCGCGCTCGGCGCGGCGCTGGCGGATGCCGCCGCGCACGACCCGACGGACACCGGCCGCTGAGCGGCGCCGTCGGGTCGCCATCGCGCCGAGGCTGCGGGCGCGCGTCAGTCCGCGCCGCCCTCGGCGCCCGCGGGCGCGGCGCCGGATGGCGCGCGCAGGCGCCAGGCATTGAGCTCGCGGCCGCCCAGGTGGTGGCGCAGCACGGCCCGCATCATCCGCCGCAACTCCGCCAGCAACACCGGCTCCGGGCACGTCGTGCCCGCCAGCGCCAGCAGGGCCGCGCCGTGCACCGTGGGCGCCAGCGGCCGCGCCGCCCAGGCCACCGGTCCACGCTCGGGATCGTAGGAATAGGCCGCGTCCGCCACCAGCGCACGCCCGCTGCCGGCATCGACCTCGAGCTCCAGCCCGTAGCCCAGTTCGGCCAGCGCATCGCGCTCGAAGCGGCGCAGGGCCCACGCCAGTTCGGCGCCCGCCTCCAACTCGACCAGGCACCGCGCATAGCGCTCGTAGATGCCCGGGTGCGGATCGTTGCGCGCCAGCAGCCGCACCAGCAACTCGTTGAGATACAGCGCCGCCCACAGCGCCTGCCCCGCCAGCCGCAGGCCCGGCCCGACCGCCTCGGCGGCGCCCAGCGTGCCCAGTTCGCCCTGCCCGCTCCAGCCCAGTTCCAGCGCGACCAGCGGCTTGAGCAGGCCGCGCGGGATCCGTGGCCGCGCGCTGCGCACGCCGCGCGCGACCAGGGCGACGCGGCCGTGGTCGCGGGTCAGCACCTCGAGCAGCAGGCTGGTCTCGCGATACGGCCGGTCGTGCAGCACGAAGGCCGGCTGGCCGTCGATGCGCACCATGCGGCGGCCGCCGGCTCAGTCCACGTAGCCGAAGCGGCGCAGCGCCGCCTCGTCGTCGGACCAGTGCTCGCGCACCTTCACCACCAGGTCGAGGTGCACGCGGCGGTCGAACTGCCTGGCCAGCGACACGCGCGCCGCGGTGCCGATGGACTTGATCTGCGCGCCGCCGCTGCCGACCACGATGCCCTTCTGGCCGTCGCGCTCGACCCAGATGGTGGCCATGATCCGCAGCAGGCCGCGCTCGGTCTTGAACGAGTCGATCGAAACGGTGCTCGAGAACGGCAGCTCGTCGTGCAACTGGCGCACCACCTGCTCGCGGATCAGTTCCGCGGCGATGAAGCGCTCGCTGCGATCGGTGACGGCGTCGGCCTCGAACAGCGGCTCGCCCTCCGGCAGCAGTTCCAGCAGCGCCTGCTCGAGCCGCGCGAGGCCGTCGCGCTTGAGCGCGCTGACCGGCACCATCGCCGCGAACGGATGCCGGCGCGCGAGTTCGGCCAGGCGCGGCAGCAGGGAGCCGCGGTCCTTGACCCGGTCGACCTTGTTGAGCACCAGCACCATCGGCAGGCCGGTGGCGGCGCAGGCCGACAGCGCGGCGTCGTCCTCGGCGGTCCAGCGCGCCGCCTCCACCACCAGCGCGATCGCGTGGGCGTCGCCCAGCGCGCCGCGCGCGGTGCGGTTGAGGTAGCGGTTGATCGCGCGCCCGGTCGGCTCGTGCAGGCCCGGCGTGTCGACGAACACCAGCTGCCCGTGCGGCACGCTGTGCACGCCGAGGATGCGATGGCGCGTGGTTTGCGGCTTGGGCGCGACGATGCTGACCTTGTAGCCGACCAGGGCGTTGACCAGGGTGGACTTGCCCACGTTCGGGCGCCCCACCACCGCCACCAGGCCGCAGCGGAACGGCACCGCGGGCGCGGGCGCTGTCGCGTTCATGCCCCGGCCGTGCCTTCGAGCGCGGCGATGCGCGCCAGCGCGAGCTGCGCCGACCGCGTCTCGGCGGCGCGGCGGCTGCTGCCCTCGCCGTCGGCGATCACGTCCAGCGCCGCCACCCGGCAGCGCACGAAGAAGGTCTTGTCGTGCTCGTCGCCGGTGGTGCCGGACAGCTCGTAGACCGGCAAGGCCAGGCCACGGCCCTGCAGCAGCTCCTGCAGTTCGGTCTTGGCGTCCTTGGGCGCGCGCCCGGGGACCAGCGCGTCGAACCGCGCCGCCAGCAACGGCAGCAGCATCGCGCGCGCGGCCTCCCAGCCGCCGTCGAGGTACACGGCGCCGACCAGCGCCTCGAACGCGTCGGCCAGGATCGAGTCGCGGCGGAAGCCGCCGCTGCGCAACTCGCCCGGCCCGAGGCGGATGGCCTCGCCGAGTTCGATCGCGCGCGCCAGCTCGGCCAGCGTGCCCTCGCGCACCAGGTCGGCGCGCAGGCGCGTGAGCTCGCCCTCGGTCGCGCGCGGGAAGCGCAGGTAGAGTTCCTCGCCCACCACCATGCCCAGCACGGCGTCGCCGAGGAACTCCAGCCGCTCGTTGTTGCGGCGGCCGGCGCTGCGGTGCGTGAGCGCGGTCTCCAGCAGCGCGGGATCGCGGAACGCATGCGCCAGGCGCGGCGGCGCGTTGCCCATGGCCGGGCCGGTGACGGCGGGGGCGGCGCTGGCGGCGGCGGCCTTCAGTCGACGCTGCCCTGGCGGGTGAGGTCGACGGTCTTGTCGAAGCTGGCGATGTACTCGAGGTTGTACAGCAGCGGGCCGCGCACCTCGTACTTGACGTTGAGCTGGTTGCCGCCGCCCTGGCGGATCACGCGCACGTTCTGCGGCTTCACCGAGGTCACGTAGCTGATGTACATCTTGCGGTCCAGCGAGTCCTTGATCTTCTCCACCGACCAGGTGGAGACGCCGGGCTCGGCCTGCACGCCCTTCATCGCCGAGACCACGCTGTAGTACTCGGAATAGACCGGGAACAGGCGCATGACCAGGAAGGCGAAGAAGCCGACGATCATCAGGATCATCAGGAAGCCGAGCAGCGTGATGCCGCGTTGCGCGTTCAGGTTCCGCATATAGCCTCCGGGGGACCCGCGGCCGCGCGCGGGCTGCTCCCTCATTTGATCACAGTGCCGATGCGGCTGAAGTCGACGCCGCCGTTCTTGCCGTCCCAGTTCATCCAGATCAGGAAGGCCCGCCCGACCAGGTTGCCCTCGGGCACGAAGCCCCAGTAGCGGCTGTCCTGGCTGTTGTCGCGATTATCGCCCAAAACGAAATAGTGGCCAGGTGGCACCTGCCAGGAGCCCTCGCGCGGCGGGAAGAAGCCGTTGCCGGGCCGCTGCAGGATCTCGTGCGGCGCCTGCGGCAGGGCCTCGCGCTTGAGCGCCGCGCCGCTCATGTCCTGGCCGGCGCCGGTGCCCTGGTAGACGCCCAGGTCCTCCTGCGCCACCGGCTGGCCGTTCACGTAGACCACCTTGCCGCGATAGGCGATCTCGTCGCCGGGCAGGCCGATCACGCGCTTGATGTAGTCCGAGCCCTTGGCCGGATCGTCGGGACCCATGCCCGGGTAGCGGAACACGATCACGTCGCCGCGCGCCGGCTCGCCCACCGCCAGCACCTTGGCATTGGTCACCGGGATGCGCAGGCCGTAGGCGTACTTGTTCACCAGGATGAAGTCGCCGATCAGCAGGGTCGGCATCATCGAGCTCGACGGGATGCGGAACGGCTCGGCCAGGAACGAGCGCACGCCCAGCACCAGGAAGATCACCGGGAAGAACGAGCGGCAGTACTCGACCAGCACCGGCTCCTTGGCGGCCTCGCCATGCGCCTTGAGCCGGCGCGGCCGGAACAGCCAGTGGTCGATCGCCCACACGATGCCGGTGAAGGCCGTCAGCGCCACCAGCAGGGCGGCGAAATCCAGGTCCAGGTTGCCCATCCGTTGCCCTCGCGCGCCGGCAGTGCCGGCGCCTCACTTTTCGTTGAGCTGCAGCACCGCCAGGAACGCTTCCTGCGGGATCTCGACGCGGCCGATCTGCTTCATGCGCTTCTTGCCTTCCTTCTGCTTCTCCAGCAGCTTGCGCTTGCGCGAGACGTCGCCGCCGTAGCACTTGGCCAGCACGTTCTTGCGCAGCGCCTTGACCGTGGAGCGGGCGATGATCTGCGCCCCTACCGCGGCCTGGATCGCGACGTCGAACTGCTGGCGCGGGATCAGCTCCTTCATCTTCTCGACCAGCTCGCGGCCGCGCCGGTCGGCAAGGCTGCGATGCACGATCAGGCTCAGCGAATCGACCCTGTCGCCGTTGACCAGGATGTCCAGGCGCACGAAGGGGCCGGCCTCGAAGCGCACGAAATGGTAGTCCAGCGAGGCGTAGCCGCGGCTCACGCTCTTCAAGCGGTCGAAGAAGTCCAGCACCACCTCGGCCAGCGGCAGCTCGTAGCTGATCTGGACCTGGCTGCCGAGGTACTGGATCGAGCGCTGCACGCCGCGCTTCTCCTCGCACAGCTTGATCACGCTGCCGATGTGGTCCGGCGGCGTGAGGATGTTGGCGAGGATGATCGGCTCGCGGATCTCCTCGATGCGCGAGACATTGGGCAGCTTCGACGGGTTCTCGAGCGCGGTCACGGTGCCGTCGACCTCGACCACCTCGTAGACCACGGTCGGCGCCGTGGTCACCAGGTCGAGGTCGTACTCGCGCTCCAGGCGTTCCTGCACGATGTCCATGTGCAGCAGGCCGAGGAAGCCGCAGCGGAAGCCGAAGCCCATCGCCTCGGAGTTCTCGGGGTCGAAGCGCAGCGCGGCGTCGTTGAGCTTGAGCTTGTCCAGCGCCTCGCGCAGCGCCGTGTAGTCGTCGGCCACCACCGGGAACAGGCCGGCGAAGACCCGCGGCTGCACCTCCTGGAAGCCCGGCAGCGCCTCGGCGGCCGGGTTGCCCGCCAGGGTGATGGTGTCGCCGACCGGCGCGCCGTGGACTTCCTTGATCGAGGCGCACACGAAGCCGACCTCGCCCGGGCCCAGGCGCTCCTTCAGCAGGCGCTTGGGCGTGAACACGCCGACCTGGTCGACCTCGTGCGCGCGCCCGGTCGACATCACCAGGATCTTGTCCTTGCGCTTGATCTCGCCCTGCATGACCCGCACCAGCGAGACCACGCCGAGGTAGTTGTCGAACCAGGAATCGATGATCAGCGCCTGCAGGCGCTCGGTGTCGCGCGGCTTGGGCGGCGGGATCCGCGCCACGATCGCCTCCAGCACCGCGCGCACGTTGAGGCCGGTCTTGGCGCTGATCTCGATCGCGTCGGTGGCGTCGATGCCGATGACCGCCTCGATCTCCTTCTTGACCTTGGGCGGATCGGCGGTCGGCAGGTCGATCTTGTTGAGGACCGGGATCACCTCCAGGCCCATCTCGACCGCGGTGTAGCAGTTGGCGACCGACTGCGCCTCGACGCCCTGCGCCGCGTCGACCACCAGCAGCGCGCCCTCGCAGGCGGCCAGCGAGCGGCTCACCTCGTAGGAGAAGTCGACGTGGCCGGGCGTGTCGATGAAGTTGAGCATGTACGTGCGCCCGTCCAGCGCCGTGTACGGCAGCGACACGCTCTGCGCCTTGATCGTGATGCCGCGCTCGCGCTCGATCGGGTTGGAGTCCAGCACCTGGTCCTCCATCTCGCGCGCCTCGAGGCCGCCGCAGATCTGGATGATGCGGTCGGCGAGCGTGGACTTGCCGTGGTCCACGTGGGCGATGATGGAGAAGTTGCGGATGTGGTCCATGGACGGGGCCGGCGCGGCGGCCCGCTGCGGGCCGCCGTCGTCAAAAGACGGGGATTATCGCAGATCGGCCGCCGGGCCGCTCCGCCGGCGGCCGCAGGGGGCCGGGCGGCGCGCACCGCCCGGCCGCGCGCGCGCTCAATCCGCCGGCGGCAGGCGCAGCGCCAGGAAGCTGCTGGCCTCGCCGCGCCGCACCAGCAGCATCACCGACTGGCCCGGCTTGGCGGCGCTGGCCTGGGCCTGGAAGGCCGCCGCGGTGCCCACGCGCACCCGCCCGACCATGAGGATCACGTCGCCGGGCTGCAGGCCGGCCCGCGCCGCCACTTCGCCGGTGACGTCCTCGACCAGCACGCCCTCGTCGGCGCCCAGGCCCAGTTCGTCCCGCTCCTCGGCGCCGAGGTCGCGCACCGCGATGCCCAGCGGATTGGTCGCCGCGGCCTTGTCCGGGGCGGCCGGCCGGGGCGCGCCGTCCTCGGCCGGCAGCTCGCCGACCGTGACCGGGAGGTCCAGGGTCTTGCCGTCGCGCCAGACGCGCAGCGTGGCGCGCGAACCGGGCGCGGTGGCGCCCACCAGCGGCGGCAGTTCGTTCGAATCGGCGACTTCGGCGCCGTTCCAGGCCAGGATCACGTCCTGCACCTTGACCCCGGCCCGCTCCGCGGCCGAGCCCGGCACCACCTGCGCGACCAGCGCGCCGCCGATCTTCGCCAGGCCCAGGGCCTCGGCGGCGTCGCGGTCGACGCGCTGGATCTGCACGCCGATCGAGCCGCGGCTGACCTTGCCCTTGGTCCGCAGCTGCTCGGCCACCGAGCGCGCCACCTCGATCGGGATCGCGAAGGACACGCCGATCGAGCCGCCGGTGTTGGAGAAGATCTGCGAGTTGATCCCCACCACCTGGCCCTGCAGGTTGAACAACGGGCCGCCGGAATTGCCGCGGTTGATCGCGACGTCGGTCTGGATGAACGGCACGTAGCGCTGGTCCGGGTTGATGGTGCGGCCCACCGCGCTGACGATGCCGGCGGTGACGGTGAAGTCGAGGCCGAAGGGCGAGCCGATCGCCACCACCCACTGGCCCGGCTTGAGCGACTTGGAGTCGCCCAGGGCCAGCACCGGCAGGTCGGTCGCCTCGACCTTGAGCAGCGCCACGTCGGTGGCCGCGTCGGAGCCGATCACCTTGGCGTTGAACTCGCGCCGGTCCTTGAAGCGCACCAGCACCTCGGTGGCGCCGTCCACCACGTGGTGGTTGGTGAGCAGGTAGCCGTCGGCGGAGATGACGAAGCCCGAGCCGCCGGAGATGCTGTCCGGCACGCGGCCGCGCAGCCCGCGGTGCGGGTTGTTCGGCGCGTTGGGGTCGCCGAAGAAGCGCCGGAACAGCTCGGGCATGTCCTCGCCGTAGAGCTCGGACAGGTCCTCGGCGTCGCCGCCGGACTTGCGCGCGGTGATGTTCACCACCGCCGGCGCATTGGCCTCGACCAGGACGGTGAAATCCGGCAGGTCCGCGCTGGCCGGCGCGGCCAGCGCGCAACCGAAGGCCAGGACGAGGGCGGGCAACAGCTTCGATGGACGCATCGGGATCGACCCTGGGCAGGAATGGAATTGCGCTGGCGGCATTGGCGCCAGCGGTCTAGCTTGGGGTCGCCCCGGCGGCGGCACAAGGGCCGCGCCTCGGGCGCTCATTGACCTGGAGCGGCCACCGACAGCGCGATGCGCTCGACCGTCGCCGGCGGCACGTCGCCCACGACGACGACCTGGTGCTGGTCCATGGCCCGCCCGTACACGCTCAGGGCGCCGCGCTGGTGGCGCCCGGTGGGCGCGCCGGCGCGCGGCTCGACGTAGACCGAGATGCTGGCCAGCCCGTCCGAATACAGCAGGTGCTGCGCGCCGGGCGCGGAGTCCGCCGCGCGACCGACCAGGCGGAAGCCCTCCGGCAGCGCGGACACGCGCCAGGCGTCCGCCGCGGGCGGGGCTTCGACCGTGGCCACCGGACCCTGCACGGGGGCCGCGGGGGCCGCGGGTGGCGCCTGCAGCACCAGGTCGACGAACATGATCTGTTCCACCGCGGCGTTGTCCGGCCCCACCAGGGTCGAACCCAGGGTCATGCCGCTCTGCGGCTCGATCCACAGCCGGTACCCGTAGCGGTCGGCGTCGCGCGGCCGCGCGTCCAGCACCAGGGCCTCGTGGCCGGCGACGCGGTCGCGCCCCACCACCGCCATCGCATAGGGGGAATCGGGGCCGGCCAGCCGGCGCAGGTCGGGCATCGGCAGGGCGACGCGCCCGGTCTCGGCCACGGTCATCGCGCCGCCGCCGACCGTGCAGCGGGTGCCGCTGGCATCGCGGACCAGTTCACGGCGCTCGCCGGTCAGCGCCACCAGGCGCTCGACGCTGCCTTCGGGCCCGACGCTGCGGGTGACGCGCATGGCGTCGAGGCGACCGTCGTGCAGGTAGACGAAGGTGCCCTGGTACTGCAGGTTCGCGAAGGCGTCGGCCGCGCGCTGCAGCAGGCTGGCGGGATCGTCGGCCGCGCGCGCCGCGAACGCGGCGCACAGGGCCCAGGCGGCACCCGCCAACACGCGCGCCGGGTGCATCAGTGCGCGACGGTGGCGGTCGCCGGCGTCGCCTGGCGGACCTGGCCGGGTCCGGCGACCACGTAGACGTAGGGCACGAAGCCGCCGCGGGCGGCGCCCGTCGCCGCGCCGCCATGGCGCAGCAGGTAGCTCTCGAACTGCGGGTCCACCGTGGCCGCCATCGGCAGCACCGGCCCCAGGTCGACCACCGGCTGGGCCACGATCGGGGTGGCGAGATCGTCGGCGCGCAAGGACGAGGTCTGGGCCAGGGTGGCGACCGGCGCCAACGGCGCCGTCACCGGCTGGATCGCGTACAGGGCCAGCGCGGCGACGCCGGCGGCGACCGCCGCGCCCAGCGCGGGCCGCAGCCAGCGCGACGCCACCGCCGGCCGGGCCTCGCCCTCGATCCGGGCCATCACCGCATCGGCGAAGCGCGCGTCGACCAGCAGCGCCGGCTGGCGCACCAGGCAGGCCCGCGCCACGTGCCAGCGGGCCCAGCGCCGCCGCAGCGCGCCGTCGGCGGCGACGCCGCGCAGCACGAAGCGCAGTTCGTCGCGGCCCAGCTCGCCATCGGCCAGCGCGGACAGCGTTTCCAGTTTGGGATCGGTGGTGCTCATCAGGCGTCGGTTTCGTTGAGTAGGGGGCGTAGCTGCTCGTCGATCGCCTCGCGGGCGCGGAAGATGCGCGAACGCACGGTGCCGATCGGGCAGTTCATCGTCTCCGCGATCTCCTCGTAGCTCAGGCCATCCACCTCGCGGAGGGTGATCGCCTGTCGCAGGTCGTCCGGCAGCGCGTCCACGGCCCGGGTCACCGTCTGTTCGATCTCCTGGCGCAGCAGCTCGCGTTCGGGCGTGGAGCCGTCCTTGAGCCGGACCGCCGCGTCCAGGTGCACCGCATCCTCGATCTGCACGTCCTCGGTCGGCGGCCGGCGTCCCTGCGAGACCAGCCAGTTCTTGGCCGTGTTGATCGCGATCTTGTACAGCCACGTATAGAAGGCGCTGTCGCCGCGAAAGTTCCCGATCGCGCGATAGGCGCGCACGAACGCTTCCTGCGCCACGTCCTGGCACTCGGCCCAATCGCCGACGTAGCGCGAAATCACGCTCGCCAGCTTGTGCTGGTACTTGCGCACGAGCAGGTCGAAGGCGCCCTTGTCGCCCGCCTGCACGCGCCGCACCAGCTCATGATCGAGTTCGTTGTCGCCCATGCGGGCCTTGCGCCTCCCTGTCGCCCGGCCCGGTCGTGTCGCCGCCCCCGCCGCCGTCCAGGCTTCGGGGGCCGCACATGGGACCGCGCCGGGCGGGAAAAGTTCGCCGGCTCAGGCGTTCGCCGCCAGCAGGCGCTCGCGCTCGGCCAGCATGTTCTCGAAGCTGGCCGCCGGCAACGGCCGGCAGAACAGGTAGCCCTGCAGGTCCTCGCAGCCGTGCTCGCGCAGGAACAGCAGGTGTTCCTCGTACTCCACCCCCTCGGCCACCACGCTGCGGCCGAGGTTGTGCGCCATGTGGATGGTGGCGCGCACGATCGCCTCGTCGTCGGGGTCGACGCCGATGTTGCGCACGAACACCTGGTCGATCTTGATCCGGTCGGCCGGGAAGCGGCGGATGTAGTCCAGCGACGACTGCCCGGTGCCGAAGTCGTCGATCGCGATCAGGCAGCCCAGGGTGCGGATCGCCTGCAGGGTCTCGAGCAGGTTGGGGATCGACTTCACGTTGAGGCTTTCGGTGACCTCGAGCTCGAGGTACTTGGCCTCGAGCCCGAAGTCGGTCAGCGCGCGCTGCACCACCTCGACGAGATTGGGCTGGCGCAACTGCAGCGGCGAGAGGTTGACGCTGATCCGCAGCGGCAGCTCGAAGCGCTGGTGCCAGGCCCGCGCCTGCTGCACCGCCTGGCGCAGCACCCACTCGCCGATCGACAGGATCAGGCCGGTCTCCTCCGCCAGCGGGATGAAGAAGCCGGGGCTGATCATGCCGAGCTCGGGGTGCTCCCAGCGGATCAGCGCCTCCATGCCGACGATGTCCTCGGTCTCGGTGCAAACCTGCGGCTGGTAGTACACGCGCAGCTCGCCGTTGCGTTCGGCCTGGCGCAGCTTGGCTTCCAGCGCCAGCCGCTGCTGGTGCGATTCCTCCGGCACCGCCACGTAGGCCTGCCAGGTGTTGCGGCCGATGCCCTTGGCGCTGTACATGGCGACGTCGGCGTGCTGCAGCATCTTGTCCGCGGTGCTGGCGTCGTCCGGATAGAAGCTGATGCCGATGCTGGCGGTGATGTGCAGCTCGCGGCCGTCGGACAGGGTCAGCGGCGCCTCCAGCACGCGGCAGATCTTCTCGGCGATGCGCAGCACGTCGTCGCGCTGGACGATGTGGCGCAGGATCAGGGTGAACTCGTCGCCGGCATAGCGCGACACCGTGTCGGAGCCGCGCACCGCCGCGCGCAGGCGCTTGGCCGCCGCCACCAGCACCTCGTCGCCGACGCCATGGCCGAGGCTGTCGTTGATGGTCTTGAAGCGGTCGAGGTCGACGAACAGCACGGCGAACATCTCGCCGGTGCGCTGAGCCTCCTTGATCGTGGTCTCGAGGCGGTCGTTGAACAGCAGCCGGTTGGGCATGCCGGTGAGCGAATCCTGCAGGCCCTTGGCCCGGCCCTGCTCGCGCGCGCGCTCCAGCTCCAGCTCCATCGACATGCGGCCGGCGGCCACGTCGAGCACCTCGCGCAGGCCGCTGACCCCGTTCCAGGGCCGCGTGCTCGCCACCACCAGCGCGCCCACCGGGTCCTGGCGCTCGTCGTGCAGCGGCACCGCGGCGATCGCGGCCAGGCCCAGCGCCGCCACCGTGCGGTCCGCCGCCAGCACGCGCTGCGCCGACTCGACCACGATCACCGGCTCGCCCGACTCCAGGCGCCGCAGCAGGTCGCCCCAGTCGGCGGCCGCGGCCGCGGCGGTGTTCATCCCGGCGCTGCCGGCGATGTGCAGCAGCAGCTCGTGGGCCCCGCCCTGCTCCGGCCGCGCGCCCAGCACCCACAGGTGGTCCGGGCGCAGCCAGTCGGCCAGCAGGCGCGCGGCACGGCGGATGGTCTCGTTCTCGCGCAGGCAGCCGATGGCCGCCGCCACGTGCAGCGCCTCGCCCAGGCCCTGCGCGTCGCTGGCGTCGCGGAAGCTGGTCAGGCACAGCAGGTCGTGGCCGCGCGCCACCAGGCGCGCGTGCGCCTCGACCCAGTAGCGCGAGCCGTCGGCGCGCGCGCGCAGGCAGCGGTAGCGCACCCGGCCCTCGCGCCGCAGGCGCTGGCGCAGCGCCTCGCGCGCGGCGGCGTCGTGGGTATGGTCGAGGGTGTCGAACGGCGTGCCCACCAGTTGCGAGCGCGGGATGCCGGTGCGCTGTTCGAGCGCGGCGTTGGCATCGAGGATGAGGCCGGTGGCGAGCGAGGACAGCACCAGTTCGTCCGGATGGCCGTCGAAGGCCAGGTGGTAGTCCTGGCCCTCGAACGCCGCTTCGGCCGGCACCGCGGCTTGCGGCGCGGGCGCCGCCGCCGGCTCCGCGGCAGGCGGCGCGGCGGGCGCGCGTTGCGCGGCCAGCACCTGCTGGATGCGCGCCAGCGCCTCGGCGCCGATCACCGGCGTGCGGATCCAGTCGGCCACCAGGTCGGGCGCGTGCATCCAGCCCCAGCGTCGCTCGAGGTCCTCGGCCGAGGCGATGCCGATCACCGGCAGCTTGCGGTCCGGCAGCTGCGCGATCTCGGCGCGGAACGCCAGCGCCTCGCGCGCGTCGCCGGCGAACTCCAGCAGCACCGCGTCCAGCCGCGGGTCCTGGCGCAGGAACGCGTGCGCCTGGGCGAAATCCTTGGCGGTGTAGATCGCGTCGAACTCGTAGACGTCGAGGGTCTCGAACAGCGCGCGCCGGTCGTCGCGGTTCATCACCACGATCAGCACCGCGCCGCGCAGCGTCTCCGAAGCCATGTCAGGCCAGCCAGCGGCCGTCGCGCAGGCGCAGCCGGCGGCCGCCGCCCGGGTCGTCGACGATGCGGTCGATCAGCTCGTCCACGCCCTCGGTGAAGCTGACCCGGGTGTCGATCAGCACGATCTTGCGCACGTTGCCGCCGCCCTTGCCGCGGCCGATGGTGCGCAGCTGCGCCAGCACCTGGTTGCGCGCGGCCGAGAAGCGCAGCGTGCCGCCCATGCGCAGGAACAGGTAGACGCCGAACTGCGGGCTGGACTGGATGTAGCGCAGCGCGTCGGGAAGGCGGATCGAGCCCGGCACGCTGACCTCGCGCTCGCGCAGGCTGGTGATGCCCTCGCCCTCGGTCCAGGCGTAGATCGAGCTGCCGCTGCGCACCGCGTACTGGCGGAACTGCGCCAGCACCTCGTCGCCGCGCGCGGTCTCGATCGCCAGCAGGTTGCGCGGACTGCCGACCAGGCGATCCACCAGCTGCGGCGTCACGAACAGCGACGCGATCTCGCCCGTACCGACCTTGGGTGCCCCGACTTCCATCGCCCGAACATGGCCTTGCGACAACTTCGTGGGCCGAAGCATAGCTCGACACGCGGTGCTAGGCTTCGCGGCCGGTGGCGAGCGCGGCGAGGACTCCAGCATGTTCGAGGGACTACGGTTCCACCACTGGCGCCACGAGGCCGGCGCCGACGGCATCCTGCTGCTCACCCTGGACCGCGCCGGCGAGTCGGCCAACAGCCTCAGCCGCGAGGTCCTGGAGGAACTGGGGCGCATCGTCGAGCGGGTCGCGATCGAGCCCCCCAAGGGCCTGGTCATCCGCTCCGGCAAGGCGTCCAGCTTCGTGGTCGGCGCCGACCTGCGCGAGTTCGAGCAGTTCGCGGCCAAGGGCCAGGTGCTGGAATCGATCGAGCGCGGCCACCGCGTGTTCGACGCCCTGGCCGCCCTGCGCTGCCCCACCGTCGCGGCCATCCATGGCGCCTGCATGGGTGGCGGCACCGAACTGGCCCTTGCCTGCCGCTTCCGCGTCGCCAGCAGCGACGCCCGGACCCGCATCGGCCTGCCCGAGGTCAAGCTCGGCATCCAGCCCGGTTGGGGCGGCAGTTCGCGCCTGCCGCACCTCATCGGCGCGCCCAAGGCCTTCGACCTGATGCTCACCGGCCGCGCGCTGGGCGCCGGCGCCGCCAAGGCCATGGGCCTGGTCGACGCGGTGTGCGAGGAAGCGCAGCTGCTGGACACGGCGCGCAAGCTGCTGGCGCGGCGCCCGGCGCGCCCCCTGGCGCAGCGGGCGCTGGCCTGGGCCAGCAATACCTGGCCGGCTCGCCAGGTGCTGGCGCCGATGGTCCGCGCCCAGACCGCGGCCAAGGCCGACCCCAAGCACTATCCGGCGCCGTTCGCGATGATCGAGATGTGGCGCCGCCACGGCGGCAGCGTGCGCGCCCTGCTGCGCGCCGAACCGCGTTCGGTGGCCAGGCTCGCGGCCACGCCGACCGCGCGCAACCTGGTGCGGGTGTTCTTCCTGCAGGAGGCGCTCAAGGCCGCCGGCAAGGGCGAGCATGGCGTGCGCCACGTGCACGTGGTCGGCGCCGGCGTGATGGGCGGCGACATCGCCGCCTGGTGCGCGCTGCACGGCTTCAGCGTCAGCCTGCAGGACCGCGAGCTGAAATACGTGCAGCCGGCGCTGGACCGCGCGGCCGAGCTGTACGCGCGCCGCCTCAAGACCGAGCCGAAGATCGGCGAGGCGAAGGCGCGCCTGGTCGCCGACGTCGAGGGCGCCAGGGTGGCGGACGCCGACCTGGTGATCGAGGCCATCTTCGAGAACGTCGAGGCCAAGCAGGCGCTCTACGCCAGCCTCGAGCCGCGGCTCAAGGCCGGCGCGATACTGGCCACCAACACCTCGAGCATCCCGCTGGCCACGCTGGCGGAGAAGCTGGCCGACCGGTCGCGCTTCGTGGGCCTGCACTACTTCAATCCGGTGGCGCTGATGCCGCTGGTCGAGATCGTGCGCCAGCCGGCGCTCGCGCCCGAGGTCGAGCGCCGCCTGCTGGCCTTCGCCCGCGCGATCGACAAGCTGCCGGTGCCGGTGGCCCCGTCGCCCGGCTTCCTGGTCAACCGGATCCTGATGCCCTACCTGCTCGAGGCCATGACCGCCTGGAGCGAGGGGGTGCCCGGACCGGTGATCGACAAGGCGGCGAAGAAATTCGGCATGCCCATGGGTCCGATCGAACTCGCCGACACCGTGGGCCTGGACGTGGCGGCCTCGGTCGGCCGGATCCTCGCGCCCTTCCTCGGGCTGGAGATCCCCAAGGGCCTGGAGTCCATGCTGGCCAACGGCAAGCGCGGCAAGAAGGATGGCCAGGGCCTCTACGCCTGGGTCGACGGCAAGGCGCAGAAGCCCGAGGTTCCGAAGGATTTCGTCGCGCCCGAGGACCTGTCCGACCGCCTGGTGCTGCCGATGATCAACGAGGCCGTGGCCTGCCTATCCGAGGGCGTGGTGGCGACCGAGGAGCAACTCGACGGCGGCGTGATCTTCGGCACCGGCTTCGCGCCGTTCCGCGGCGGCCCCATCCAGTACGTGCGCGACACCGGCGCGGGCCCGATCAAGGCCCGGCTCGAAGCGCTCGCGGCCAAGTACGGGCCGCGCTTCAAGCCGAAGGCCGGCTGGGACCGCTTCGCCTGAGGCGATTCAGGCCGCCGCCGCGGCCGGCGTCGCCGGCGGCGCCGCGGCGGCGCCGGATTCGCCGAACCAGCCGAGCGAGCCGGCCAGCGCGGCGGTCTCGCCCACCACCAGCAGGGCCGGCGACCGGATCGCCGCAGCCGCTGTGGCGGCGGCCAGCGAGGCCAGCGTGGCAACGACCACGCGCTGGTCCGCGCGCGTGCCGCGCTCGATCCAGGCCACCGGCGTGGCGCCATCGCGCCCGTGCGCGAGCAGCGCCGCCTGCAGCGCCGCGGCGCGCGCCACGCCCATGTAGAACACCACGGTGTGGCGCGCCCGCGCGAGGCGCGCCCAGTCGAGCGTGTCGAGCGATTCCTTGCAGTGCGCCGTCACCAGTTCCACCGACTGCGCCAGCTCGCGATGGGTCAGCGGGATGCCGGCGTAGGCCGCGCAACCCAGCGCCGCGGTGATGCCCGGCACCACTTCGTAATCCACGCCATGCGCGCGCAGGTGCGCGATCTCCTCGCCGCCGCGGCCGAACACGAAGGGATCGCCGCCCTTGAGCCGCACCACGCGCTGGCCGGCGCGCGCGCGCTCCACCATCAGCTCGTTGATGCGCTCCTGCTCCACGCGATGCCCGCCGGCCTCCTTGCCGACCGCGATGCGCTCGGCATCGCGGCGCGCCAGCGCCAGCACCGCATCGGGCACCAGCTGGTCGTGCAGGACCACGTCGGCGGATTGCATTCGCCGCAGCGCGTGCAGGGTGAGCAGGCCGGGGTCGCCCGGCCCGGCGCCGACCACGGCCACCGAGCCGGACGGCGCCGGCACGGCGCCGCGCAGCGCACGGCGCAGGCTGGCCTCGGCGGCGACCGGGCGCGCGGCGCGCACCGCGGCCGCCACCGGACCGTCCATCAGCCAGTCGTAGAAGCGCCGCCGCTGCGCCAGGTCCGGATGCCTGCGGCGGATCGAGGCGCGAAAGCGCTGCGCCAGTTCCGCCAGCCCGCCCCAGCCGGCGTCGAGCACGCGCTCGATCTCGCCCCGCAGGCGCGCGGCCAGCGCCGGGGCCACGCCGCCGGTGCCGATCGCGATCGCCAGCGGCCCGCGCCGCACCAGCGCCGGCAGGATCGCGCTCGAGCGCCCGGCGTCGTCGACCACGTTGACCCAGGTGCCGCGGGCGCGCGCCGCCGCGCCGACCCGCGCGTTGACCGCGTCGTCGTCTGTGGCCGCGATGGCGAACGCGGCGCCGTCCAGCAGCGCCGGTTCGAACGCCAGCGCGGCATGCACCACCTCGCCCCGCGCGATCCGCTCGCGCAGCCGCGCGTCGACCCGCGCGCCCACGATGCGGACGCGCGCGCCGGCATCGAGCAGTCCCTCCACCTTGCGCGCCGCCACCGCGCCGGCGCCGACCACGAGCACGTCGCGTCCGCGCAGGTCGAGGAACACGGGGTAGTACGAGGGAGGCGACATGCCTGGGTCACGGTGGCGATGGCCCACGCTAGCGGGGGCGAAAGGGCCGGCGAAATGACCGCTGGAACGGTCGATATGCCGCTGCGCCATATCGGTGCAGGCTGGTTGGACATGTCGATGCGGCTGCGCTAGCGTCGGTCGCGGATCGATGCCCGTCCCGCGGCGTCGATGCGAACCGGAGCGTCGTCATGCAGCTGCGCGAGGTCGCGATGTGTACGTCGATGTGTTGCCGCCCGTGCCTTGCGCGGACCGCCACCCTTCGACCACGCCCATCGCCGCCTCGAACGCCATGACCCTCAACCAGCTCCGCTACCTCGTCGCGATCGCCGACGCCAACCTCAACATCACGCTCGCCGCCCAGCGCGTGCACGCCACGCAGCCGGGACTGTCGAAGCAACTCAAGCAACTCGAGGACGAACTCGGCCTGCAGCTGTACCTGCGCCGCGGCAAGAGCCTGGTCGGCATCACGCCGGCCGGCACCCAGGTGCTGGAGCGCGCGCGCACCATCCTCGACGAGGCGCGCAACATACGCGCCCTGGCCTCGCACCTGCGCCAGTCCGCCAGCGGCTCGCTGCAGGTGGGCACCACGCACACCCAGGCCCGCTACGTGCTGCCGCCGGTGCTGGCGCGGCTGCACGCGGTCTATCCCGAGGTCGGCATCGGCCTGGTGCCGGGCTCGTCCGAGGAACTGCTCTCGCGCCTGCGCGCCGGCCAGCTCGACCTCGTGATCATCAGCGCCTCGGGCGATCCGCCCGCCGACCTCGCCGCGCTGCCGGCGTACCGCTGGGATCGCGTGGTGGTGGTGCCGCGCGCGCATCCGCTGGCGCGCGAGACCGCGCTGCTGACGCTGGCCGCGCTGGCGGCCTATCCGCTGGTGACCTACGAGGGCGCCGCCGGCGGGGGCTCGTCGCTGGGCCGCGCCTTCGCCGCGCAGGACCTCAGCCCGCGCATCGCCCTCACCGCGCTCGACGGCGACGTGCTCAAGACCTACGTCGCCGACGGCCTCGGCGTCGGCGTGCTGGCGCCGATGGCGCTCGACCGCCAGGACCGCGAGCGCTTCGCGGTGCTCGACGCCGCGCACCTGTTCCCGCGTTGCACCACCTGGATCCTGCACGGCGCCGGCCGCGTGCTGCCGCGCTTCGCCCAGGAGTTCGTCCACCAGCTGGCGCCGCACCTCGACCCGCGCAACGGCGAAGCCGCGGCCGAGGTCCCGCTGTGGCCCGCCGGCGCCGCGCGCGACCTGTCGCTGGTCGCCTGACCGCGCGACTGCGGCGGCGCGGCGGAATCGCGACCGGGGCCGGCGCCGGATCCCGCCGGTCGCGTGCCGCGCCGCGACCGGCCGGCGCCACAACGACGAAGCCCCGCATCCGCGGGGCTTCGCTTCACCACGACGGCGCCGCGGGCGGCCCTCAGTCGCCCATCTGCTTCTGCCGGTGCTCCCAGCGTTCCTGCGCGTCCAGGCACAGGGTCGCGATCGGGCGCGCCTCGAGGCGCTCCAGGCCGATCTCTTCGCCGGTTTCCTCGCAGTAGCCGTACTCGCCGTCCTCGATCCGCTTGAGCGCCTTGTCGATCTTGTTGATCAGCTTGCGATAGCGGTCGCGGGTGCGCAGTTCCAGCGAGTTCTCGGTCTCGCGCGTCGCGCGCTCGGCCTCGTCGCCGACGTCGCGCACTTCGTCGCGCAGGTTGTCGATGGTCTGCTTGGATTCCTCCACCAGGTCCACGCGCCACTGCAGCAGCTTGCGCCGGAAGTACTCCAGGTGCAGGGGCCCCATGTAGGGCTCCTTGGCCGACGGCAGGTAGCCGGGCGGCAGTTCGGTGCGCGGCGCATCGCCGGACTTCTTGAGCACGCCGCCCGGCTTGCGCAGCGGCCGCTGCATCGGCTTGGGCTTGCTGGCCGGCACCGCCACGGCCTTGGGACCGGTGGGGCGCGGCGACGGCGGCGTCGGCGGCATCACCACCGGTGGCCGTGTCGCGGTGGCCAGCTTGCCGGCGGGCTTTGCCGCGGGCTTTGCCGCGGGTTTTGCCTCGGGCTTCGCGACCGGCTTCGCGGCCGGCCTGGCGCCCGGCTTCGGCGCCGGTGCCGGCTTGGCCTTCGCGGCCGGTGCCGGCTTGGCCTTGGCTGCCGGCTTCGCGACCGGCCTGGATTTGGCGACCGGCTTGGGCGGCTTCTTCGCCGCCGCCCTGGACTTCACCGGCGCGGGCTTGCGCGCGGGCTTGCCCTTGGCGGGCGCGGGCTTGCGCACCGGCTTGGCGGCGGCCTTGGCCTTCGCGGCCGGCCTGGATTTCTGCGCAGGCTTGCTGGCCTTGCGCGCGGCGTTCTTCTTGCTCGCGGCGTTCTTCGCCATCTCGTACCAATCCTCTTTCGCGTCGTTCGCGCCGCTCCCGGAGAGGCGGAGATTGGGTCTCCGCGCGCCGGGTTGTGGCCGAGCGGCCGCGTGTTATAGCTTAAGCACCCCCCGGCGGCAACCGATCGGGGGCGCACAATTCGGGCTACGCCATCATCGCGCTGTCACGTATTCCGCGTGCCGCGGCGATCAGGCTGGTACGCGCCTATCAGCGCGTGATCAGCCCGCTGCTGGGCTCGCGTTGCCGATTCCATCCGAGCTGCTCGCACTACGCGGTCGAGGCGCTCGACCGCTACGGCGTGCTGCGCGGCGGCGCGCTGGCGCTGTTCCGCATCGGCCGCTGCCAGCCGCTGGCCGAGGGCGGTTTCGACCCGGTCCCTGATACATTCCCGGCACGCCCCTGGCGACGCACGCCGGCCCCTCCCGCGGACACGGAACCATGAGCGACTGGCTTGTCACCAACGCGCGCCTCGTCAACGAAGGCCGGCGCCAGGACGCCGACCTGCGCATCCGCGGCGGGCGCATCGAGTCGATCGCGCCCGGACTCGCCGCGCGACCGGGCGAGCGCGTGTACGACGCGCGCGGCCGCACCCTCCTGCCGGGGCTGATCGACGACCAGGTGCATTTCCGCGAACCCGGCCTCGAGCACAAGGGCGACATCGCGACCGAATCGCGCGCGGCGGTGGCCGGCGGCATCACCAGCTTCATGGAGATGCCCAACACCAGGCCGCAGACGATCACCCTCGACGCGCTGCACGACAAGTACGCGCGCGCGGCGCGGCGCTCGCTGGCCAACTACGCCTTCTACCTCGGCGCGACCAACGACAACCTCGACGTGCTGCGCAGCCTGCCGCGCGGACTCGCCTGCGGGATCAAGGTCTTCATGGGCGCGTCCACCGGCAACATGCTGGTCGACGACCCGGTCACCCTCGACGCCATCTTCCGCGACGCGCCGGCGCTGCTGATCACGCACTGCGAGGACCAGGCGACCATGGACGCCAACCTCGCCGCGGAGCGGGCGCGGGGCGGCACGCTCACCGCGGAGCGGCACCCCTGGATCCGCAGCGCCGAGGGCTGCGTCAAGTCGACCCGGCTCGCGATCGAGCTGGCGCGCCGCCACGACGCGCGCCTGCACGTGCTGCACGTCAGCACCGCCGACGAGGTCGAGTTGTTCCCGCTGGGCCCGCTGGCCCAGCGCCGCATCACCGCCGAGACCTGCGTGCACTTCCTGCACTTCGACGCGCGCGACTACGCCAGCAAGGGCAACTTCATCAAGTGCAACCCGGCGATCAAGTTCGAGCGCGACCGCGAAGCGATCGTGCGCGGCCTCGCCGACGGCCGCCTGGCGGTGCTCGCCACCGACCACGCGCCGCACACCCTGGCCGAGAAGGAACTGCCCTACGAGCAGGCGCCGTCCGGCCTGCCGCTGGTGCAGCACGCGCTGCAGTGCGCGCTCGAGCGCGTGCACGACGGCCAGCTGGCGCTGGAGACCGTGGTCGAGCGCTTCTGCCACGCGCCGGCCATCCTGTTCGGGGTCGGCGAGCGCGGCTACCTGCGCGAGGGCTACCACGCCGACCTCGCCCTGGTCGACCTCGACGCGCCGCAGCTGTGCCGGCGCGAGGACGTGCTGTCCAAGTGCGGCTGGGCCCCGTTCGAGGGCTACACCTTCCGCAGCCGCGTCGCCGCCACCTGGGTCAATGGCCACCTGGCCTGGGACGGCGCGAAGCTCGACGATTCCGTGCTCGGGCAGCGCCTGTCGCTGGCGCGCGGGCGCGACTGATGCGCCGCGGTGCCGCGCTGGCGGCCCTGCTGCTGGCGGCCGGGTCCGGCGCGGCGCTTGCCTGCGCGCCCGACCTGCCCGCCGCCGTGCCGCAGGGCGGGCTGGTGGTCGGGCGCGTCGACCCGGGTTGCACGGTGGAAGTCGCCGGCCGCGCGCTACGCCTCGCCGCCGACGGCGGCTTCCTGTTCGGCGTGGGCCGCGATGCGCCCACGCCGCTCACCCTCACGCTGCGCGACGCCGCCGGCCGGGTGCGGACGCACGCGCTGGCCGTGACGCCGCGCCAATGGCGCGTCGAACGCGTCGACGGCGTGCCGCAATCGACGGTGACGCCCGCGCCGGCGATCGCGGCGCGCATCGCGCGCGAGCAGGCGCGGGTCGCGCAGGCGCGCGAGCGCGACGACCCGCGCGAGGATTACCGCTCCGGCTTCGCGTGGCCGGCGCGGGGCCGCATCAGCGGCGTGTACGGCAGCCAGCGGATCCTCAATGGCACGCCGAAGGACCCGCACTACGGCCTCGACATCGCCGCCGCCACCGGCACGCCGGCGCTGGCGCCGGCCGCCGGACTCGTGACCTTCGCCGAGCCCGACCTCTACCTCACCGGCGGCACGGTGGTGATCGACCACGGCCACGGCCTGTCGTCGACCTTCATCCACCTGAGCCGGGTCGACGTGAAGGCGGGCGAACGCGTCGCGCAGGGCCAGCGCTTCGGCGCCGTCGGCATGACCGGCCGCGCCAGCGGCCCGCACCTGCACTGGGGCATGAACTGGTTCGAGGTGCGCCTCGACCCCGGCCTCGTGGTGCAGCCGCCGCCCTAGGGAAGCTCTGCCGGCTTCAGGCCTGCCGGCCGAGGTGGCCCATCGAGTCGAGCCCGGCGGTATAGCCGCCCGCCACGCCCTTGGTCGCCACCGCGACGGCATTGTGCGGATGCAGGCTCTCGTAGTGCGAGGCGCGGACCCAGAAATCGGCGACGCGCTCGTCGGCGTCCAGCGCCTGCTGCAGGCGCCGCGCGGCGTCCTCGCAGAACATCAGGTTGGCGCCGTTGAGCAGCGCGAAGGCCTGCTCGTCGACGCGCTTGACCGCGGCCTGCACCGGGGTCTTGAGCGCATGCTCCGCGCGGTCGATCAGTTCCACCAGCGGGAAGCTGGAGAACGACGGCACCACGCGCACCTTGACCTCGGCCGCGCTGCGCTGCGAGTGCGGGGTGGCGCAGATCCCGTCCTCGCTGCCCAGCCAGGCCAGCACCTGCGCGTGGTCCAGCGGCCGGCCGGCATCGAAGCTGGCGGCAAAGCGCTCCTGGATCAGCTGCCGCGCCAGTGCCGCCGAGCACGGACAGGTGCTCGAATACAGCACCTGGTAGCCCACCTCGAGGCGGAACTCGCCCTTGT